>BOCC01000073.1 GCA_026002715.1 Synergistales bacterium
GGCTTGTCAGCGACATAAAGGCCGACTATTACGGCAACGCTACGCCGATTAAGCAAATGGCCAACGTCACGATCCCCGAGGGGCGCAAGATCCTCATTTCCCCGTTCGACCGTACCGCGTTGAAGGCCATAGAAAAGGCTATTCTCGGTTCAAGCCTCGGTATCACGCCGCAAAACGACGGCGAAAGCATTCGTCTTACGCTGCCCGAGCTGACGAGAGAGCGCAGGCAAGAGCTCGTCAAGATGGTGGCCAAAAAGGCCGAGGACACCAAAATCATTATGCGCAACCATCGCCGCGATTCCGTGGAAGCGATAAAGAAAATGGAGAAGGACTCCAAGATCACAGAGGACGACCTCAAGAAATACACAAAAGAGGTTCAGGACGCCACCGACGACGCTATCAAAAAAGTCGACGATGTTTTTAAGGGTAAAGAAAAAGAAATAATGGAAGAGTAGAGCAAAGACGCAGCATGCCGCGTCTTTGCTGAAAGGTGGGATTGCCATGGAAAAAGAAGAGCGAAATATCTACAACTCACCCGAGTACGAGGATTTTAAGCAAAAACTGCGTAAAATTATAGGCTTGGATCTGAACTCTTACAAAACCCAGATTCACCGCAGGGTTCACATGCTGAAAGACCGCTGGGGCGTCAAGACCTACGGCGAGTATTTCGACATGATCAAAAACGACGACAAGAAGTTGCGGGAGTTTCTCGACCACCTCACTATCAACGTCTCCGAATTCTTCAGAAACGACAAGCAGTGGTGGAAGATGCGCGACCAATTCATCCCCGAGCTTATTAAAAAACGCGGACATAAACGCCTGAAACTTTGGAGCTGCGGCTGCGCGACGGGCGAGGAGCCTTATTCTTTAGCTATACTTTCAGCCGTCTGCGGACTTGACGCGTCGACTCCCGTCTTAGCCTGCGACATCGACCAGGGAGCTTTGGCGCTGGCTCAGCAAGGGAGCTACCTCAGGCGTCAGTTGATGTCCGCGCCAAAGGAATACCTATCCAAATACTTCACCACCGCCGACAAGGGCGAGACCTATCAGGTCAACGCCGACGTCAAGCGGCGCGTGACGTTCAAGCGCTTCAACATGATAGACGACTCCTTCGGCACTGGCTTCGACATAATTTTGTGCCGCAACGTCGTCATATATTTCACGCCCGAGACCAAAGAGCATCTGTACAAAAAATTCTTTGGCGCGCTGGCGCCCGGAGGTTATTTCTTGGTCGGCTCTACGGAGCAGATATTCGAGTACAAGCAAATGGGCTTCGAGAACGCGGGGCCGTTTTTGTACACAAAGGCATAAGTCAAACAACTTTCGTAGGGGCAGACACATAGGTCTGCCCCTACAGGTTGATTTCGTTAAAAAAATCTGAGAGGATTTCGCCCACCTGGTCATTTTCCACCAAAAAGGCGTCGTGTCCAACGTCGCTTTGGATTTCTTTGTAAGCCGCGTATACACCTACGTCAAGAGCCGCGTCTGTCACTTCTTTTATCTGCCATGAGGGAAAGAGTATATCGCTGTTTATCCCCACCGTCAGGAGATGTTTTTTGCGCATCAGATCAAACGCGGCCTCGGCGTCGCCGCGTCCGCTTGATATGTCGTGCAAATCCATCGCCCGCGTCAGATAGAGATAGCAGTTGGCGTCAAAGCGTTTTGACAGGCTTTCGCCGTGGTGCATGAGGTAGTTTTCGATGCCGAACTTTCCGCCCCACTCGTCCGTGCCGATTGACTCTCTCATGTGTTTTTTGATAAAGGATTGCTCGCTTCGGTAGGTTATCATCGCCAGCATACGGGCGTTGTGGAGGCCGTTCAGCGGTTGACGGTGCGGGTCATAGTCGCCGCCCTGCCACTCGGGGTCGGACGTTATGGCGCGCCTCTGGACTTCGTTAAAGGCTATGGCCTGCGGATAGAGGCGCAGAGGCGCGGCCATATCCACGCCAAAACTCAGCATATCTCCAAACTGCGCCATCCATTCAAGAGCGATCATCCCTCCGAGAGAACCGCCTATGACGCCGGCGATTTTGTGTATTCCGAGGGCGTCCAGCGCCAGCTTCTGAGACATTGCTATGTCGCGCGGCGTAACGAGAGGAAAACGCATCCCCCAAGGGCGGCGCGTCCCCGGCTCTATGTCGTTCGGGGCGGAACTTCCGTAGGGACTGCAGAGGTTGTTGCAACATATTACGCAAAATTTGTTTATGTCCAGCACCCCGCCGGGCCTGACAAGGGAAGACCACCAAGCGTCCGGGAGGTACTCGACCGGGTCTCCCGTCACGTGGTGGCTCCCCGTCAAGGCGTGGCACAAAACTATGACGTTAGAGCCATCGGCGGAGGCCCGGCCGCTCATGGAATAAGCGACGCGCGCCTCACGCAGTGTCTTCCCTGACGCCAATTTCATGTCCGGCAGGGATAGGTTGCCGAAAACTTCGGATTTCAAATTCAATACCAACCGCGCCGGCCGATTACGCCTTCTTGAGGGCTTGTTCGATGTCGGCCAAAATGTCGTCGATATGCTCGATACCGATAGAAAGGCGGACAAGCTCAGGCGGCAGGCCTCCCGCTCTCTGCTGTTCCTCGGTGAGCTGGCTGTGCGACGTGCTGGCCGGGTGAAGAGCCAAAGACTTCGCGTCGCCGACGTTAGCGAGGTCGCTGAAAAGCTCGAGCGCTTCGATAAAGTTAGCGCCAGCCTTCACGCCGCTCTCGTCGTCCTTGCCGCCCTTGATGCCGAACACGACCATGCCGCCGAAGCCCTTCTTGAGGTACTTGCTGGCGACCGAGTATGTCGGGTCGTCCTTCAGGCCGGGGAAGCGAACCCACGCCACTTTTGGATGCGACGCGAGGTATTCGGCCACTTTCGCGGCGTTCTGCACGTGCCTGTCCATTCTAAACGGAAGCGACTCGAGCCCCTGTATGAATATCCAAGCGTTGTCCGGCGAGAGACAAGCGCCTAAGTTGCGAAGCGGAACTGTGCGCAAGCGCATCGCGAAAGCTATGGGAGCGAGCGCTTCGGGCAGGTCATGCGCCCAGCGAAGCCCGTGATAGTTGTCGTCAGGCTCATTGAGGAGCGGGAACTTCTTGTTGCCCTTCCACTGAAACTTGCCGGCGTCCGTCACTATGCCGCCTATGGCCGTACCGTGTCCGCCAATCCACTTGGTGAGGGAGTTTATCACGATGTCCGCGCCGTAGTCTATTGAGCGCAGAAGGTAGGGCGTGGTGAACGTCCCGTCTACGATAAGGGGAATCTCGGCCTCGTGCGCTATCTTGGCCACCTCGGCCACGTCAGTCACGTCAAGCGCGGGGTTGCCGATGGTCTCGATGTAGAGGGCCTTTGTCTTGGGCGTGATGGCCTTTTTGAAGTTCTTTGGGTCGCGCGCGTCCACGAAGTGCGTCTTGAGGCCGAACTGCGGGAAGATGGTCTCGAACATCGTATAAGTGCCGCCGTACAGGTTTGTGCCGGAGACTATCTCGTCGCCCACAGCCGCTATAGTGGCGATGGCGTAGTGAATGGCGCTCGTCCCGGACGCCGTCGTCACGGAGTACGCGCCGCCCTCAAGAAGCGACACGCGCTTCTCCAAGACTTCATTCGTCGGGTTGCCGAGGCGTGTGTAGATGTTGCCGAGCTCTCTAAGCCCAAAAAGGTCGGCGCCGTGCTTTACGCTCTTAAAAACAAAGGAGCTCGTGCGGCTTATCGGCACGGCGCGCGCGAGCGTGGTCGGGTCGGGCTCCTGCCCTCCGTGAATAGCCAATGTCTCGAAATGCAGCTCTTTCTTGTCTTTTTCTTTGCTCATAATAAATTCCTCCCAAATATAAAATATTTTCATTCCACAAAAAACAAAAAACGGGAACCCCATATAAAGGGATCCCCGTCGCTTGAACGCGTGTGCCGACTAAACGTCGATCGCTCCAGGCGAGGATCCACAGTCAGGGCACATCATCATGCTGATGCCAACAACGAAACAAACAGCGATGCCGCAGTGTCTGAACATTTATGGTTCCTCCTTCCCGGAAAACTAAAAAATAGAATTAAATATTTAACTTAGCAACATTGTAAGATAAAGTATCACATAGGGTGTTGCGTGTCAAGGGGCGTTTAGGAACCCAAATCCGCAAACAATGCACGAATGTTCATTTTGGTATTCACCTTTGATTTTTAGCGGACGTTACGCGCTCTCGTGCTTATATATGCGAATAGCACGAAACGAAGTGCCCGGGGCTTATCTCCTTGAGTTCCAAACCCGGCTCGGCGCAGCGCGGCGTCGCCTCGGGGCAGCGCTGCGCGAAGCGGCAGCCGGGGTGAGGGTTTATGGGGCTCGTCACCTCTCCCTTCATGATGTTGAAATGCTTTCGGGCGGATAGGCTCGGCACGGGTATCGCGCCCAGCAGACCTTGCGTATAGGGGTGAACTGGGTTCTCAAACAGCTCGTCCGTCTTTGCTAGCTCCACGCACTGACCAAGGTACATGACGGCTATATTGTTGCTGATGTGTTTCACCACGGAGAGGTCGTGCGTGATGAACATGTATGTAAGCCCCATCTCCTCCTGGAGGTCCATCATGAGATTCAGTATCTGGGCCTGTATGGAGACGTCGAGCGCGGAGACCGGCTCGTCGCAAACGATAAACCTCGGGTTCAGCGCCAGCGCGCGCGCCACGCCTATGCGCTGCCGCCGTCCGCCGTCGAGCTCGTGCGGGTAGGTATTGACGAACCTCTCCGCAAGGCCGACTATCCCCATCAGCTCGAACACGCGCTCAAGTATCGCGTCCTGAGTGGGTAGGGCGCTCGTTACCTTTATCGGCTCGGCTATTATCTCGCTCACCGTCATGCGCGGATTGAGTGAGGAAAAGGGGTCCTGAAAGATTATCTGCATCTGCTTGCGCATTTCCTTCATCTTCCGCCGGTCGTAGCTGAGAATGTTTTGGCCGTCGAAGACGACCTCTCCCGCCGTCGGTTCAAGAAGGCGCAGGATAAGGCGCCCGAGCGTCGACTTTCCGCAACCGGATTCTCCTACCACGCCGAGGGTCTCTCCGGCGTTGATGGCGAGGCTCACGTCGTCGACGGCGTGAAGCGGACCGAGCGAGGTATCGAAATATTTTTTCAAACCCTTGGTTTCGAGCAGCGGCGCGCTCATTGCGCGGCCCTCCTTTGCTCGTCGCTTTTGAATAAATGGCATTTGATCCCGTGCGTAGCGCTCATAGGCGTCATGCCGGGCCGCTCCGATGAACAAACTTCCCGGCAACGCGGACACCTCTCGGCGAAGCGGCAGCCCGGCGGCAACGACGTGGGGTCGGGCATCAGGCCGTCTATCGGGTTGAGCCTTCGGGTTTTCTTGGTCATATCCGGGATGGCTCCGAAGAGGCCTATCGTGTAAGGGTGGTGAGACTCGCTCTCAAAAATATCGACGGCCGCGCCTACCTCTATAATCTCCCCGGCGTACATTATGGCCACCGAGTCGCATATCTGGGCGACGACGCCAAGGTCGTGCGTGATTAAGATCATCGACGCGTTGAACGAGTCTTTCAGCTCGTTCATCATCTTTAAAACCTGAGCCTGTATCGTCACGTCGAGCGCCGTCGTGGGCTCGTCGGCGAGCAATAGCTTTGGGTTGCAGGCGAGCGCTATGGCTATGACTATTCTCTGCTTCATGCCGCCCGAGAACTGGTGCGGATACTCGGCCTTGCGCTCCGCCGGGATGCCCACCATCGCCATCATATCGTCAACCTTGCGCTCTATCTCGTCCGTAGCGGCGTTTGGATAGTGCAGGAACAACACCTCGGCTATCTGGTGTCCGACGGTGTGAATGGGGTTGAGGCTCGTCATGGGGTCTTGAAAGATCATGGAGACGTCTTGCCCGCGCAGGAGGCGCATATCGGCCTCCGTTACTTTCATCAGGTTTACGTCCTCAAGGAATATCTCGCCTTGCGTGACGAGGCCAACGCGGTCGGGCAGGAGCCTCATAATGCTGAGCGCCATAGTCGTCTTGCCCGCGCCCGTCTCGCCGACAAGCCCAAGGGTCTCGCCCTTCCTGACTTTGAGGTCGACGCCGTTCAGGGCGAAGATTTCGTCGTCGTCCGTCTTGTATGTGACGTGCAGATTTTTTATCTCAAGCAGATTTTCGCTCACATGCCTCACCGCCCCGAATTAGTTTTTGAGCCTTGGGTCGAGCGCGTCGCGGAGGCCGTCGCCCAAGAGCGTCAGCGACATGACCGCCATGACTATGGCTACCCCCGGCGCTATCGCGAGGTGCGGATGATAGCGAAGCTGGCTTCTCGCCTCTGAGAGCATGGAGCCCCATTCGGGCGTCGGCTCCGATATGCCGAGCCCTATAAAGCTGAGCGACGATATGGTGATTACAGACCTCGCGACCGTCTGAGTCACCTGCACGAGAATAGGGCCCATAGCGTTCGGCAGGATGTGCCTGAATATTATCCTCGCGTCGCTCGTGCCGCAAGCGCGGGCCGCCTCCACATACTCCTGACCGACGATACTCAGCACCGACGAGCGCACTATGCGGGACATACGCGGAATTTGCGATATTCCCATAGCCAATATCAGGTTGACAAGGCTGCTGCCGAGCGCCGCCACGAGCGTTATGGCCATCAGGGTGTTGGGTATAGCCAAAAAAATATCCATAAAGCGCATCAGCACCTCGTCGACCTTACCTCCATAATACGCGGCCGCGGCTCCTATGATGGAGCCGGCGGTGAGAGAGACGCAAATCGTGGCGAGGCCGACGAATAAAGATATTCTGCCGCCGTAGACGACGCGGGCCATGACGTCCCGTCCGTACTGATCGGTACCGAGGGGGTGTTCGCGCGACGGGTCCTTGAAACGGGCCGACAGATTCTGCGACAGGGCGTCCTCCTCGTAGTCGTAGTATATATCAGCCGCGACGACGGCTATCATCATCAGAATAAAGCACACGAGGCCGAACATCGCGAGCCTGTTCTTTTTGAGGCGCAGCCATATGGTTTTCCACTGGCTCTTTTTCTTGTACTTGTGTATAACGGCGGAGGCGTTGACCGCGGTCGTCATGCCGTCGCCTTCTTTCTTTTTACGCGGATGTACTTGGACTTGAGCCTCGGGTCGATGTAAACGTAGACTATGTCCACCAAGAGATTGACGACGCAGGCTATGATGGCGGCGAAGAGGACGGAGGCCACGACCATAGGCGTATCCTTTGAGCGTATGGCGTTCACTATCAATTGTCCGAGGCCGGGGATGGCGAAGACCTGCTCGACGACGATTGTTCCGCCAAGCGCGACGCCGAAGTTTACGCCTATGACCGTGACGACTGGCAGGAGCGCGTTTCGGAGAGCGTGCCCGAATATGACGTGGCTTTCACGCGCCCCCTTGGCGCGCGCCGTTCTGATGTAGTCCTGACGTATCACCTCGAGCATCGTGGAGCGCGTCATACGCAATAGCGACGCCATTGTGGCGGCCGACGTGGCGACGCTCGGCAGGATAAAATGCCGCCACGTGTCGATGCCAAGCGAGGGCAGCCACTTCATTTTGAGCGCGAACACCAGAACCATCATCATAGCGAGCCAGAACGTGGGCATCGAGGTCAGCAGCAGCGAGACGCCCAAGGCTACGTTATCCGATATGGTGTACTGCTTGACCGCGGATAGCACGCCTATCGGCAAGCCCAGAATCACCGCTATGATAGTGCTGAACGTCGCCATATAGAGCGTATAGGGGAAGCGAACCGCTATCTCCTGAAAGACCGGAATTTTTGTTCGGTACGACTGCCCGAAGTCCCCCCGCGCCGCGTCCCACACATAGCGCGCGTAGCGCACCAAAAACGGGTCGTTCAACCCCATCTCGGCTCTAAGCGCCTCATACTCCGCTGGTTTTGCCCCCTCGCCCAAAATCATCATGGCCGGGTCGCCGGGCGTCAGGTTCATTATCGTAAAAATAATAAAGGTGACGCCCAGCATAACCGGGATGATCATGAGTATTCTCTTAAAAATATAGCTCAGCATAGAGGCGCTCTTCTATTCCTCGAAATATGTCTCGTATATGCGGTATCTGTAGACAGGGTGAGCTTTGAGGTTCTTCAGCTTCGCGTTGTGAAAGAGGTATATGGTATCGGTGTACAGCGGTATCAGCGGCGCGTCTTCCTTCAGAATCCCGTAGATTTTTGTGTAGAGGTTCAGTCTCTCAGTTGTGTCAGACGACTTTCTGGCCTGCTCTATCAGGGCGTCAACCTCGGGGTTGGAGTAACCGGAGTAGTTGTTGCCGCCGCCGAGCATGGCGCTGTGAAACCTGCGCGTCAACACCATATCGGCGTCGCGTATCGAGGCGTTTATCATGCGAAGGCTGGCTATGAACTTTCTCTTGTCTCCGACGTCATCCAAGTAAGCCGCGCGCTCCATTTTGTCGAAAGTTACGCGGATGCCTATCTTCCTGAGCTGATCTTGAGCGACCTCCGCGGGCATCATGTAGCTCGACGAACCCTGCATACTGAACACCGTCTCGAGCCCATTAGGATACCCGGCGTCTTTCAAAAGCGCCTTCGCCTTGTCGAGGTTCTGCGAATACCATTTGAAATCCTTGTCATAACCGAACACCGACGTCGGGACGAGGCAGTCGGCCACCACGGCCTCGCCGTTAGCTCCGCCTATAACAATGTCGTCGCGGTTCAGGGCGTAAGCCACGGCCTGACGAATACGCTTGTCCTTAAAGACGCCGTCAGTCACGTTGAACGTGATATGGAAAAGACCGACGCCGGGGCACTCCACGTAGGCTATGTTGTCTAATTTCTTGAGATAGTCGTAGTCGCTTGTAGCCACGAGGTAGTAGATGTCGAGCGTTCCATCCTCAAGAGCTATGGCGCCCGAGGACGCGTCGGGAACGAGTTTGAATATAATTTTGGCTATAGGAGCGACGCCGCCGTAGTAGTCGTCGAAGCGATCTAATATCAGAGAGTCTCCCGACCGCCACTCCGTCATTTTGTACGCTCCTGTGCCGACGGGGTTGCGCGCGAAGTCTGTGTTCTTGGCTTTGGCTTCCTCAACCGCCCTCTTGCTGACTATTCCGTAAGTGAGGTTGGTCATAACGTCCATAATGGGGCCATAAGCGTACTTCAGAACGACCTTTACAGAGCCGTCGCCGACCTTCTCGAAGTGATCTATTGCCTCGCTGATGCCGCTCGAAAAGCTGGAGTCGAGCGAGCGCTGCAGCGAAAAGTACACGTCGTCCGCCGTCATCGTGTCGCCGTTATGAAACTTGACGCCCTTCCTGAGGTAAAACGTAATCTCCGTGTTGTCCTTGCCAAACTCCCATCTCTCGGCGAGGCCGGGGACTATTTTCGTGTAGTCGTCCGAGTCCTCTTTGACCAGTGTGTCGTAAATCTGATACATCATCATGTGCGTGACCGTATCTTTGCTGGTTGAGGGGTCGAGCGAGGAGGCCTCAGCGTTTACGCCCCACATGAGAGTATCTTTCGCGCTCTTCGGCAAATCCGCCGCGAACGCGCAAGACACGGCCAATGAAGCCACAATAAAACCCGCGAGAATAACCTTTTTGAAGTACGCCATACCTAACACACCTCTTTCAGTTTTATGTTCTGTTCATACGAACAGAACAGCGCTATAAGATACTTTACAGCCCTTCTATAGTCCTCTATTATCATGTTTTCGTCGGGGGAATGATGAGCGCCGCCGGGGTAACTCGGGCCGACGCCGGCTATAGGCATCTTGGGCCAGGCGTCGCGAAACACGTCGCCGGGGCCCGCGCCGAGCTGCGTCAGCTCGACCACCATAGGTTTGCCGAACGCGGCTTCTGACACATCGCAGGCGCGATACCTGAACGGAGTGTCTACCGGCGTGCGGACAGCGCGGTTTACACATCCGCTCATTTTGATTTCTATATCCGGGAAGCCGTGATGGTCGAGGTGCGCTCTTAGCAGCCCCTCTAATTTTGACGGGTCTTGGTTCGGGACGAGGTAGAAGCTCACCCTGGCGTATGCCTTGTGCGGAACTATGCCGCGCACGCCGTTGTGTACCTCGCCCGATTCGAGGCCGCATATGGATATGGACGGCTCCATATATATCCGGCGCTTCAGCTCCTCGCCGCTCGCCCCTGTCACGTAGTCTTTGAAGCCGACCTTTTTCTTGAGGCTCTCTTCGTCGTAGGGGAAGTTTCGGAGCGCTTCGAGGTCGGCGTCGCTCGGCGACTCGGCTCCGTCGTAAAAGCCGTCTATGGCTATCCGCTCGTCCGGCCCCTTCAGGGACGCCAAGGCCCATACCAAACGCCACGACGCGCTCGGAATTACCGCTCCCATGCGCCCATGTACGTCGTTGCCGGACGTCTTGACGCTCAGGTCGAAGGCCATCCCCCCGCGCACGCCGAGCCTGAGCCACATGCGCCCCTCGTCGTCATTGCGCCCGCTCTCCCATATACATACGTCCGCGCGTGACATCTCGCGGAAAGCGGCGGCGTTTTCGCGCGCGAAACGATGCAGCGACGGGCTGGATATTTCCTCGTCGCCCTCCGCCAGAAATTTGACGCGAACGGGCAGCTTGCCCTCCGTGGCCATCATGGCCTGCACGGCGTGAAGACGCGAGTAGAGCGGCCCTTTGTTGTCCGATATGCCGCGTCCGTAGAGTTTTCCGTCGATAGCCTGAATTTTGAATGGGTCTGGAATACGCCAGTTTTCATATTTTCCCGGCTCGACCACATCGTAGTGATTGTAGAACAGCAAAGCCGTGTCCCCGTCGCCGCCCGTGTCCGCGGTTATGAGGGCGTTTCCTCCGTCGATGTCGTGGATTACGGGCTCTATGCCTATGGATTTCATTTTGGATACTATGCAGCGGCGGGTATCCTCACGCCCCTGCGGGTTGCTCGCCGTGCTCGGGCACGAACACACCGTATCGAGATCTTTCAGCATCTCGTCAAAGTGTTCGTCCACGTAATCGAACGCTTTCTTCAGGCGTTCCGGTTTCAAATTGATCATGCAAGTCAGCCTCCGACTCATGTTATTTTGACAAATACATACGTGCCATCAAGCCTCAGCGGCATCACCGCCTTGCCGGAGACCGAAACTACGCCGACCAAATCATTGGAGTATTGAATAACGGGGGCGGCTATTCCGGTCATTCCAATTTCGCGTTCCTCGCTCGTGGCCGCGTATCCAACGCTCGCGCGTTTTTTGAACTTCTTTCAAAAGGGCTTCGCTTGTCGTTATGGTGTGCGGATGAGGGGCTGGTATTTATCCAAAGCATCCCGCCGAGGCGCTCCAAAGCCGGCCTCACGAGGGCGAGCAAGGGGTTGGTGTTCTCGTAAACTCGGGCCAAGCCCGGCACACGCGGGCCGAGACGAAACACTCGTTCTCTGCCGTCATAGACTACGTAGCCCATGTGCTCCAGCGTGCCGCAGAGCATCATAGCTCTGGATTTATATATCCCGAGCGCGTCCGCTATCTCAGTCAGGCTCATCTCAGGGCGCCCCTGCAGGGAATCCAAAACTTCGAGCCCCTTCATCAGGCTCTCCACGTGCTTTTGCGATTCGCGCGGTTTGTCTCTTGCGGGCACAATTCATCAGTCCCTTGCAAACAAGTCTGCGTTCTGTATTGAATTCTGTTTATTAGAATAATATTTTCTTCAATAGAATTATTTTCTAAAGAATTATTTTCTAAATTATCGCGCATTTGATAATTTTGTCAATAGCCCGCTTGTCAGGCGTCACGGCCGTTTCATAAACCGCGACAAACACCAACGTAGCCAGAACAATATACCTAACATGGCCATAGATATAACGTAAAACACCAATCTAAAGTTGAGGTGTTTCGCTTTTCGCTGTAAAATAGCAACATGACTAAGTGAAGCGGGAGGATGTCGTACAGTGACGAAAGAGTTAGGCAAAAAACAAGAGCGCGATACGGCGCAGATCTTTGACTTGATCTTGAAGCAGTTGATACGATTATCAAGCGCAGCGGTCATTCAATTCATCAACGGTCTGTTTGGCACAAATCACC
>BOCC01000074.1 GCA_026002715.1 Synergistales bacterium
ATAAGCCGTCTGCCAATTAGGAAAATCATGCGGTAAGCCGCGCCAAGTACAACCTCCTTTCAGAACGTAAAGACAAGCACAAAAAATATCGTAAAGGTCATATTTGCGCGGCCTTGTAACCTTTCGAGATGTTTCAAAGTGGTAGCTTATAGTTTCAAACTGCTCACGCGTAACATCACTTGGGTACGATTGCCTCATCAATATCCACCCCTTAACTTTTTTGACCGATTGTACCATGTTTATGTTAAGAGGGGACTCGAACCCCTATGCCTTGCGGCACCGGATCCTAAGTCCCAAGCAAAGAAATTGGAACTTTGAAATCTATAAGATAAGTCTACTACTGCATTGACGCGTTTGCAAAAATGTTAAATATTAGCTGCGTAGTAGGGATAATCACACTTGAAGATTTGAGGATGTTCCACTCACGATACAAAGGTTGTTATACTGATAGATTGGATAACAACCTTGAGAGATTGGTATTACAGATTTAATCAAAATACTCCCAGTCGTGAGGATTCCTGTTACTCTTCCTTCCATCGGCGCCAATACATCCCATAGGTACAGGGTGAACACTTCGCGGACTAATCTGTTGGAATATCTCCTGAAGTCTCTTCTGAATTCCACCAACGATAAACTTCACCGGCAAAATCACCAACAAATCCACCAACGTTTTCACCAAAAGCTTCACTGTTAGGTGTAAAGCCGGCTTCTCTAAAGGCTTCACGATCATCATCAGTTTCACCGGTCCACCAACGATAAGCCGCGCTAGCTGCCCAACCTGCGGCTTTCTCAGCGACAGTCTCAACGGCTTTCTCAGTGACAAAGCCAACGACTTCCCCAATTACCGCGTCAACAATCATTTCGCCTGTCGTCTTTTCAGTGCTTGCCGGCGAAGCGGATAAAATCGCCGCATACTGCTCATTTGTCAAATGTTCTACGTATTGACCGTAAACCCAGTCGGCTTTGCGTGTTTCTCCTTCTGCACCATCAAAAAGCACGGCTACCCATTTTTCATCTTTTGGGTTGATCCACTCACCGATATAAGCAAAGAATCTTGTTTCACTCGCGTTTGCCACAACTCTCGCCTCGGTATTTGGCTGCGAGCGTAAGCGCACATTGTTCCCCGTAATTCTCACTACCCCGGAATCGTTGCTATGGACATCGCGAAGGGTGAATTTACCTTTATCTTTGACGTACAGAGGAATCACGCCGCTGTCTATCAGGCCGTCAAGCGTCGAAGCAACGCTGCCTTGCAGAGAGGTTTTCTGAGTCTGAGCTTGAACCTGAACCTGTCGTATGCGCTCTTCCTCTCGCTTTTTGGCCTGTCGCATACGTTCTTCTTCTTGCGCCTTGGCCTGTCTTGCGCGCTCCTCTTCTTGTATTTTAGCCTGTCTTGCGCGCTCCTCTTCTTGTATCTGAGCCTGTATTGCGCGCGCTCTTTCCCGTTCTTCCGCTTCCCGTTGCTGATTGGCGTAGTTTCTGATTGTGTTCTGGGCTTTGCTTAGTTCTGCTTTTACCTTCTTGTATAAGTCAGGCGCAATATTAGTTACGTTCGTGCCGCTTGTCCTGTCAATGACACTATCGCCGAGGATGAAAACGCCTGATGAGATGTCATAATTAAGGGCTTGGGTCAAGTATTTATCGGCTTGGGCGGAGTTGCCTTGATTCCAAGCGTTTATCGCTTGAGTGACAATAGCTTTGAATTGACTATCATATGCCGCTATTCTTCCCAACAGCGAGCCCAACAAGTCATCATGCATTTTTTGTGTTGCGTACTGTGCGGCTTCGTTAATTTTTCCATAAGAAACCAACATATCTACGTTTTGACTATTAGAGTTTTTTAGCTGTGGTGGAGCTTGATTGAAAAAATTAATCACCGCTTCAAAGCCTTCCACGCGCGGTAAGGCATTTCCTGAGACCTTTTTAGGTTCGGGGCTGCTTGCTGTGGCATTTGGCTTTTGCGGTTCGGTTTTAGCGGCGACGGTGACCTTTTGGAGCTGCTTCAAAACCTCCGTATTTTTTAATTTATCGTTCTGCGCGGCATAGGCTATCGCGTTGTTTCCTTTATTATCTCTCACATTCGCGTTAGCGCCGTTCTTGAGCAGAAGCGGGACGATTTTTGGGTTGGGGTTGTACCAAGCGGCACCCATCAGAACCGTAACGCCATCTTTATCTTTAGCGTTTACATCCGAGCCGTTCTTGAGCAGAAGCGATACAACTTCAGGGTTAGAATTAAGCGCGGCGGCATACATCAAAGCAGTCGAGCCGTTTGCACTTTTTGCGTTTATATCCGCGCCGTTTTTAAGCAACAATAAAGAGACCTCTGGGTTAGCATTAAACGCAGCGGAAGCTGCCAAGGCTGTAGAGCCGTTTTTACCTTTCGCGTTTACATCCGCGCCGTTTTTGAGCAGAAGTGCAATGGATTCTGGGTTAGGATTATGTCTAGCAAAGAACATCAAAACCGTCCAGTCTTCATCGCCAATTTTTGCGTTTACATTCAAGCCATTTTTTATTAAGGCTTCAACTTCATGCGGTTTACCTGTAGTACACACTTTTCTGAACAGCTCAGCACTTATCGCAGCCTCGGCAAAGTTAGCGCTCGCGAAAATTCCCGCCAACAGAAGGACAATTAAAATTCCCTTTTTCATACGAAAAACTCTCCCCTCGCTAATATGCGTCTTATTTTGAGCAGAAAATAAAAATTTTACTATCAAAAGGTGTACTTTTTGATAGTAGATTTTTCGACCAAAAAACACTCGATATTTGCATATTCTCGGCAAAGAATATCAAATTCCACAAGAAATATCAACCAAAATCTTATATTTTGCGACCTTTTAGCCGGACTATCAAAAAGTACACCTTTTGATAGTAATTATTTATTTTTTGTTATCCTATAATCTTGCAAACGCCTGTAAAACGTGGCCGCTTTCAAACCCGTTCGCTTCAAAATATCCGCCACTGGCAGTTGGCCGCGCTCCCATTGCTTTACCAATTCCCCGAAATTTTCAGAGGGCTTTTTGATAGGGCGTCCAAAGCAAACGCCTCGTATTTTTGCCGCCGCTATGCCCTCCGTTTGCCGCTTCTCGATGTTCTCGCGCTCGTTCTGCGCCACAAAGGACAGGATTTGCAAAACGAGGTCGGCTATGAACGTCCCCATTAAATCTTTGCCGCTTCTGGTATTTAGAACCTGTTCAATATCTTTTTAGCAACAACGAAACGAAGGCAAGCAAGATCAAAGGTGTCCGCTACTTTTCTGTCCGCAATTGCCTCGTATTTTATGTAGCGCGTAAAGTAAGCCAAAGCGTTGCGGTGCTTCGTTTTCTCTATGTACGCCGCGACTGGGTCAATATTTTGAAGTCGGATTCTCTCCAAGCGTGATTTCACCGCATTCGCTCAGAGAGGAGGAGAATGTTATGCCGTTGCCACTTCTGGCTTGGGGCGCTATTGCGGCCCCACCGGGGCCATTGGCGGGATAGCGACCGGAGGCGCCGCGTTGGACAACAGCGAGGCGAAAGAGAAAAATGAGCGGGCGCAATCGATTGTGGATGATGCTATACTCAAGTGCTGAATAATTTGCCAGAATCCAAAGAGATAAGTTCTGCCGCCTAATTGACTGTCTGGTAAATTTGAAGGCAAATGAGTATAGTACTCGCTTGATAACTCAGCGAGAGTCTTCTGCTCCAAGAGAGCCTCTATTGCAACTTTGGCCTTAAATTCCGCGCTGTATCTTTTTCTCATGTCTTACGCTCCTTCTTACTTTTTAAGGAGCTATTTTACCAGACTGTTTGCCGTTGCTTTATTGCTTAACGGGTGGTCTGAATTGTTGGGAGCATTACAGGCCGGAAGATATTTTTTTGGCGCGCATTATGACGCTATATTCTATATTCCGGCTGAGGCTGCGCGCTCGCCAAGTTGAGTTTTTCCAAAATTACGCGCCTGAGACCAAGAAACTCCGCTCCGCCCCTGTGTCGCGGGTGCGGAAATTTCACCTCCAATACCTCGCTTACCTTGCCCGGGCGCGGCGTCATAATGACAATCCTGTCAGACAGATAGATAGCCTCGTCGATATCGTGCGTGACAAGAATCATCGTCGTGCCGTTCACCTTCCAGATTTCAAGCAGCTTGTCCTGCAAGTCAGCGCGGGTGAACGAATCCAGCGCACCCATAGGCTCGTCGAGCAGTAGCACCGACGGGCGGTTTATCAGTGACCGCGCAATGGCCGCCCGCTGCGCCATGCCGCCCGAAATTTGATGAGGATAGGAATGTTCAAAACCGTCAAGCCCCACAAGGCTGACGTATTTGGGAACTTCGTCTTTATATTGCTTATAAACGCCGCGAGCTTTCAGCCCTGAGGCGATGTTGCCCTCGACGGTCAGCCAAGGGAACAGGCTCTGCTGCTGAAACACATAGCCGCTCTTTGGCGACGGCGCGACTATCGGCGCGTCGTTTAGCGAGCATGTCCCGGACTGCGGTTTGTCAAGCCCCGCGACGAGGCGCAAAAGCGTCGTCTTGCCGCAGCCGCTCGAGCCTATTATTGACACAAACTCGCCCTCGCTTACCGTCAGGCTGACATTTTCCAGAGCGTGTACCTCTTCGCCGCGCGCGCTCTTATATGTGCGGCAAACGTCAGCGACTTCAACCACGTTCTTCGACATTTGAGGTCAACCCCTTTTGCCAAACCAATGCTCGCGCCTGAACCGCCGATATGATTTTCATGATAAGGCTGAACAAAACCGCCATGATGATGATGGCGGCGTAAACCTTGTAATAACTCGACCAGGCCTTTGCCCAGTTGATGTAATAGCCCAAGCCGCCCCGCGCGCCCATCATCTCCGTCATGACGAGCGTGGTGAACGCCAGCCCGTTTGCCGTCGAAATACCGGTAAAAATCGACGGTAAGGCGTTCGGCAAAGCGACATGGAACAAAGCGTAAAGGCGTCCGCCGCCAATGGTCTGCGCGACCTCGAAGTAGACTTTTTGCGTAGTCTGCATACCGCGCGCGGTCTGAAACCCGATAGGAAACCACGCGCACATGGACACCAAAAAACAACCGGCCATAAACGACGTCGGAAACACCGTAAGCGCGAAGGGCATCCATGCCACGGCCGGGATAACGCCCGTCATTTTCAGCGCGGGCATAATCCAATAATTCGCGGGCCGGAACCAGCCGATGATTATTCCAGTCCCTACCCCAGCCACTACGCCGCTAATGAAGCCGCAAAAATACAGTCGCAAAGAATAGAGCATGTTCGTGAACAAAAACGCCCGTTCTTCCACAAACACCCAGGTAATTTTGGACGGCCCCGGAAAAAATGGCATAGGCAACGCCTCATACTTTGTGCCGAGCAAATCCCACGCGAGCAGCACAAGCCCCATGGCAAATCTGAACGGAGCGCATTTGGCGAACTGCTCCCGGCGATTTGGCCGAAACCACGCAAGCGCGCCTGTTGCGAGATATAACACCATAAGGCCCGCGAGTATCACCCGGTACGCGGTGTCGTTGACAACCGCGTCAGGCGTGGGAATTACGAGGCTGGCGACAAGCGCCAGCCCGAACCCCAAGGGGGTGAATATTACCGTAAAGCCAAACTTTACGTCGCTCAATTCTCTAATAGTCATTGGTCTTGACTTCGGTGTACAGCTTTGCGGCAATTGCCTTCGCGTCCTTCGACGAAGTCAGATAACCGAGGTCGATTAATTTTTGGCTGAAATACTCCACGTCCTCATAAACGTTCGTGGTACCGTCCTTCCTGTCCTTATATGTAGGATAGTCGTAGTTCTTGATAAGGCTGACCGCGAGCTCAACGTCGTCAACATTGATGTATTTCTTGTCGATGACGATATGGGCGGCCTTTTCCGGGTTTTCGTTAATAAAGTTCTGCGCTTTGTGATAGGCGCGAAGCAATGACGCTATCTGCTCCGGGTCTTCTTTCAGAATCTTCTCCGAGGCCATCAGGAAGCAGCAATATCTGCCGGCGAACGGTTCTGTGTCGTGCAGGTCAAAAATTTTGCGAAAACCCTGCCTTAGCGCCTGCGCGCCAATCGGATCCCATATAGCCACGGCGTCGACTTCGCCCTTTTTCGCGGCTTCAATCTCGAGGTTGCCGTCGCCATAGGGGATAAGCTCGGCTTCCTCGTTCGCGCGCGCCTTGATTCCGTTGGTTTCAAGCCATACGACGGTGACCTGGTGCTCTGTGCCGCCCAATTCTTCTATGGCAATTTTCTTGCCTTTCAGGTCGTGCACGGTATGAATCGGCGAATTTTCCGGCACGATTATCGTTATGCAACCTCTATGCAAACCGTCCACAACCTTGATGCCCAAGCCGTTCTCTATAGACGGAAAATAGGCGTAATCCCAGTTGGCAAGGGGTAAAGTGCCGCTGTTAAGCCCGAGCTTGCGGGTCTCGCCATCGGCGATGATGAGCTCCACGTCGTAGCCCTCTTCCGCAAAGTAGCCCTGCTCGAAAGCGACGATTGTCGGTATTCCGCAGAGCGATGTGCCTCTGCTCAGTTGAATTTTGGTCAGCTCCTTGGGCGCAGCCGCGGCATTAGTGGCGGATAAGTCCAGAGACGCAAACAGCGCGAACGCGAGTATAGCCGTCATGACGACTTTGAAAATACGTTTCATCTTTAGATTCCTCCAAATTGTTTAGTTATGATATAAACGCAGGTAACATCTGCATACACAAACGGATTAGCGCACTTCATTCCTTCTAAAGACAACAGAGACGCGACATTTGGCGAACCTCCTTAAAAGACGACTAAACATATTTAAATAATAAATCATATATGTTTAGTACAAGTTATACCCTTCCCGTCTCCATCTCCAAAAGCCGGTCGGCCCACCCTGCCGCCCAGTCGCGCAGTTCTGTGACGCTCAGAGGCTGCGGCGTCTCGGAACGCTCGTGACCGGCAATCTTTTTGGCAAGCTCTATGTATACCTGCGCCTGTTTGGAATCCGGCTGAGCCTCTATAGTGGTTTTCCCGGCAAGTTCGCTCTGCGTCACAGTGACGGAGCGCGGCACGTACTCTACGACCTTTGTCTGAGTCTTAGCTGCGAAGTCGTCGATGATGGTCCTGGAGTAATCCTGATTTATCGAGTTGGCGATTATGCCGCCGAGGAGCGCGCCTCCGGCGTTCGAGTATTTCTTTATGCCCGTAAAAAGGTTGTTGGCCGCATAGATGGCCATAAAGTCGGCGGACGAGACGGTGAACACGTGCTCTGCTATTCCCTCCCTTATGGGGACGGCGAAACCGCCGCAGACCACGTCGCCCAGGACGTCAAAAATAACGTAGTCTAATTCGAGCTCCTCAAAGACGTGCTGCTGCTTGAAAAGCTGTACCGCCGTGGTTATACCGCGCCCGGCGCAGCCCACGCCCGGAGACGGGCCTCCCGCCTCCACGCAGTAAATGCCGTTGAACCCCTCGAACACGACGTCCTGAGCCTTCACTTTGTTGTTACCGTCCCTCAGCGTGTCCAACACTGTGGGGATATACGTCCCGCCGCGCAGTGTGTTTGTCGAGTCGCTCTTGGGGTCGCACCCAAACTGCATAACTTTGAAGCCGAACGTCGACAAGGCCGCGCTGATGTTTGACGTGGTCGTGGATTTTCCTATTCCGCCCTTGCCGTATATGGCTATCTGCTTTATTTTCTTGGCCATAATTCTTCCCTTTTGCCCCTTTTTCTCTTATTTAAATCTGAGATTAACCATGAGAAAACGTCTCCATGGAGTCCCCGTAAAGCAAGCGCGAAAAATCGCTAAGCCCGGGAACCCCGCAGGCGTCAGCTCTACAGTGTTTACAATGCCTGAAGACATCTATATATTCCTCAGCCGCTCTCCGTGCCGCGTCAAGCTCTTCGCACTCCGGCGCCGCTATATGGGAGAGCTCGTTGCTCGGGATGAGCGGGATGATGTTGTAAATCTCGGCGCCGCTCCCCGCGACGGCCTTTGCTATATCGGCTATGTGCGAATCATTCACGCCCGGCACGAGCACGGTGTTGACTTTCACGGTAGCGCCAAGCCGGCTGACCTTTTTTATGCCTTCCAATTGCTTGGCGGGCAGGATTTCGCCCATCTCGCGTCCCGTGATTTTTTTCCCGTTATAAACAATATGGGACACCACTTTTTCCAATATATCTCCATCTATTGCGTTTACCGTCACGGTCACGGTTCTCACGCCGACATCTATAAGCTCCTCCGCACGCTCGGAGAGCTTCAAGCCGTTTGTGCTGAGGCATTTTATAAGCTCAGGATACACCGCGTGAACGGCACGGAATGCCTCTATTGCTGAATTTGCGGCGAGGGCGTCGCCTGGGCCCGCTATGCCGACAACCTTGATGTCGGGGCAAAGCTCAAGCGCCTTCCTGACTATCTCGACGGCTTGTTCGGACCTCAAAATTCCTCCGGTCACGCCGGGCTTGTTCTCCGTTTTGTTGAACGCGCGGCTGCAAAATCTGCACTGAATATTGCAGCTCTCGGACACCGGTAAATGCAGACGCCCAAACTTGTTGTGCGCCTCCTGGCCGAAGCAGGGGTGGAGCTGGCTCACTTTGAGGTCTTTTTTTAGTTCGCCTCCTGCAGAGACGCAACGCATTGCGTCTCTGTCAACCTTGGGTTTGCCGCAACCTGAAAAAGTCGTACCTTTTGTTCTCTCCACGCCGCGCGCGTTTTCAGCCGCTATTTCGGCGAGTGTTTCGTCCACGCGGGCCTCGATCTGAAAAACCCTGATTCCGCGCTCTATAAAAAACTCAGCCGGTCCGCCTCCTATCCGCGCCGTGAAAATCGCGTCGCAGTCCCTCAATACCTGATATACATTTTCAAGCTCCTCCGGCGAGTGAGCGATTTTCTGCATAACGGGCCCCTGAGACGGTATTCTGTAGTACCGCCGCTTTTCAATCAGCGAAGCGGGGATGGAAGCGTCGTCCTCTACGTCGTATACAAAAAACGCGCTCGCCCGCCCGTAGTGCAAATCTATGAACTCCCCGTCCTGTGACGCGAATGCCGCGCGTTTTATGGGCTTGGCCATGACTATTAAAACGCGGGGATGACAGCGCCCTTGTACTTTTCCTGAATAAACTTGCGCACAGCTTCGGTGGTCAGGGCATTTTTGAGAGCTACGATGCTTGCTTCGTTTACGCGGGCCGTCTTGGTGACGAGCACATTGGCGTAAGGCGAGTCGCCGCCCTCTCGGAAAAGCGCGCTCGAAGGATCTATTCCGGCTTCGAGAATTCTGTTCGTGTTGGTGATATAGCCGTCGACGTCTTGCGCGTTGCGGACGATTATGCCTGCTTCAAGCTCTACGATCTCTCCGGCCTTCAGATATTCCGCTATGTCCTGCTTGGTGGCGGAGTAGTTCTCTATTGTCGGTTTTAGCTTGAGATAACCGTTCTGCTCGAGGATACGCAGGGCGCGATACTCGTTTGTGGCGTTGTTGGGTACGGATATTACCGCCTTGTCCGGGATTTCTTCCTTGGTTTTGTGCTTGGCGGAGTAGAAGCCTATCGGCTCGACGTGGATGTTTCCGGCGGGGGCCAGGTCGTAGTTTTGCTCTTTTTTGATGGAATTGAGATAAGGCACGTGCTGGGCGAAGTTTACGTCAAACTCGCCGTTGTCCGTCTGCTCGTTGTAAAGGCGCGCGTTGCTTCCGCTGTCGTCTATCGGGGTGATTTCGAGGTCTATCCCCTGTTTAGCCAGCTCGGGCTTGACAAACTCCAAAAGCTCGACGTGCGGCACAGCCGAGGCTATGACCTTGAGCTTAGTTCTCTCCGCCGGAGCTGGTGTCGGAGCGGGCGTGACCGGCACTTCTTGCCGCGGCGCCCTGCTGCGCTCAAAGAAAAACCAAGCGCCTCCCAAAACCAACACTAAAATCACGATAA
Organism: Synergistales bacterium; assembly: GCA_026002715.1. GTDB lineage: Bacteria > Synergistota > Synergistia > Synergistales > Aminobacteriaceae > BNVG01. The sequence goes on from BOCC01000074.1 coordinate 9,878, forward strand.
ACGCAAATTTTTTGTTCATAATAAAAATCCTCCCCCAGATTAAATAAAATAAATAAATAAAAATAAAATTAAATTAAATAAGATGTCTTTTTTTCAAAATAAACCGAGACAAACCGTTGCCCGCAAACTGTACAGCCTGAACGATTATTATCATCACAAACACAGCCGCTAATAAAATGTCCGTCTTGAAGCGCGAATATCCAAAACGCACCGCCACGTCCCCCAAACCGCCGGCGCCGAGCGTCCCGGCCAGGGCTGTCGTTGAGATTACCGCTATTACGGCGATGGTGAAACTTCGTATCAGGCTTGGCAAAGCCTCGGGGAGTAAAATCTTCAAAACTATGTCCTTGTTCTCCGCTCCCATGGCCCGCGCCGCCTCTATCTTGCCCTTTGGCACCTCGAGAATGCTGCTCTCGACCAACCGCCCGAACATTGGTATGCAAGTTACCGCCAAAGCTATAATGCAGGCCTTCGGGCCGTAAGACTTCCCCAAAATCACCCTCGACAGCGGCAAAGTCAGGATAATAACGATCATCGACGGCAGGGAGCGAAAACAGTTGACTATACCGCCCGCCACACCGTAAAACCTCGGACTTGGGTATATTCCATCCCGGGACGTGGCTACAAGCGAAATCCCCAAAACAAGCCCGAAGGCGGCCGTCAAAACCGTCGTGTAAAGCACCATATAAAGAGTTTCTCCTATGGCCGGAGTGACTATCGCCCACGTCTTAGCGCTTAAAGCGCCCTCCAAAATCTCAATAAGACTCGTATTTATCCGTAAAACCCCCTTTCTATATCCCGGACCCGTCGCTCCAGCCGAAGCCCGAAAAACCCTTGTCGATCCGCAAAAAGAGCTTCGCGATGTCGCTCTGAGGAGAGCCGAAAACGCTCCTCACCGGGCCCCTCTCCACTATCAACCCATCCTCCAAAACGGCCATGTTCTTGCAGATGTATCGAATCACGTTCAGCTCGTGCGTTATGAGGATGATGGTGAGTCCGAGTTTTTCGTTGATGTCTTTCAGCAAATCCAAAACCGACAGCGTCGTCTGAGGGTCGAGTGCCGATGTCGCCTCGTCGGACAGCAATATGTCGGGGTTGTTGGCCAATGCCCGAGCTATCCCCACGCGCTGTTTTTGCCCACCGGAAAGCTGCCCGGGGTAGAAATCGGCCTTGTCGCCAAGGTCCACAAGTTCCAATATGTCTTTGACCCTTCCGTCTATCTTGGATCGTTTTTCGCCTGCTATCTCGAGCGGAAAAGATACGTTCCCCGCCACTGTCCTAGCGTCCAAGAGGTTGAACTGTTGGAAAATTATCCCGATTTTCTGCCGGTATCGGTTCAGGGCGGATTTGGACAGTTTGGTTATCTCCGTCTCGCCTATCGCCACGCTGCCCGAGTCCGGCTCTTCAAGACGGTTGATACACCGGATGAGCGTGGATTTTCCCGCCCCGCTGAACCCACCGACAATATCGATATTAAGTTCAACCCCTTGGCCAATATAAGCGTATCATGGAACGAGAATACCAAAAGCTACAACTTCTCCCAAATCTCACAGCCCTACACGACTATAGTCCACATAGCGAACAATGAAACAGTGTTGCAGGTAGGGGCGAACGAACAGGAAGATCTGACGATACGCTTAGGCAATATGAGCGCGTCAGCTTTGGGGCTTGACGGTATATTGGTTATCTCAAGAGAACTCGCTTCTCGCGCCATCACGAAACTCGACGCTGCTATAACCAAAGTCTCAAAACAACGCGCGTTACTTGGCGCATACCAGAACAGGTTAGAACACACCGTAACCAACCTGACAACAGCCTCTACAAACACGACGGCCGCGGAAAGCCGTATCAGAGACGCCGATATGTCTAAAGAGATGCTGAACTTCACAAGGTTACAGATTCTTATGCAGTCAGGCACGTCTATGCTCGCTCAGGCTAATCAGCTTCCGCAAACCGTCA
>BOCC01000075.1 GCA_026002715.1 Synergistales bacterium
CATGAAATACTCGAACGCCTCGACGCCATCAAGGTCATGCGCCGTGAATTCAGCGACAACGCCGAATTTCGAAGGCGCTTTCTTCGTGAGGCCAAAGCGACGGCGTTGCTTAAGCATCCTCATATTATCCAAATCCATGACATAGACGTTCATAGCTGTTTTTCAAAAGCGATGCGTATTTGTTTCTTTGCTGTCTCTTAAGGCTTATAGAACGGGAGTGGTACCATGAAAAAAATAATAGCCTTTTGCATTTTGGTGATTGTGCCGTTGTTGATCGTATGGTTCTTATATGACACATTTATAGAGATCGATTTTGCCGATGTTCGCAAGAACATAGCGAAAGACATAGTGGCTAGTGTTATAGTTAGCGGCGTCGTGTTCCCCCTGCTTTTTTATGCTTTGAAAGAAGTGAAGGGGAAGAGGGATGAACGTTTATTTGAAGAGAAAAAACCAGTCAAGACCAAACGTGAACGTACAAGTAAGCATGTCTCGCGATTTGCACAAGTGTGCTTTGTGATACTGGCGATAACCGGTGGATTGTTGTACTTAAATCACAGCTCAACAGACAAAAAATTGACAGATCTCGAACGGACTCGTAGGGCCGCTGAACAGGGTAACGCAGCCGCTCAAAACAGATTGGGCTCGATGTACGCAAATGGCCGAGGAGTGCCCAAAGACGACAAACAAGCTGTCGAGTGGTACCGCAAAGCTGCCGATCAAGGACATGCAGCCGCTCAATATAATTTGGGCCTTATGTACGCAAAGACCAAGGACGACAAACAAGCGGCAGACTGGTACCGCAAAGCCGCCGAACAGGGATATGCAGCCGCTCAAAATAGATTGGGCTTTATGTACGATAACGGTCAAGGAGTGACCCAAGACGACAAACAGGCTGTCGAGTGGTACCGCAAAGCCGCTGATCAAGGATATGCAGCCGCTCAATATAATTTGGGCGCAAAGACCAAGGACGACAAACAAGCGGTAGACTGGTACCGCAAAGCCGCCGAACAGGGATATGCAAGCGCTCAATATAATTTGGGCGTTAGGTATGGAAATGGCCGAGGAGTGGCTAAAGATATCGAAGAGTCTTACATGTGGTATTACCTTTCGCGCCTAAACGGAGATACCGACGCGCGGAAAGAATTAGACCGCATTGAGGGCGCGGGCCTGCTGTCCCAAGAAAAAATCCGGCGCGCAAGAACTGAAGCGGAAAGAAAACGCGCACAGCAAAAATAAAGCTGGCGGCAGGCCAAGGAAGGAGTCTGCAAAGTATGTACGACAGAAAGTCGGAAAATATATTTCAAAAGTGACACGTATTTTTGTTTATAATAACGCTGGTCACGGCAAGGTCTATTATCTTATGTTTTTCCCTGAGAGGATGTGTCTTGTTTCAAAAGCGAATCGTTGGTTTCTTTTTTGCAATTGGGATTCAGGAGGTGAGGATTATGAACTATACCTTGATGCACAAGAATGTTAAAGTTGCGGAGCTTGAAATTAACAGTCGCAGAGGAACCATTGAAAGCGTCGGAGGTATTGACGCTTTTGAACACTTTCCCGTTGGTGTGACGAATGAAGATGGAACGCTTAATTACGATTTCTTGGATGAATGGTGGGAAAGGCGCTCAATTCCAATAAACCGTCAAGGATTAAATGACGCAATGGAAAAGCTAAATATTCGATCTCCAAAATTATTACTTGAAAAATGTATGGGACTTAGTTTGTCTGACCAGTATTGGATTTGTCCAAAAGATTCCGATTTAAGATGGTCTACTGTAAATTTTTTTGAGAATTCTTTTTCTGAAGACGTAGGCAATGTTTTATTTGGCGAAGGAGTGAAAGGTGCTGTAAGTCTTATATCGCCTGACAATACTTCGGAGGGGCAATTAAAAAAGAAATGGATTATCGCAGATGGCAAACGGTGTTTGGTAAAAGGCGGCAGTGGAACCGAGCAACAGGAACCATTAAATGAAGTGCTTGCGACAGAGATTATGCGGCGGCTTGATATTTCTCATGTGCCGTATACAATGAAAGTAGAACAAGGCGAAAAAGGGAAAATCTACAGTATCTGTGAAGATTTTATAACACCACAAACAGAACTTGTGAGCGCGCGTTCTATAAGAAAAACACAGAATTATTCTATGAATAAAACTGTATATCAACATTTTTTAAAATGTTGTGATATGCTTGGCATTGTTGGTGTAGAGGATGCGGTGACAAGAATGCTTACCGTGGACTTTTTAATTGTCAACGAAGACAGGCATTTTAATAATTTCGGAGCTATCCGCAATGCCGAAACCTTAAAATGGATCGGCATTGCTCCTATTTACGACAGCGGTACAAGTATGTGGTATAACACTCAAACTCCCTATATTGGTCAAACAGATACAATAAGGACTAAGCCTTTTTGTGGCGGACATACGGAACAATTAAAATTAATTTCCTCTTTGGATTTTGTTGATTTTTCAAAATTGTCTGACATTGCTGACGTGGCAAATGAAATTTATAAGCAACCGTCCTTTATTGACGATGAGCGGCGCAGTCGTTTGTGTTACGCTCTTTCAACTCGTGTTGAATTATTGAAAAAAGAACGCGATGACCGTTAAACGCAAACAAAAAAGCGGTATTGCCATCAAAGGCAATTGTTGCGCTCATTTACTGCGCGAACTAAACGCGTTGATTGAACAGGGGCAAAATTGGGCTTCGGATATGAAGAAACTGTTGTTGGAAATGAAAAACTCACGTTAACATAGAGCTATGTTTTCTGCCAACATATTCGCCAAACCTGAATCTCATCGAGCGATTATGGAGGTTTATCAAAAATAAGTGCCTCTATTCCAAGTATTATGAAAATTTTGCAGGATTCAAGGAAGCTATTTCTCAATGTTTGGAACAAACGCATACTACTTACAGCTCTGATTTATCTTCTTTGTCAACTCTGAATTTTCAGGTATTTCAAAAAACGCGATTTTAGTGTGCGGTGAGTATATGTGATGTCAATACTCCATACCTGATCCGGGCGCGTAATGCTAAATCCTTTCAGCAGATACGAGTATACCGGGTTCGCAGGGTTGGCGACGCCTGTATGCCCATCTCCAACATCAGGCGACATGGAGTGCATCCTTGGGTTTGTCATGGCCGTAACGATCTACTGAGTGTAATTTTCATTCCGCAAACCATATAAACGATACGTTGTCCTTGCATCCAACGGCGATGAGGGCTTCAAAAAGTTCCTGAGCCCCTTCCGTGGGCGCGTCTGAGAAACTGTTCAATCGCAGTTTCAGTTCTTTGGATTTCAAAGCCTCCCACACTCCGTCAGAGCATAGAAAAAAAGCGTCGCCATCACCGCGAGAAATGTTTTTCGTGTAAAGCTCTAAATTCTCGGGCCGAGCGGACACCGAAGACGTCACGATGTTTTTACGGGGGTGCGTACGCATTTCATCTTCGTCGATTATACCTTTCTCAAAAAGCTCCTGAACTATTGAATGGTCGCAAGTCAGGCGCTCCAATGCCTCGCCGGAAAGGCGATAGGCGCGGCAATCTCCGCAGTTGAAGGCCAGCGCTTCTTTTTCCCGAAGCAACACCCCCGACACCGTAGCGCCCATATTGGACAACTCAGGATTATCCTGAGCTTCGGAGCGCATCAGCGCAGCGGCGTTCCGAAGCAGAGATAATATTGTCTGTCTGTCCGTCTCATATTCACATCTCGAACCGAAGCGTCCGTCCTTCGCTCCATCGGCCAATGCGTCAGCGAGAATTCGAGCCGCCAACGCGCCGCCGCTGTAGCCTCCCATGCCGTCAACCACGGCCAGCAGAAGAGGATATTCTTTCGCAAGAGTCAGAGTCTCAGGCGCTCTCATCATATCCCCAAAGCGAACAGTTCCCGCCGCGCAGAGGGCATCCTGATTTTCCGGGCGCACGGTCCCCCGATGGGTCATATAAATTATGCTCACTTGATCACCGGCTTTCCATATACGAAAAACAATAATAAGACAACAAAAATGCCATAATACCCCAGCACAAAGCTATTAGCACGCTCCTTATTCTCTTTTCGCACACCCCCTCCGCTAAAAATATAAGCGCCACTGTAATAAACATACCTCCAAGCGCAGCCACATAAAGCTTCCAAAATTCCCAGCAAAATAATTTTATAAACTCTATAAACTCTATAAACTCTATAAACTCTATAAACTCTATAAACTCTATAAAAGAAGAAAGCATGAAGAAGTTAGAATTAGGAGATAGTATCGCCATTATTATTGCGAATAACATTATTATACCCAAATGCTGAATAATTTGCCAGAATCCAAAGAGATAAGTTCTGCCGCCTAATTGACTGTCTGGTAAATTTGAAGGCAAATGAGTATAGGTATACCGTTTTGGACATGTCGGTGTTTGTCGCGGTTTATAAAACGGCCCTTGGGAGTTATAGTTTAAGCATTGCCATTTTTATGTATTTTTATATAATATCCACAGTTATGCATATTGGGGTTGTGTATATCCCAAAAAAGAACGGGAGATGTTTACTATGTGGAGAAATATTCGTATTACTTCTAAGTTGCTTTTGGGGTTCGGGTTGTTGCTGTTCGTGTTCATCATCGCGGTAGGTATGACGTGGAGAGACATTCGCAATACAAATCAGAGCAGCACGTTTTTGAGCAGCGTGGTCATACCGGCTATTAGCACGAACACCGATTACGAACGCTCTATCTACGAGGTGTTTATGGCCACAAAGGACTTGCAGGCGTATGAGGACGAAGCTTCTATCAAGTCCGTCTCCGAACATTTAGCCGCGTCTATAAAGATTATGGACGACATATCGAACATCAGCAAACAACACCCCACACTTGCTTCCTCAAGGTTCATCGTCGAAACTATTGCCCCTATCGCGAAGCAATACACCGACTTAATAAACAAGTCTATCGATAGCATCAGAAAAAAAAGAGACGCGTATGCCGCTTTGGTCAGGTTAGGCAACGATATGGTTAAGATAGTTCTGGACAACAACAGCAATATACGCGATATTCTGGGGGGCAGCATCGGAACCGCCGACAACGAGAGAATGACCTACCTCATAGCCCTGCTGAACGACGCCGGCAAAATGCAAGCCGACCTCGCGAACGTGCGCCTTGCCATCCAAAGAGGCATAGCCAACAGAGAAATCAACTCGCTGCGCGACGCCACTACGATATTAGCCGAAATAAAAAAGTCGGCCCAAACTATGCTGGACTCGTCCAAAACCCCTGAGCAAACAGCGCGCAACTCAAGTATGCTCAAGACCTTGAATGAATACGAGACAAACGTGACGGGCTACGTCGATGCTTTCGTTCAGGCGGAAAATATCGCCACCGAGCGCTACAAGCTGCGTGACGCCATGAACGAAGCGACCACAAAAGGCTCTGGCATGGGCTTTGAACGGACGAAGAGCATCTCCAATCAGAGCGTCAAAGATCTCAGCGCCTCCATCAATCTCCTTCTCTCGTCAGCGGGCATAGCCATAATTTTGGGCGTCCTGATAGCGCTGTTTATCTCCCGCAGCATAGCCAAGCCGCTCGGCGTCATCGTCGATTTAGCTGACCGCGCGGGGCAGGGCGACCTCACCATTGAGCGCGCCGACTTCAAATACGAAGGCAAGGACGAGCTTGCCAATCTCGCGGACGCTTTGTATAAGATGATCTCGGCCCAGGAAAGCAGTATGCACGACGTTGTCGAGGTGGCCGAAAGTCTTGTTGACGGCGCGCAGAACTTATCCGGCATATCGGAAGAATCCAACGCCGCTATGGAAGAGATCAAGGCGTCCATAGATCAAGTAAGCTCCTTGAGCGAGTCTAACGGAGCGGCGCTTGAGGAGTGCAACGCCGGAGTTGAGGAAATGAGCGCGGGCGCTGACACAGTAGCGCAGTCCGCTACTGACAGCGCGGCCTTTATATCCCAGACGACTGACGGAGCGAACAAGGCCGCCGATATGGTAAACAACACGACAAAGGGTATGCGCAACGTGGAGACCAACTCCAAGGAGAGTGAAGCAAAGATAAGACAGCTTGTAGACTCGGTGCAAAACGTAAGCGGTTTTGTGTCAGTCATAACCGGTATAGCCGATCAGACTAACCTTTTGGCTTTGAACGCCGCTATCGAGGCGGCTCGCGCCGGAGAAGTGGGACGCGGTTTCGCGGTCGTGGCCGAGGAAGTCAGAAAACTCGCCGAGGAGTCCGCAAAGGCGGCTCAGAACGTCAACGGCATTATATCGGAACTTCAAAGCGGCGCTCAGGGCAGTATCAACGCGACGGTAGAGGCCGGTAAAGTCCTCACCGAAACCTTAGTCCAGGCCGAACAGGCTCAAGAAGAGCTTGGCGGGGCCATAAGCGAGATAAACAAAGCCAACGACTCCATACAGAACATAGCGGCCGTGGCGGAGGAGCAAGCCGCTTCCAGCCGCGAAATCGCCACCGGCATAGACAAGGCCACGAAGTCCACTATGGAGATGGTCAACACGGTCTCCAGCATAAGGGGAGCGGTGGACAACACGGCTAAGGCGGCTCAGAGCGTTGCGGAGCAGGCCGAGGCCATCACGCAGCATTCAGAGAAACTGTCGGGCGTGCTGTCGCGCTTCAAGCTGCGCGCCGCCGGCGTTAAGGAGATCAAGGGCGCCCCCGCAAAGGCCCTCAAGAAGCCGGCGAAGCGCCTGTAACAAGAAAATACTGAGGTAACTCAATAGTCATTATCTTTAATGAAATCCTTTACGTTCCTCCGCCGGTAATGGCGGGGGAATTTTCAAAAACGAAGTGACGGCAGGATACGCGACTCGATAGTCATGTTCTTTACTCGCCTCTTGTCGAATTCTTGCGATGAAGTATCGCCCCCGGTATCAAAAACACCCCCATCAATAACAGCGCCAGCACGGAAAAAGCGCAGGACGCCGTGATATTGCCGCTCTGCTCGAAGTTCAGGACGACCATGCCTATCGTCTCAGAGCCTACCGACCCTAATATGGACGAGACGGTGAGCTCCGTGAGGGCGTGGGCCGTCGTCATAAAAAACCCCGAAAAAAGCCCCGTGGCCGCCAATGGAATGATTATGCTTATCCAGCGCGAGCTCCGCCCCGCGCCGCTTGTCGCCGCCGCCTCCTCCACGGAGCGGTCGAGCTGCTGAAGCGCGCTTGCCGTGGCGCGAAGCTGAAGCGCGCTGAAGCGGACGACGTAAGCCACGCCGAGGAGCGCAGCCGTGCCGTATATGCCCGGACGCCAGCCCGGAATCGGCTCTATCCAGGTGATTATCATGGAGAGCGCGAAGACCGTGCCGGGCAGGACGTAGGGCAGCGTGAAAGCCGCCTCTATGAAGCGCGATATGTACCCCGGGCGTCTGATTCTGACGTAAGCGGCCGCCGAGCCTATCACAAGCGCTACGAAGCCCGTGAAAAGCGACAATTTAAAGCTGTTAAAGAGCGACATTACGGCCTTTTGGTTTTCAAACAGAAGATAAAAGTTTTTAAGCGTGACATTATCCGGCGTGAAGCGGAGGCCGTAAGCCTTTATGAAAGAGACGGCGAGCATAGAGACGAGCGGCATGAGCGATGTTATGACGACGAAGCCCCATACAAAAAACTCGACCTTCCGCCGCATATGCCCCAGAAAAGCGCGCGGACGCATGTCCGGAACCATGCTTTCGAGAGACTCGTTTTTGCCGAGCGTCCGCCACAGCACAAAAGAACACAGCAAAGCCAATACGCCCAATATCACGGAGAGGCAAGCGGCGCGGCCAAAGGCCGAGGGGCCGAAGCCCATCACTTCCTGATATATCAGCGTACTCAGGACGTTGACGCCCTTGTTGGCCCCCAGAAAGGCCGGTATGCCGAAATTGTCGAGCCCGGCCAGCACCACGGTCAGCGTTCCTCCGGCTATGCCGGGCAGCGCTTGGGGCAGCGTCACGGAAAAAAACGTCTCCCAAGGCCCGCACCCCGAGCAGCGCGCCGCCCACTCAAGCTCCCGCGGTATCTTTCTTATGGCGCTTAGGCAGAACATAAAGGCAAGCGGGGCGTTGCATATCCCCATGACCCAGACTATCCCCCACCAGCCGTAGATTGTAGGCACAGTTATGAAGTCCGGCAAAATCTGCGACAAAAAGCCGCTTTCTCCCATCATGCGGCTCCAAGCGAGCGACGTTATGTACGACGGTATGACAAACGGAACGAGAAACAGCGCGCGCAGGAAGGGTTTGCCGCGAATATCCGTATAGGCGAGCAGCCAGGCCTCGAACACTCCGACTAAAACGGACAGAACGGTCGAAAAAGTCACTATGCCTATTGTGTTCAATATCCCCTTTTGGACGCGCGCGGACGCGAGCATGTTCCAATAGAGCGATAATGTGAGGCCCTCCTTGCCTTGGAAGCTCAAAATAAACAGCTTGATGAGCGGATAGACAAAGAAGAAGAATATCGCGAGTAACAAAAAAGCGCCCCACACAGAGGCGGAGCGTGTATGTATGAAGCGCTTTAAGTGATTCATTTCATTATTTTATTTTGCAAGGCTCAAGCCTTGATAGCCTCTACGCGCCCAGGATAAGCGTCGAGCGCGCCCTTCAAGATGGCCATGGATTTGACTATGTCCTCTTTTTTAAGGACATACGCAACGCGCATCTCGTTTTTGCCGAGGCCTGAATCGGCGGCGTAAAAACCGTTTCCCGGAGCGCCCATCGTCGTCTCGCCGTTTACGTCGTAGTTTTGGAGCATCCAGATTATGAACTTTTCGGCGTCGTCCACGGGCATTTTGACCATGACGTAAAACGCGCCCTTGGGCTCCTCGCATACCACGCCGTCTATGCCCTTCAAGGCACTGTAGAGCGTGTCGCGGCGGGCTTTATATTCTTTATTGACTTCGTCGAGGTAGGTCTTGGCGGTTTTGTAGAGTCCGGCCGCGCCGACTTGCTCTATTGTGGACACGCAAAGGCGGGCCTGACAGAGCTTCAGTATCTGCCCCATGAACTCCTTGTTCTTGATGGCTATACAGCCGACCCGCGCTCCGCAGGCGCTGAAACGCTTGGACACGGAGTCCACCATAATGACGCGGTCCAAGACGTCCTTGACATGCCCTAGGCTGGTGAACTTCTGACCGTCGTAGGTAAACTCGCGGTAGACCTCGTCCGCTATCAGGTAGAGGTCGTGTTTTTTGGCAAGGCCCGCCAACGTTTCAAGCTCGGCGGCGGTGTAGACCACGCCCGTCGGGTTGCCGGGGTTCGATATCCAGATGGCGCGCGTTTTGTTTGGTTTGATGAGCTTTTCGATCACGTCCGCTGAGGGAAGGCGGAAGCCGTTCTCGGCCTTTGTCGGAATGGGAACGAGAGCGGCGAGGGATGCCTGAGCGAACGTGTTGTAGTTAGCGTAAAACGGCGCGGGAACCAAAAGCTCGTCGCCGGGGTTGCATATGGCCATGACCGCGAACATAAGGGCCTCGCTGCCTCCGTTGGTGATGTAGACGTCATTTCTCTCATACGGAATGTCCCAGCCCTGATAATATCCCGCAATGGCGTCGCGAAGCTCCGCGCGCCCCTGAGACTCGGCATAGGCGATGGTGTCGACCTTGAAGTTTCTTACGGCGTCAAAATACTCGTCGGGAGTTTTGATGTCCGGCTGCCCGATGTTCAAGTGATAGATTTTTTTACCGGCCTTTTTGGCCTCGTCCGCGTACGGCAACAATCTTCTGATTGGCGATGTCTGCATGGCCTTGATACGATCCGAGAAAAACATGTCAAAAACCCCCTTGTGTCATATTATATATCTGAAAATCATAAAAGACGGTATCTACAAAGGGAATATGTAGGGAATATGTAGGGAATATGTAGGGAATATGCACGTTATTTAGATTTCCCCTGATTCGCCACGGCGGCCTGTGCCTTGGCTATGGCGTCCGCGTCGCCGAGATAACGGTGACTCAGGGGTTTTATGTCGTCCCCGAGCTCGTAGAGAAGCGGAACGCCGGTCGGGATATTCAGCTCCAAGATGTCTTTTTCTGAGATGTTGTCGAGGTACTTCACGAGCGCGCGGAGGCTGTTGCCATGCGCGGCTATGATTATCTTCTTTCCGGCCTTGATCTCCGGCACTATCGTTTTCTCCCAATAGGGCACGACACGGGCTACGGTGTCGGCCAAGCACTCGCCGTCGGGCAGCTCGGCCGCCGTCAGATCGGCATAGCGCCGGTCTTTGGAGGGATGGCGCTCGTCGGACTTCTCGAGGAGCGGAGGGCGCGTGTCGTAGCTGCGGCGCCATATCTTTACCTGCTCGTCACCGTACTTGGCGGCGGTCTCGGATTTGTTCAACCCCTGAAGCGCGCCGTAATGACGCTCGTTCAGCTGCCAGGAGTGCGTGATGGGTATCCACATCAGGTCAAGCTCCTCGAGCGTAAGCCAAAGAGTCTTGACGGCGCGCTTCAGAACGGAGGTGAAGGCCAAGTCAAAAACGAAACCCTCTTTTTTGAGGAGCTTCCCAGCCTCAGACGCCTCGGACACGCCCTTTTCGGAGAGCGGCACGTCCGCCCAGCCCGTAAAACGGTTCTCTTTGTTCCAAGCGCTTTCACCATGTCTTATAAGCACGATTTTATACAAGTGAATCACTCCTTACAATATTGTTCAAAATTGTTCAAAAATTCGCTATTTTCGCTATGTCCACGCTGCCGTTGCGCTCGTGGTCCGTAGTGTCGTGACGCAGAAAACTCAGCGCCACATATCCGTCCTTCACCGCCCGAATATCGCTGTCGGCGCGTTCCTCGTCGTCAACGGGCTTGCCATGTATCCAGTAACCGATTCCGGCCGGCGTGGAGTACTCGCTCACGCGGTCGCGATAGCGTCTTCGCCCCGCCGCCGTCACGCGAAAGCCCTTTATATCCTGCAGCGGGATGTTGGGGATATTGACGTTGAGCAGCGCGCCCTTTTTCATATCTCCGCCCGACAATATGTCGAGGTTGCTCAGCACCCACTCTATAACGTAAAGAGCGGTCTCGTACCGCTCGTCGTCCATGCTGCGCTGTTCTTCCGATACGTCGAGAGAGATAGCTACGGAGAACCTGTCCCCGAAATACCCCTCGCGCGCCGCCCCGACAGTGCCGGAGTAATACACGTCGCAACCGAGATTCGGGCCGTTGTTCACCCCGGAAAGCACGATCTCCGCCTCCGGAAAAATCTTCTCGAGGCCGAGGGTCACGCAGTCTGAGGGCGTACCTGTGCATTTGAAAGCCCTTACGCGTTCGTCAAACCCGGGAAACCTCCCGCCTTTGACACGAAGCATAGAAGTGTCGATAGACTGCCCCGCCCCGCTTCTCTCCCTGTCAGGAGCCACTACCGTAACGCTGTGTCCGAGTTCCACAAGCCTGTTTGCCGCCCTGACGACACCGTTTGCGTAAATGCCGTCGTCGTTCGAGATCAATATTTTCATGTTCAGTTCTTGTTCTGCCCTTCCCTTTTATAATCCGCGAAAATCGCTTCTGTATTTTGTCTTTCTTGAACTTCAGTATAGAACAAATCTTTATTATAGTCAAAAAAAATTATTCTCCGAACCTATTGCTTTTTCTTTGTGACGCGTTATTCTTTATAAAAATAATTTTTTTTCAGGTGTGAGGAAAATTTTTATCGGCGGTGTTTTTATGGTTTTTGCTGATACGCTGAATCAGGATAAATTGTATAATTCAGACGTTCATGAGCATCTTATGGTCTAAAATTCGTAACCGTTCAAGCTCCCTGAGAGGTTTGAAAGTTAAAAATACTCGGCGTTGTTGTGTTTGCGCGGTGAGAGGCGATTAATTGCTTCAAAAAACTTGTCACATTGACGCCATTGCGGCGGCATGTCG
>BOCC01000076.1 GCA_026002715.1 Synergistales bacterium
GCACTATACGCTTGTCAGCTTCGCTCACTAAGCCGGACGCCTCGGCGCGGTCCGCCATCATCACAAGTTCGTCCACAATTTCTTTCATCTCTACGGCTAATTCCGCGCGGCGCTTGGATGTCTTAGCAGACACTGTTTGTTTGCGTAATTTTAACATATAGAACGGCAATAGAATAGCGAGTTTACGCTCCTCAAGCTCTTTTATGTCATGCTCAAGAAATTTGAACGACTTCACTTTGTAGTCATAACGTTCACCTTCAGAAAACTCCAGAGAAAGCGTTACTTCGTCCGGTGTTTTTCTCGTCGTTTCCCAATAGATAATCCTTGCGTTAGGGAATTTTATCGATATTTTACTCCCGTCCTCCGATAGCGTTTTTGTACGCAGGGCCTCAGCCAAGCCGTACTCAAAGACGCGGACAACGATACTTTCGTCGTCCCCTATCTCGGCTTCGATATGATAAGCGTATACCCCGCCTATGATAATGATGGTGTCTGACTGGAGCTTGCGCAGTTTCCGCGAAACAGTCTCCGTGTTGGGATAATCAACAGTGCTGTCTAACGGATGATTTGTGCCAAACAGACCGTTGATGAATTGAATGACCGCCGCGCTTGACAATCGTATCAACTGCTTCAAGATCAAGTCGAAGATCTGCGCCGTATCGCGTTCTTGCTTTTTGCCTAACTCTTTCGTCACTGTACGACATCCTCCCGCTTCACCAAACCGCTTCACTTAGTCATGCCGCTATTCTACAGTAAAAAGCAAAACACCTCAATAAGACATTTTATAACGATGTGTTCTTGATGTAGTGTTTTTGAAAAGACGAGTGCCGTTTGGAAAGTGAAAGTTTATGAAACGGCCCTGAGAATTTGAGAAATTTAATTTGACAGTTTCTGATTTTGTGCTATATTTCTTGATTATGTGCGAGGGCTTGTAGCTCAGTGGATAGAGCGACGGCCTCCTAAGCCGTAGGTCGGCAGTTCGAATCTGCCCAAGCTCGCCAAAACAGAAAATAAGCAAGTAAAACATAGTCTAAAAAGCCCGCTGAGAAGCGGGCTTTTGCTTTATTACGTTAGTGGTTTATAGTGATTTCACATACGGTATGACGGCTTTGACGCTCCCGGACACCATGATTTGAGGTGTGCTACAATATTAAAATAACTTTATTAAAATAACTTTCCAAAATTCACCAAACAAAGGAGTTGATTTTCATGTTTACAAAACCTTCGCGCATGATTTCTGCGTTCCTGATGTTCCTGTTCGCCATTATAATAATGCCCTATGCGGCATTCGCAGCCCCAGTAAAAACTATCGTATGCACCAATAACCAGTTCGACAGTCAGATGTTTCATAACGAGTTAGCCAAGTTTGTCGTCGAGAACGCCTTCGACGGTTTCAGGGTGGAGTTCTCGACCGGTTCGTCCACTCTGAACTGGCAGGCCATGATCAACGGCGACGTTGACCTTGATATCGAAAGCTGGACCGATAACGTCGCCACCTACGAGCGCGACGTAGCCCGAGGGGATATTGTCCCTCTGGGGGTGCTTGTGCTCGACAGCGCGCAGGGGTTTTACGTTCCGCGCTATATGATAGAGGGCGACAGCGCGCGCGGCATCAAGCCTGAGACGCCCGGCCTCAAGAATGTGTCAGACCTCGTGAGGTACGCGTCTGTGTTCAAAGATCCCGAGGATTCCAAACGGGGCCGTATCTACGGGGCCATTCCGGGATGGATGATAGACGAGGTGATGTTCAAAAAATACGAACATTACAAGCTGAACGATGAGTATAACTACTTTCGGGTGGGCAGCGAGGCCGTGCTTTTCGCGTCCCTGGCGAGCGCCTACAACCTGGGTGAGCCCTGGGTCGGATATTGCTACGAACCCACATGGGTCGCGGGTAAACTTGACCTCGTTTTACTGGAAGACGCGCCATACGACCCCAAGCTCTATCAGGAGGGAGCGTGCGAAATTCCTAAGCAGGCCCTTCGTATCGTTTGCGGCTCGCATTTTCCCGAAAAGGCACCTGAACTTGTCGATTTCTTCAAGAGGTATCAGACCGGTTCCGCCCTTGTCTCCGAGGCTTTGGCGCATATAGACGAGACCAAGGAAAGCCATGCCAAGACGGCTGTGTGGTTTTTGAAGGAACATGACGCGCTTTTAGACGATTGGCTGACGCCGGAGGGGGCGAAAAAAGTGCGTGACGTCATAAGCGGCCTTTAGGTTGCTTATGGGTGTGTGGTTATGAACGCTTGGATTTTGAAATTCCCCGAACAATTTGTCATTCGCTCCGGCAGCGCTATTGACGACGGCATACGGCAGTTCAGCCGAGATCATCGGGATACCCTGAACGCAATCAAGAGCGTCACAATCTGGATGCTGAACGGAATCGAAAACTTGTTGACGGTGATCCCCTGGTGGGTGTTGATCCTTATGGTGATCTACGCAGGTTACAAGACGAGCCGCAAATGGACAACCGGTCTCCTCTACGGGGCCATGCTTTTCTTAGTGGGAAGTTTTGGGCTGTGGAAGATGATGATCGAGACGCTTTCCATCGTCGCGGTTTCTGTCGCGCTGGCGCTGGCGCTGGGGTTTCCTCTTGGCGTCTTGGTCGCGATGAGCCGCCGCATTGAGACGGTCATGCGTCCCGTCATGGACTTCATGCAGACCATTCCTTCATTTGTATACTTGATTCCGGGCGCGATGCTTTTCAGCGTGGGCAAGACCCCCGCTGTGATGGCGACGCTGATTTATTCGATCGTGCCGATGGTTCGAATGACCAGCCACGGGATACGGCATGTGGATAAAGAGGTTGTTGAGGCGGGGCTTGCTTTCGGCTCCACGCGGTTGCAGCTTTTGTTCAACGTTCAGGTGCCCCAGGCTCTGCCTACCATTATGACGGGCGTCAACCAGACCATTATGATGGCGATGGGAATGGTGGTCACCTGCGCCCTTATCGGCGCCAACGGCCTTGGTATGGAAATATTGGTAGCCACCAATCGCACGGAGATGGGGCGCGCCCTGATGCCCGGTGTTTCCATCGTCTTTATCGCGATTATCCTTGACCGACTGACTCAGGGATCTCTCAGAAGAAGCGGGATAGAGAATCGATGAATCAAGAGCGCATGTCGTGCGAATCGCCCGAAATAGTTTTAAGCGTCAGGCATCTTAGCAAGTTTTTTGGAATCAACCGGGCGGCGGCGCGAAACATGCTGCACGAGGGCGCCGAAAAGGACGAAATCCTGAGAGAAACCGGTGTGACCGTAGCCATCGACGACGTATCTTTTGACGTGGAGCGCGGGAAGATCTTCGCCTTGATAGGCCCCTCCGGCAGCGGCAAGTCTACCGTCGTCCGCTGCATCAACATGCTCCAGCACCCCACATCCGGGGAAATTATCTTCGAGGGCCGCGACGTCGTGCGGATGAATACGCGCGAACTGCACGACTTGCGGCGCTCCAAAATATCCATGGTATTTCAGAGCTTCGGACTGATGAGCCACAGGGACGTCTTAGGCAATGTGACCTACGGACCTGAAGTCAGAGGCGTCGATAAAAACGAAAGGGAACGCATGGCGATGGAGATGATATCGCTGGTGGGGCTCGAAGGCTGGGAGCGCAAGTCGATCGGCGACCTCTCTGGAGGCATGAAACAACGCGTCGGAATTGCCCGCGCGCTCTGCAACAACCCCGATCTCCTGCTGATGGACGAGCCGTTCTCGGCCCTCGATCCCCTAGCCAGGCGTGATATGCAGTTCGAGTTGCTTTCGATACAGAAAAAATTAGAAAAAACCATCGTGTTCATTACGCACGATATCGACGAGGCTTTCAAAATGGGTGACACGGTTGGCATTATGCGTAACGGGCGCATAGAACAGTTGGGTACGCCCAAGGATCTGATGCTTTCCCCTGCCAACGAGCACGTCAGAGAATTTTTAGACGGCGTGGACAGGACAAAGATTCTGAGCGTGAGGCACATCATGATCAAGCCGTCCTGTCTGGTGCGTGAGCAGGGCGATCCAAGCACCGCCATTCGGGAGATGAGCGAGAACGACGTCTCGTCGGCCTACGTTATAGGACGCGGAATGGAGTTTGTAGGCGTCGTGACGCTGGGCGGCGCGTTGCAGGCCAGGAAGGACAGGCTTTCCTCGGTGTCTTCCGTCATTATACGCGACGTGTCGACGGTGGAGCAGGACACCATGATCAGCGACATAATCAGCGTAGCGTCCGATACCCCCTTTCCCTTAGCCGTCATAGACGACCGAGGACGCTTAGCCGGTATCGTCAGCCGGGCCGCTATTCTCTCCAACATGTCGTAATGTACAACATACCAAGTTTTATTTTAAAAGCCAATCTAAGACATTGATTTGTTTAATGCCATTGTGTGACGTGGGGGGCGTGTAGTCCATTGTCAGGAGATATTTGGGATTGTGATCGCTTATTGCTTCAAGCGGCGCAAGTTCCCGCTTCAGGGTTTTACCGATTGTGTCGATTACCGTGTAGGCCACCTGATAGTATTCCGTACCGTCGTCACCGATTACGATAAAATCAACTTCGGCTGTTCCGACTTTGCCGATGTAGATTTCGTATCTGCGGCGCAGGAGTTCGAGAAAAACGATATTTTCAAGTATATGTCCGGCGTCCGCTTTTTTTGTACCGAGCAGCGCGTACCTTAATCCGATATCGGCGGCATAATATTTGTCGCCGGTCTTCAGGTACTGTTTCCCTTTTATATCGTAACGTCCGATTTTGTAGAGTATAAAGCTGTCGGTCAGCGCGGAAAGATAGCTTTCTACTGTATGGACGGAGATTTTTCTGCCCGCCGACGTCAACATGTCTGAAATGCCTTTTGTCGAGCAAATGTTTCCCACATTATCGAACATAAAGCGCACTACGCTTTGCAGCATCGCCACATCGGGAAACTTCTTCCGTGCGACTATGTCTTTTAGAACGATAGTGTCAAATATACCCTCCAGATACTGCTTTTTGTCCTTTGGAAGGTCAAACTTCAACACATAAGGAAACGCGCCGTTTTGTGTGTAATCCGCGTAAAGGCGCTCGATGTTCGCGCTCTTCGGCAACGCGGAAACATATTCCTTGAATGAAAGCGGAAGCATTTTTATTTCCACGTACCGCCCTGAAAGAAGGGTCGCCAGTTCTCCGCTGAGCAAAAAAGCATTGGAGCCCGTGATATATACGTCGCAGTTTTTTTTTACGTACAGAGAATCTACAGCCTTCTGAAAATCGCTTACGCGCTGGACTTCGTCAAGGAAAATATACATCCTTTTTTCAGGGATCAGTTTGGCTTTTGCATAGTCATATAGTTGCTTATATGTTTCGATATCGCGATAGTCGCCGTCCTCGAGATTGATAGACAGGATTTGTCCGTCCTCCACGCCGTCCGCCCTGAGGTAATCCTGAAACAGTTCGAGCAGCGTTGATTTACCGCACCGCCTTATGCCTGTTATGACCTTTATAAGCCGCTTATCCCGAAACCTGATTAGAGAATCCAGATATCCCTGCCTCGGTATCATAAAATCACCTCCTATTTGCAATTATTGTGCCATAACCGGACGGTAATGTAAAGTTTTTGTACTACCTATGCAAAAACTTTACACACCGCTACTTAACACTTCTTTACAAAATCATAACCATATTTAACATCAATTTTCCCCGTCAACCCCGATAATATAATCGGTTTAACAAATTAAAGGGTAGGGGATGAGTTTTATGAGTATAAGTTCAGTTTCAAGCAGCTCCGGCGCATTGAGGGAAGAGTACCTCGAACAGCAGAGGAAGCTGCAATTGCAAAAGCAGGCAGAGAAGGCCGAAAAATCCGCCGAAAGCAGGAGCGTGGACACCGGCAAAAGCGCAACGCAGGTAAAGTTCACGGCGGCGGCTTCATCGGCGGCGGCGGTCAGCGGCGCGTCCGACACCGACCAGGCTCTTATCGCCAAGGCCAACAGCGGCGCAGCGTTAACCGAGTCCGAGTTGCAGACGCTCAAGCAATTGGATCCGGCTCTTTACGCTCAGCTTGTGGCGTCGAGGCAATCTTCTTCATTCAGCGTATCGGCGTAGGCAATACATTATTGTAGAGACGCAAAATCTTGCGTCTCTACTTGTTTACGGATTGAGGTATATCGTCACAACCAGTCCCCCCGCAGGCGCGTTCGAGGCGGTTATCTGTCCAGCGTGATTTTCTGTTATGCGCTTTGTCATCGCCAGTCCAAGACCTATACCTCCCTGCGACCTCTCCCTGGCTTTGTCCGTTCTGTAGTACGGCAGGAAAATCTTATCGAGCTCCTCTTCCGAAACGCCGGGCCCGTGATCCCTGACTATTATCGCGACGCGTCCTTTTTCCTGGCGTAAATCTATCTCTATGCCTGTCCCGGGCGCTGTGTAGCGGATGGCGTTCAATATAACGTTCCCCAAAGCCCGGTGCAGCAGCAACGGGTCTCCCGACACGAAAAGTTTTTGGATGTTCGCGTTGATGACGACGCCGTTTTCGGAAAACTCGGCGTCTTTTATTATTGTTTCTATTATCTCGCCCAATTCGACCCGCTCACGTTGAATCGGCATGTCCTCGCTGCGGGTGAGGATCAATAACTCCTCCACCATATCGTCGATGCGTCCTATTTCGAGCTCAATGCGATCCTCGTATTTGCCGTCCGCGGCGCCTGATTTTTGCCGCAAAAGCTCGCAGGCCACCGCCATGCGCTGCAAAGGAGATCTTATTTCGTGGGAGATATCGCTTAAAAGTCTCTGCTGCGACGACACGAGATTTTCCACGCGCTCAGCCATGCCGTTGAAACTTCTGCCCAAATCGGCAATCTCGTCGCTTCGCCCCGTCACGCCTTTCCCAACCCGCACGGACAAATCGCCGGCGGCCAATTTGCCGGTTATCAGCCGAAGCTCCGACAGCGGCGTCATAAAGTTCCGCACCAGCATAAAACTGAAACCCACACAGAGAAGTACGGCGGTCAATAAAGGCACGGGGATTCTTTGTATGAAATGGTCGTTTTGACGTTCTTTGAAGGGGTACATGGCCGCGGTCACTTTTACGCGTCCGGCGCGCGACGCGGCCGACGAGATTATCGGCTGATCCGGCCCGCGCGCGTTTGGCGGTTTGTAGAGTCCGAGCCAATCTGAGCCGGGCGAATAAAAAACCGCCCCATCGCGCTCTACACATAAGTCCAGACCGCTTGCGTTTTTTACCTCCGCAAGCCACGCGGGCGTCAATTCGTCGGGCGTCGATTCGGCTTGTTCGGCCAAGAGCGACGCGCTCCAGTTCAGAGCCTGAATCATCCCTATTCCACGCAGCTTGTTTCCGTTCCAGTCACGAATCAAATGGGTCAGAGTGAACAGTATCATGGGGAGGAAGAGAACGAATACCATGGTCAGGTATATTTTCCAAAACAACGAGAGCTTGACTATTCTTTTCATATTATACTCACCCCGGTTTCCTCGGGAAAAACATACATGAATCCCTCGCCGCGCAGCGTCTTGATTCTCTCGCTTCCGCATGGATACAGTCCGAGTTTATGCCTCAGCTTGCTTATATGTACGCTCAGGCTCCTGTCGAACGGGGTATGACCGCGGCCCAAGACTTCGATAGATAATTGCTCGGGCGATATTTTCTCACCAGCGCCCTCCAGCAAAATTTCCAAAATCCTGAACTCGACGTTCGTCAGCGGCACGGATTGCCCGCCTATTTTGACCGAACGGGATTTCAGGTCCATCTCGAGGTCCGCCACGCACACGGCGCCCACCGCCGCGGGCTCGGATAAACCGACGCTTCGGCGAAGCACGGCTCTTATCCGGGCCGACAGCTCGCGCATATTGAATGGTTTGCATATATAATCATCGGCCCCGATCTCAAGACCCACCACTCTGTCTATATGGTCGCCCTTGGCTGTCAGCATAATAACCGGCATCTGCGACATATTTCTTATCTCTCTCAGAATATCGAACCCGTCCCGCCCGGGGAGCATGACATCCAATATTATGATGTCGTAAGCCTCAGCGCCAAACAATTTCAATCCGGCGTCGCCGTTGCTCGCGTAGCCAAAATCAAAACCCTCGCTTCGGAAATATGTTTCAAGCAGCGCGCCGAGCTCTTCGTCATCGTCTATTAAAAGTATTTTCTTGGTCACTCTTACACCTCCGTAATGTCGTGTCAATTATTGCAAAGACGCGCGGGCATTGCGTCTCTGTCTTAATTATATAGGCTTGTTATATAGGCTTTACACTTCTTTGCAGAAACATATCACACCGTCTCGTCGACTTTGAGTTTCCCCATTTTTTTCAAGCGCACCTCCAAAGGAGAAGCTGATTTGAGCGTGGCGGTCTCTCATATATATATCCGATAGCGATTGATAGCAGTAAATCAAGGTTCCTGATGGATTTCAATGAGCGCACAAGAAACTTCTCAAACCCGAAGCTCTGTTTCTTGAATTTGTAGTATTCTTCGATACGCGCGCCGCATGAGATACACTTTGGTAACGGCGACACAAAGCCGATTATCGTCGCTTATAAGATTAGTCAGGAGCAATAATAAAGGCTCTTTCCCTAAACCACGGCAAATAACAAGCCTTAGGGCTCGTCGCAAAACAACTTCCGTATTATCGTCAATAAAACCAATATATACCAATGGTTAGGTATCAAAAATACGGAAGTTATAGAGGTACGAGCCCTTAGCGGTACGCTGGGATGATCTGGCAACGATACAGGCACGATGGAAATTTTGCAATCAGCTTTATCGCCGTCCTTTGTCTCAAATTTCAGGTTATACTTGCCTTTGTATTTCTTTGCCAATGTCTTTAAAAGTATCTTTTCACCCTTGAAGAGAACGGTGCGGTCATTCATACGCACGATAAAACTCTCTTTGCGCGGGATAAGATACATCGAAAATATATCCCGCGTCGTATCCTCTGTCGAACGCGCGGATGTTTGTTTCAGGAAAATGTGACGACAGAAATTTCAGTGATTTTAACGTTTCGTCGTTATTGCTGAGGTAGCCTTTCTCAACAGTCGAGTATACGCGGCTATACACCGGAATCGGTTGCTTTCGTCCTGCGGTAAGCGCGCTCACGCCTGCAACCCAGTAACCGTCTCTGATTTCATTCGTGCTTCCATCACGCACCTTGCAAAGTCCCTCCAATTTCTTGCCGCAAGGTTTGGTAACGTCACTGTCGTCTATTATAAGAACGGTGTTGTCGTCGAAGTTCTTTTTAACTGCGGAGAAGTAATTTTCGTGAAGTTCATTCGCGTTGTCAAAGTTCATCAGATTACGGGACAAACGCTCAACAAGCTTGTCCAATGCGATTTTTTCTTTTAGTTCCCTCGCTATTTTAGTGAGAAAACAGCTTTGCGCCGCAAATAAGCCATACACCATATCCAAAATGAACTTTTGTGTCGGCCTTGAAAAATCACCTGAAATTTTCGAGCAAAAGTTGAAAATACCTCTTTTCAAATTATGCCCGAGCGTACTATAATTATACCAATGTCAACAACTTAAGGACGAGATGTGATTTTCCATACCTGTTGTTTGCGTCATAAACTCTTCGCATATCAAAAATTGCCGCGGCGAAAAAATATGCAAAAAACGCTTAAGTTGTTGACATTGGATATAAAACTGTCTAATTGTGTCCACTCGCGTGTTGTCGTAAACATATCTAAAAGTGAGTATGTCTAACATGGTTTTGTATTTTCCTAACCTACACGGATGTTTAAGGTAGTTAATCGCCTGGTTGACAGGCTTTATTAGCCACTTGAGCTTTTTTATTTCTTCCTCGACTGCTTCTTTTTTCTCGTAATTTTTAGACGTGTAGTCAGCATAGCCGCCGCCCGAAGACGTGCGCTCTTCCAACTGTGCGCTTGATATTTTGCCCGTAAAATTTTTTAGCTCATAACTCAATTTTTTTAGTCGCTCTTTAGGTCACCTCTAAAAACCCATTAAATCGTCTCTATATTGCCGGCAATGACGCTTTTACGGAACTTGCGAGGTAAAAGTTGTTATTCTTACCTCTGTCGATATTCTGTCGATATGGATTTTGTGGTGTTTTGTAGCTTGAACCTAAATTCCCGAACAAAATATAGTATACAGACTTCTAAGAAACGGAATTTATCAGGTCCATAACAGGAATAGCAAGCGCCGCAAGAATGTCTTTTTGCGTCTTAGTGAGAGGTGTGATGATTTTATGCATGTCCAACATTGTAATGACTTTGATTTTTTTGAGTTCAATAAGCACTTTATCCAATGTCATTCGCTTAGTTTCCGTTTGGGCTTTTACTTTCTTGAGTAAGCATGACCGCAAGATAAGCGCCAGAAAACCAACAAAAACTTTGCCATCTGTAGTTTTGTTAATATGAGTCCTCAGTCGCTTGAAATCCAGACCATTCTTGAGTTGATCGAAATTCTTTTCTATTGCGTCTCGCCCACGATAAATTTGAATCAATGACTCCGAGCTGCATGACAGGTCAGTGGTGAGAAAAATAACGTAACCTGCTTTCTTTAGCCTTTCGTCGATTTTGCCATTGTTTATCTCAAAACTGATGCCTGACTTTTCTTCTTCTGCGGCGAAAAAATCGGTGTATCTTTTCGTGATCCGTTTCGCGCCCTTCATCTTCTCCAACTCTCGGGATAACCTCGTAATACGGGCGTATAGTTCTTTTTCATCAAGATTTTGTTTCCCAGGGTCGAAAAAAATGTGAGCTTTCATTGGAATATTGTAGAGTTCATAGTCAAGGCCAGCACCATAGATGTCGAATTCATGTATTCTATTGACAGCTTTTCTTATGGACTGACCGTGTTTTTCGATAAGTGCCGCAGCTTCTACTCTGTCCATGGGAAAGGGAACAATAAACGAGTAATCATTTTTTGCCATGTATACTATATTGTCTTCCGTTACAAAACCTCGATCCATCACGAAGCGTACTTTATCAATTCCCAATCGACCGGTATTCTCCAACATAAAGACAAGGTAACTTTTATCCGTGATACTGCCGCTATAGATTGTGTAGTAGACCGGCAACTGTGATGTTGCTCCAAAGTACATGCCTGGATTGACTTGTGGCAAGCTTTCCTTGTCTCTGTTGTATCCCCATTCAGCGGCATCGATACCCGCTGAATATGTTGAAATAGAGGTAACGTCATAGGCAATGTATTCCTGTTCCTGGCGTATCCTGACCCATTCCTGTAGCAGCTCACGCTAAATGTCCGCCACCAACTCTATAAAAATGTCCGTAAAAAGAACCCGAAGAATTTGTCCGGGAGATATACTCATTTGCCTTCAAATTTACCAGACAGTCAATTGGGCGGCAGAACTTATCTCTTTGGATTCTGGCAAATTATTCAGCACTTGAGTATAATTTATTCCGTAATTTATATCAAATCTGCGGTAAAAGGGTATATATGGCTATACTTTTTCCGTATATTCATATGACCCTTTACCGCAGATTCATCGGAAGACGACTTTGGGTGGAATTTAGGTTTACTTAGGT
>BOCC01000077.1 GCA_026002715.1 Synergistales bacterium
GGTTTTGAGAAGATGGGAAATTACCCCGCTTTCTTTTGAGGCGTCACTACGGGCCGCGCGCCTGCTCAACCGCGTCTATTACGCCGCGCGGGACGCTCATCTGCAGGACTGGGGAGACGTAGCGGATTTCGTGCCGGGGATGACCGAGGCCGCCGCAATTCTGCGAAGAGATAACCTGAGCGAGCGCAAGGCGGCGATAGTGTTTAACTACGCCAAGACCCAATGGAATCGCCTGAATCTGCTTATCAGGGATCTGGCGGCCATATGAACGCGTCGGAGCAGGCCGCAAAAGAGATAATTCAGCTTCTTGTCAACCATGAGTATTATCCCGGGAGCCGTTTTTTCGAGACGACTCTGGCGGAGCGGATGAACATGAGCCGGACTCCGGTTCGCGCGGCGCTTTCCAACTTGGTTACGTGCGGATTTTTGGAGAAAAAAAACAGCGAGAGGGGCTACCGCATTCCCGTTTTGGAGCCGGATGATATGCGCCTCGTTTTCGAGACGCGCGCGCTTCTGGAGGGGGCCTTGGCCGCACAGGCCGCGCTGAACCGAAGCGACGAAGAGGTCGAGATTTTGCAAAAAATCTGCGATACGGAAAAGATCGCCTTTGACGAGCTCGACAAGGAAACTTACGCCGAGTCCAACGTCAAGTTTCATCTTTCTATAGCCGATTTCGCGAAAAACCCCTACCTGAAGCAATGTTTGGAACAAGTTTTTTGGCGCTCGCGCCTCTACGATTTCTTTATGTCTGGGTTTTACAACAAATCGCTGACTCAGGCACAGAAAAATGAAAAAAGAAGCTACAACGAGCACGTCTCCATAACGCGGTGCATAGAATCGCGCGACGCCTCGGGCGCGGGGGAAAAAATGAGAGAGCACCTGAAGTATACCTACGCGCATATTTCCGGACAATCCGCGGAAAACGTAAACTTGGACAACCGCTGACTCGAAATCTGCCGTTAGTTTAAAGGGCTTGAAGGAGGTGAAATCAATGGGTATGTGGGATAACGCTTTTGAAAAGAAATGGTCCGTTATTTTCTTGGCTATGTACGTCATCGTCATGATACCAGTCAAGTATTTTTACGCGACGGAGTACATCGCCTCATGGAAAGGGCTGCCGGTCTTCATGGTCGGCTGGTTTTGGCACACGTTGGTCACGGTGATTCTTATTTTCGTTTTCTACTTTCAGGCCATGCGGCGCGAGGATTATCTCGAGTTCGGCACGGAAGGTTGATATTTAAGGAGGGAATTGATGTGGAAGTCAGCAATATGATCGTTCCATCCCCGGGGGCCTTTTTCTTGGTTTTGGGTGGTTACTTTCTTCTTATGGCCGTTATCGGGTACTATTCAGCCACAAAGACCGATACTTTGAAGGAATTTTTTGTCATGGGAGGCAAGGCCGGCGCCATCGTCAGCGGCATCGCCTACTTCTCGACGCAGTACAGCATGAGCACGTTCATGGGCGTGCCGGCCGCCTGCTACCAGCAGGGGTATCCGGGCCTTACGGTTTCCGTGCCCGGCCTTGTCTTCAGTATGATAATACCCGCGCTCGTTGTCGGCAGGAAACTCGTACGCTTGGGGCATAAATACGATCTCCTGACCATGGCCGACTACCTGAGCGACCGGTATGAGTCCCAGGCTCTCAGCAGTCTTCAGGCGATACTGATGGTCTTTTTCGTGGTTCCCATGATGGGGGCGCAGATAATAGGCGCCGGCATCATCTTCAACACCTTCACAGGATACCCGGAGTGGGTAGGCGTCGTGGCCACAGGCGTTATCGTGATTGTCTACTGCATGTCGGGAGGAATCCGCGGCGCCATGCTCACCGACGTCGTCCAAGGTCTCCTGATGGTCGCCACCGCGGTGGTCACGTTTTTCGCCGCGCTCAAACTTGGCGGCGGCATGGAGGCTATCAACGCCAAACTGTTCGAGATGAACCCGGCATACATGGCGCACCCCGGCGCTACCGGGTCTTACCACTGGGCCCGGCTCGTGTCGATGGTCGTCATGTGGAGCTTCTTCAGCATAGGCAGCCCGCAGTTGGTGACTAAGTTTTTCGCTATGAAAAACTACAAGGTCATGTTCAAGGCCGTCATACTGGGAACTCTTGGCATGTGGGTCTCCGCCACTCTTATCGAGTGGGTGGGAGTGCTGGGTATCGTGTCCGTACCGGGTCTTGAGGGGGCGCAGAGGGATTTCATCGTGCCGCTCATTTTGCAAAAATCGGTCTCTCCGGTCCTCGCTTCCCTGTTAATAGCCGGAATCATGGCCGCCGGAATGTCGACGATCGACAGCCTTCTCATAGTCTCCACGGGAGGAATTTCTCGCGACATATATCAAAAACTGCTGAATAAAAACGCCAAAGACGGCGATATATTAAAGCTGTCCCGCTACATCACCGTCATTTTGGGCGTTATCGCCATCCTGTTCGGCATCTGGCGTCCGGGCGCGATTTTCGACATCATCATTTTCTCCTTCGGCGGACTCACCATTTGGGCGACGCCGATGCTCTTGGGCATATACTGGAAGCGCACTACAAGTGTGGGGGCCATTTCGGGCATTATCGTCGGTATTATGACATACATCCCCTTCTCGGCCTCGCCGACCATGCTGGACAAGATAGGGCTGCGCGCGCTCCAGCCTCTTTCCGCGATGATGAAGGGCTATGCCTTAGGCTTCGACGCCCTCATCCCGACGTGGTTCGTGGCCATGGCCGTCACCATTCTCGTCAGTTTGGTGACGAAGCCGGTTTCAGAGGTAACGTTGAAGCGTCATTTCGGTTAAGGAACGAGAAAAGTGACAGAGGCGCATTGGGCCCATATAAGGAAGGTGAAGGCGTGTGTATTTAGCTTCGTTTAGCTGGAAGAAAGCGGCGGAAATAGGGAAGAAGAACGGCAGTATCGTGGCCGTCCTGCCGATAGGGAGCACCGAGGAGCATGGCCCGCTGGGGCCGCTTGGCACAGATCATATCATTCCCCATGAAATGGCGGCGAGAATAGAGGCCAAAATAGGGGCGAAGGCGCTGATCCTTCCGACGATGCCCTATGGCGCGACTCCGGCTCTCGCCTCGTTTCCGGGATCGGTCGATATTGGCTACGAAGCGCTTTGCTCCGTGCTGAAGGCTTGCGTGGACGCCGTCATGCGCTGCGGGGTCAGGCGTTTTCTTTTCCTGAACGGGCATGGAGGGAACACGCCGGCTATTGACACCGCTGCGCTATACCTCTATCGTCGCGGCGGACAGGCGGCTGAAATCGACTGGTGGGTTCTCTCGGGCCAGCTTCGTAAGGAATGGATGTGCGGACATGGCGGCGGCGTGGAAACGGCGGTCGCCATGGCCGTAAGGCCCGACTGGGTTCACATAGAAGACCTGTTTGACAGTGAGATTGTTCACCTCAGCCCCCTTTTGAAAAATGTCCATATTCATAACGTGGAGTTCGAGGGGGCGAGCGTGAAGATGGTTCGGGACGCCGCTTATTCCATTCCCTCGGGCGACGCGGGATACGAAGACGCCCCCTCCCGGGCGAACGCGAAGCTCGGCGCCGACATATTGGACGCTGTGACCGACTATACTATTAAGTTTATCGAGGAGTTCTCGAAAGTTGACCTCACAAACCACCCGTATAAAGAAAAATAGGAGGACAATAAAACGGTGCTTTTGATCAGAAATGGAAATCTCTATACCCCAAAGCCCTGCGGTGTCCGCGATATACTTGCGGCGGGGAAGAAAATCATCGGGGTGTTTCAGCCGGGGGTATTGACGGACGCGCCGCTTCGCGCGCTGGACCCCGAACTTGTTGTTCTCGATGCCGAGGGACACCGCGTCATACCCGGTATCATCGACCGGCATGTTCACTTTGGGGGCGCCGGCGGCGAGGGCGGCCCGATGTACCGGACGCCGCCGCTCCAACTCTCGTCTTTCATCGAGGCCGGCGTCACCTCCGCGGTTGGCATGCTCGGCACCGACGGAACCTGCCGCTCCCTGAGCGAGCTTTTAATGAAGGCGCGCGGCTTGGAGGAAGAGGGTATCAGCACATGGATTCTCACCGGAAGCTACGGCATACCGTCCGTGACTCTGACCGGCGGAGTGATGAGCGATCTTTGCCTTATTGACAAGGTGATAGGGCTTAAAATGGCCATATCGGATCACCGCTGTTCTCACCCCTCAGTAGAGGAAATTCGCCGCGCCGTCTCCGACGCTCGGATGGGCGGTATTTTGTCGGGAAAAAGCGGCGTCGTCTGCGTGCATATGGGGTCGGAAAAGACCTCGTTTTCTCCGTTGCTGGAGGCAATCGAAAACACGAATATTCCGGCGGCGCAGTTTGGGCCGACTCACGTCTCGCGCAGCGAGGAGATGCTGAGCGACGCCGTTCAGTTCTGCAAGCGCGGAGGGAACGTCGATATTACGACAGCCCCCGAAGATAAGCCCTCTTTCAGAACAACTTTCAGAACACCCACGCGCAAAGCGCTTAAACTCCTTTTGGACGGCGGCGCAGCCCCTGAGCAAATAACGCTCAGCTCCGACGGCAACGGGAGCATGCCACGATTCGACGAGCGCGGCAAAATGGTCGGCATGGGCATCGGCTCGATAACCGCCGTGCTAGAGTCCGTTCTTGAGCTATGGGACGACCCAGAGCTCGACCAAGAGGCCGTGCTGAGCATGGCCACCTCCAATGTCGCGGACCAACTCGGCCTGAAGGGCAAAGGCCGAATAGAGAAAGACGCCGACGCCGACATTCTCGTTTTGGATAAAGACAACAAAAAGCTCGCGGCGGTCGTCGCAAAGGGACAGGTCATGATGAAGGACGGAGTTGTCGTTAAGAAGGGAACGTTTGAGTAGAATTTTATTATATTTTTATTATATTAGGAGGGGAATACGAATGATGAAGAAAATGTTTTTGGTGTGCGCTTTTGTTTTAAGCGTTGTCAGCTGCGCGTTTGCTCAGGGGGATACTCTGACGGTAGCCGTTCCGGCCGACTCGAAGAGCTTAGATCCACACGCCGCCCCTGATCTTGCCTCCACCGCCGTGATGACTCAGATAATGGAGTCCCTCGTCACCATCGACTCCAAGGGGGAGATCGTGCCGCTTTTGGCCGAATCGTTCGAGAAGTTGGATGACTTGAACTACAAGTTCGTTCTTCGCAAGGGCGTCAAATTTCATAACGGGGAAGAGCTGAAGGCCGGCGACGTCAAGTTCACTTTCACAAGGGCGGTCAAGACGGGCAAGGTCATCGACTACGTCGTCCGCAACATCGACATCGACAACATAAAGATAGTAGACGACTACACGATAATTGTCCCGAGCAGGACGCCGGACAGCAGTTTCTTGGCCTGCCTGTCTCACTACTGCGCCGGGGTTATATTGAGCGAGAGGGCCGTAAACGAGGCCGGCGAGAATGTGGGCACGCAGCCCGTGGGTACGGGGCCCTATAAGTTCGTCAGCTGGCAAAAAGCCAACCGCGTCACTTTGGAGCGCTTCGATGGCTATTGGGGCAACGCTGCGAAAGTCAAGAATTTAGTGTTCCGCCCTATCACGGAGGGAACCAACCGTTGCATCGAGCTCGAGACAGGCGGCGTCGACGTTGTTACGAGCCTTTTGCCCATCGATGTAAACAGGGTGGAAGAAAACTCCAAGCTTTCCCTGATTCGCGTCCCGGCGCCGTCCGTCATGTATCTGGGCATGAACATCTCCGAAGATCCAATCAAGGATATCAGGGTTCGTAAAGCTATCTCCCTTGCCATCGACAACAGAGCCATCGTCAAAATAGCCTTCAAGGGCGTCGGATTGCCGGCGCGCGGCCCCGTTCCTCCGACAATCAAGTATTACGACGCTTCCCTGCCGGAAAATTTGCCCGACTTGGACAAGGCCAAGGCGCTGATGGAGGAGGCGGGATATAAAGATGGCTTCAAAACGGAGCTTTGGTGCCGCGACGACAAGAGCTACATCGATACCGCCACGATAATCCAGGCGCAGCTTAAAAAGATCAACGTAGACGTAGACGTTCAGGTTATGGAGTGGGGCGCGTTTCTTGAAAAGCTGAAGCAGCGCGAGCAGAAACTTTACCTTCAGGCGTGGAACTCCGTCATTGCCGACCCCGATTATAGCTTGTTCGGAGTGTTTCACTCCTCGCAGAAACTGACGGGGCTGAACCGCAGCGTGTACGGCAACCCAGAGGTCGATAAACTGTTGGACGAGGGCAAGCTCGTCGGCGATAGTCCCGAAAGGGAGGCCATCTATCACAAACTTCAGCATCTGATCGTAGACGATGTCGCGTGGGGTTTTCTGCACGTCAACGAGCTTCTGATTGGAATGCAGAAGAACGTCAAGGGCTTTATTTTTGATCCGTCCGGCAACCACAAGTACTATCAGGTTTCGTTTGAATAATTCAGGTCTTTTACTCCTAATATTATGAGGTGAAGTCGTGTGGAGATATGTTCTTCGCAGGATCGTGTATCTTGTTCCGGTTTTCGTCGGCATAAGTTTTTTTGTCTTTTTTATGCTGCATATGACCCCAGGAGACCCCGCGAAGATGATCCTGGGGGATACGGCAACCGAAGAGAACGTACAGGCGCTCAGGGCGGAAATGGGGCTCAATGACCATTTCTTGGTGCAGTATTGGCGCTATATCAAAAACGCGGCGCATGGAGACATAGGCAAGTCATATATCACCAAAAGCAGCGTCGCCCACGAGGTCGCTCAGGCTTTTCCCGCTACGGTCAAATTGGCGCTCTTCGCCATAGCCATAGCGATTTTTGTGGGGATTCCCTTGGGCATAGTCTCCGCCATAAGGCAGTATTCTCTATTGGACAAATTTCGCGATGGGGTTCGCGCTGATAGGTATCTCCATGCCCGTATTCTGGCTGGGGCTTTTACTTATTTTGCTTTTCTGCGTCAAATTGGGGTGGTTTCCGGCGTCGGGTTTTGATACTTTACGGCAGATGATTCTGCCCGCCGTCACGCTGTCCACTCCCTCTTTGGCCATCATATCGCGTATTTCGCGCTCCAGTATGCTCGAGGTGGTCCGCCAGGACTACATCAGAACGGCGAGAGCGAAGGGGCAAATTGAGTTCAAAGTTATCTGGAATCACGCCTTGAGCAATGCCCTCATCCCAATCGTGACCATCGTCGGGCTGCAATTCGGGGGGCTCTTGGAGGGCGCGGTGGTGACTGAAGCCGTATTTGCCGTCCCCGGCATCGGCAGCCTTTTGGTCGAGGCCATCAAAACGCGGGATTATCCAATGGTTTTGGGGGGCGTGCTTTTCATAGGCATCGTTTTCAGTCTTGTAAACTTAGCGGTTGATGTTCTTTATGCTTATATCGATCCGCGCATTAAAGCGCAATATCAAAATAATTAGCCCTTTTGGCGAGGTGAACCAATGAACAAGCGCTCAGGTTTCTGGTCGCGCTTCAGGAAAAATAAAATGGCTTTCTGCGGGGCTCTTATGATTTTGGGGTTGGTGGTCATAGCGGTCTTCGCCCCTCTTATCGCCCCGTATGCCTACGACGAACAGGATTTTTTGGTCGCGCAAGAGCCGCCTTCGTCAGAGCACTGGTTCGGAACGGACGAGTTCGGACGCGACATCTTCAGCCGCATCGTCTACGCTTCGCGCATTTCGCTTGAAGTCGGATTTATCGCGGTGAGCATCGGCATGTTCGTTGGAGGAATGCTGGGCGCTGTGGCGGGGTTTTATGGGCACTTGATCGACAATATCGTGATGCGTTTCATGGACATCCTACTTGCCGTACCTTCTACGATTCTGGCCATAGCTATAGCGGCGACCCTTGGGCCCGGGCTTTTCAACCTGATGCTGGCCGTGGGTATATCGACGATTCCCCGATACGCCCGCATCGTCCGCGCGTCCGTGCTCTCCCTTCGCCATCTGGAGTTTATAGAGGCCGCTCAGGCTGTGGGGTCGAGCGATTTCCGCATTATCCTAAAACATATTCTCCCCAACTGCATGGCGCCCGTTATCGTTCAGGCAACACTCGGCGTGGCGTCGGCCATATTGAACACGGCAGGATTGTCGTTTATCGGATTAGGAATTCAGCCCCCGACTCCTGAGTGGGGAGCTATGCTCTCAGGCGCGCGCACCTACATCCGCGACTACCCCTACATGACAATTTTCCCCGGTCTGGCGATTATGCTGACGGTTCTCGCCCTCAACTTCCTCGGCGACGGTCTCCGCGACGCGCTCGACCCGAAGCTGAAGCGGTAAAGCCAGCGCAGGCATAGCCCTGTCGCCTGAGTTCATAGTTTTAGCTGTCGATATTGCATAGGCGGCCTCGATTTGAGAGAGGCCGCCTCTTATCTTAGTTAAGATGCCTTAGTTAAGATGCTATGTCTTGATTAGTTTTTGAGCTTCTCGCCCTCCGAAGCGGCTACTACGGCGCAGACCGCCGTGTCGCCCGTGACGTTTATACAAGTGCGCATCGCGTCCAAGACGGCGTCTATGCCGGCCACGAGGCCTATGCCCTCTATCGGAAGGCCCGTGCTGGTGAGAACCATCGTCAGCATTATCAGCCCCGCGCCCGGCACGCCGGCCGTGCCTATAGAGGCCAGCGTCGCCGTGACTATGATGCTTATCTGGGCGCTCATGGTGAGCTCGATGCCAAACGCCTGAGCGACGAAGAGCGCGCAGACGCCCTGATAGAGCGCCGTTCCGTCCATGTTTATCGTGGCTCCAAGCGGCAGCACAAACGAGCTTACGCCCTCGGAGACGCCGAGGTTTTCCTGCACGTTGGCTATCGTTATGGGGAGCGTGGCGGAGCTTGAGCGCGTGACGAAAGCCGTTATGGAGGCCTCCTGAATACCCCTGAAGTACCACAGGGGCGAGCGGCGGCAGAAAACGACGATCATGCCGGAATAGACCAGAATTGCGTGAATGACACATCCGATATAGACCGCGGCTATGACCTTAGCGAACGGCGCGAGTATGGACATTCCGTACTTGGACGCCGTGACCGCGATGAGGGCGAACACGCCGTAGGGCGCGAGATTCATGATCATGTGCGTCATGGAGTACATGACCTCCGCCAAGGCGTCGAACGCGCCGACCAATCTCTTGCCTTTTTCGCCCGCGAATATGGCGGCCACGCCGACGAAGAGGGCGAAGACTATAATCTGCAGCATGTTGGCCCTGATCATGGAGTCGAGCGGGTTTGCCGGGAAGATGTCGAGCATCACGTCGAGCAGGGGCTTGGCCTCTTTCGCCTCGCCCATGGCGCCCGCGATGTTCATACCCACTCCGGGCTGCATCACGTTGCCGAGAACGAGCCCGATAACGATGGCGACGGCCGTCGTAAGAAGGTAAAGCACGAGGGTTTTTATGCCGATGCGGCCCAGCGCCTTGGGGTCTCCGATGGACGCCGCACCGACGACGATGCTCGAAAACACCAAGGGCACGATTATCATCTTCAAAAGCGTGAGGAATATGTTCCCCACCACGTTCAAAAATGGCATGACATAACCGCTTAAGACGACGTTGCCGCTCATCATGGGGCCGACCGCAAAGCCAAAGACAATGCCAATAACAAATCCGATGCTTATCTTCCACAGCAAAGACATTCCCTTATTAGTATTAGCCATACATCTCACCTCTCCCACTCAAATTGTGTTTCTATTCCTGCGATTGCTTACGGGGCATTGTATCACGAAATCATCAAGATTCCATAGCTTTTTATCTTTTCAAAACGCCCTTTATTATCTCCATGCCGCTCTTGACCAGTGTCTCGTCGGCTTGGCTTCCCATATGCCCGATGCGGAATACCTTCCCGGCGAGATGACCGTAGTTGCCGCCAACGGCCAAACCATGGCCGCGCAGCGCCAAATCGAATTTCTCCCATGTCCAGCCCTCGGGGACGTAAAAGGCGCTGACTGTAGGAGAACAGATGGTCTCAGAGACGGGGAAGAGTCTAAGGCCCATCTCCCGCGCCGCCGAACGGCAAAGCTCAGCCGCGCGGGAATGTCTGGCGAAGACCTGTTCCCTGCCCTCTTCCATAATGGATAATAAAGAGACGTTGAGAGCCGCCATGCTGTGCCAGTCGTGCGTGTAGGGCATAGAGGGATGCGCGGGTACGTTTTTCCACGGCAGGTAAGCGTCATAGCCGCTGTAGCGCACTTGCCCGATGGCTTCCCATGCGCGAGCGCTAAGCGTCGATATCGATAGAGACGGGGGGAGAGACAGCGCCTTCTGGCTGCCCAGAAGCCCGATGTCGATATGGTTAGAGTCCGCGTCCACCGCAACCCCGCCGCCGCTCGACACGAAATCGACCAAGAACAGCGCGTCGACCTCCCGCGCTATGTCCCCCAGCGTCTTCAGAGGGGTCAGGGTTCCGCTGGGCGTCTCGCAGTGTACGGCGGTGATAATCCGAGGGCGAAAGCGCAAAGCGGCTGCGCGGACTTTTTCCGGGTCGGGAAGTGAATCATATTCCGAGGCCACCGTCTCCACCGAGGCACCGATGTCTTTGCCCATATCCGCGAAACCCTCGCCAAAAAGTCCGCCCGCCACGGCGAGAAGCCTGTCGCCGGGAGAAATAGCGGATTTGAGGGCGCCCCACAGGATTGACATGGCCTCGCCGGACGTAATGACGACGCTTTCTTTTGTTCCCAAAAGCCCTTGCAGCAGCGTTTGATTCTCCGCGTAAAGATCAAAGAATTCCCGCTCCAAGTCGGAGCTGCCGTAGTCCGCAAGCCACGCTTCCCGTATTTTTCGCGGCACCTGTACGGGGCCCGGGATAAGTCCGATAGGATACTCTTTCATGTTTTATTACCACTCCTTATTCGAGATATGACTATAGGGCTTACTTAGGACGCAACCCTATAGTCATAAAATATTTATACAGGTATTGAGCGCATATTGCAATATCTTCTCAAAGAAAGGGCAGGGCCGTTTCATAAACCCCGTGAACACCAACATGTCCAGAACGGTATACCTAAACATGATCATAGATATGGCGTAAAACACCAATCTGAGTTGAGGTATTTTACTTTTCACTGTAAAATAGCGGCATGGTTAGATAAAGCGGGAGGACAATCGTACAGTGGCAAAAGAGTTAGACAAAAAACAAGAGCGCGATACGGCGCAAATCTTTGACTTAATCTTGAAGCAGTTGATACGATTATCAAGCGCAGCGGTCATTCAATTCATCAACGGTCTGTTTGGCACAAACCAAGGACGAATACGGGGAAAAGTTGGACGAAAACGTTGCGAGCTTGATTGCAAGCATGAAGAAGTTCAGCTATAAACCGTTACCCGTTAGGAGAGTATTTATTCCTAAAGCAAACGGAAAAACTCGCCCTC
>BOCC01000078.1 GCA_026002715.1 Synergistales bacterium
CGAGGACAATAGATTCTATCTTTGGCAGGAAAATTCCGCGCGCGTCAATGTCTGATTTGCCCTCGATGCGAGTCCCGTACAGAGTCGAGCCCGATAAGGACAGATAAAGCAATTCGGCGTCGTTCTCTGCGCAAAGGTTACGCGCTTCGGATACGATTTCTTCAGTTGTAAAACAATGAAAGCTCATCTAAAACCCCTCATTAATTTTAATAACCCCCGTGTCGCATCAGTATACCCTCTGCGCGACACTTGCGCCACGCGTAAAATTCAGATTACACTTTATTAAAATAGTGCTAAAGTGTTGACCTGTTCATACATACGCTCGTCAACGCAACGGAAGGAGGCTGTCCCATGCCCTACAGCGAACTCATCAAAAACTTCGAGCGAATCCGCGACTATATAAGGGACTTCTACGTCTACGGCTTCAAAACCCGCGAGGAATACGACACCAAAAGCGCGCGAAGTTACGACAACGAGCGGCGGCGAATAGAGAGCTGGCTCGGAGACTATATGTTCTTTCGCCAAGGGACATCGCCGCTCCGAGAGTGATATGCCTTGTGCGAGAGCTGTTTGCCCGCGCCTGCCGACTCCTGCGTCATGATGAAGTAGAGCCCCTCGCCGCTGTCGATACGGACTGTCATAACCACGTCGGACGGCCTGTTGGTCGCGTATTTTTCGCCCGTACTGTAGAAGTCGTCCGTCGCCGGTATCATGATGACCCCCGCGGCGCTTGCCATTTTAGCGTCATTCGCGTAGCCGGGAAACGTGTGGTTTGTCGCGGCGGCCATACTCTTGAAATTGCCCAGACCGGTCTGATTGCCGCTCTTGTCGACCACCCTGTCCGAGCCTACAAACGCGTTCATGTTTGTAGCGTCATTAGCGCCGCTGTCGAAATACGTCACGACGGCCCTGTCATGCCTGAACATCCTCCTGTCGGCATTGAGCGGGTCGCGAGCGGCTCAGGCCGCGCCAGTAACGACGGCGGACACACAAACCGCCAGCAAAAAAGACAGCGCGAATCTCTTACTTCTCACAAAAATACTACTCACAAAAATCCCCCCTAACATAATCTCGAACCTCGATTATCTCTTTTTAATCTTGAGCCCGAACAATCCGACTGCCGCGAGCAGCAACGGCAATGCGGCGCCGACGCTGCATCCGCCGCCCGAGCTTCCGGAGCCGGCGGACGACGCTACGGTGAACGCCTTGACGCATACGTTGAAGTTCCTGGCCGAATAAGCGTCATCCGCGTCGTCCATCACCAAACCGTAGGCGTCGCGCCATGCCCCCTCGAAAAACACATAGCTTTGAGCGGGCGCGACAGCGGCGTCGTCGCTATACTGAGGTAGCATGGTCTCCACGGGCAAACCCGCCTCCGAGCCGTCCGTCGTGCCCATTTTTATCACAATGGCAAACCGTTCGCCCTTTTTGACCTGTACCGGCGAAGTGAGTTTTATGGAATGATAACCCACGGTGTCGGCCTTGCCGCTTTGGCTGTGCGCTTTTGCGCCAGCGTCAGGCGCTTTTCCGTCCGGTATGTCTTTGTAGACGGCAATTTCGTAGTCCATATCCTCGTTCGCGGTAATGAAGCTGACCGATACGATTTTCTCATCCCGTTCGGCCTCAAAGGCGTTCGCCGTCAGCAATTCGGTCAAACCGTTTCCCTTGATTATTTGGCACTGACCCAATGGGTCGTGCGAATAGATACCGTCGTACTCTATAGGCTCCAAAACCAAAGAAAGCGCGGGCGTTTTTGCTTGGTCGAGGAACGACTTGTCATAGTAAGAGATGTAAAAATAGCCGTTGTCGCCTATCGGCTGTCCGTCAGGATATGCCGTCCCCCAGCTGTTCTGAATTTTCCATGCGCCGGGGCCCTCAGGAACTTTGCCGGCATAGTTAAACTTATTCGCCGGATAATCATCGTCCCATCCGACAAGCAGCACCGCGTGGTTCCCGTATATCGGAAAAGGGTAGTAATAATTGCGGCCATCTACTAATGGCTGGTCGTCGTAGACGTAGAAAGCTACATCCAAAGCGCCGTTTTTCATGAGCGTGTTTTTGAGGTCGTCAGGATCAATATGGTACGAGGCCTCTTTCAATCTGTATTGAGACGCGGCGTAGGGCGCGGGCGGAAGATAGTTTATCCAGTCGTACCCATCCTCATTCACTTCTTCCGGGTAAGGCGCGTCCGCCTCAAGAACGGGGCCTGTTCCTCTGGCGAGCATCGCGACAGACTGCTGGGGGTAACCCCCGTTGTCAAAGACGGGATTCAGATTCACGTTGTCCCGCCAAGAGGCGTTTCTCGTAAAGCCCGGAAGTTTGTTGACGTCGTCATAACTGTACGTGAAATAAGCGAGATGAAACTCCGAGAGAGGGGTGCGCTCATGACCCTGCATCAGAAGGTTGGACTCCATAGCCTCGGTAGCCGCGAAAGCCCAGCAGGTGCCCCAGTCGCGCTGATCCAGAACCGGCGGGGTCTTTCCCTGCGCCGAAAGATCAAAACGCGCGGGCAGGGTCGCTTGCATACGCGCGCTTGCGCCGCCGGCCTTGGGTTTCTTTTTCAGGCGCGACCAGTCGATTGGGGACGGAACGTACCCCGTCTGCGGCTTCTCTTCGATATACTTCAGATATTCGGGGTTCAGAGGCGCGTATTTCAGCCCCGAGGCGAAAGCGTCCGCTATCGGCAACGCCAAAACCACCGCAAAAAACGCGAATACCCTAAAAAACGCCTTACGTGTAAAACTATTCATCTTAAATTCCTCCTGTCAAAAACTTCGTCACTACTAACCCTACTTTCGCCGTCAGCATAGCTGACGCCAAACCATCGCCAAAAACGCTCACTAGGAAAAACCTTTTTTCCTCATCACAAAATTTTCCTCATCACAAAACCCTCCCCTTCATATAATTTTCCGAAAAACAGATATGTCCTACACAACAAAAAATCCGCGCGTCACCGCCCCAAAACATGGAGCGCCTACGCGCGGAAAACTGATTCCTTCGAAGAATAAAAAGAAACTATTTAGGCCGTATTCCATATTAATTATACGCCAAAACCCACTTCCTGTAAAGGTGGGAAGTGCTAATTTGTAAGGGTTTATGCTACACCTCAACCGCAAAACTAAATTCCACCCCCTGGGGCGCGAGGGGTAGAATTTAATCTTGCCGGTTCGCTGCTTATTTCGCCTTTAGTCAAGAACGGGCAGTCCATTCATCATATTGCTTTAAGTCACGCGTCTGAACTGATGGTGTCGGAGAAGAGCCTTTACAAGTACGTAAATAGCGGCATTTTCTCCGCTCGGAACATAGACCTTCCGCGAAGGGTTCGCTTACGCCCAAGAAGAAACAAGAGAGAATTTCTCAAGATAGACAAGGGATGTCGTATTGGCCGCGACTATCAGGATTACAAGACTTTCATGGAAGAAAACCCTGATACTCCGGTTGTGGAAATGGACAGCGTGGAAGGAGGCAAGGTGCTTCTTACTATCCACTTCGTCAGTTGCAAGCTGATGTTGGCTTTCTTGAGAGACGCCAACACAGCTCAGTCTGTGATTGATATATTCACGCGTCTTTGTTGGAGACTCGGAGGGAAAACCTTCAAAAAGTTGTTTCCTCTTCTGCTTACGGATAACGGGAGCGAATTCACAAACCCTGCCGCTATTGAGTTCGACACTCTCGGAAACCGTCGTTCTCGTGTCTTTTACTGCGATCCAAATTCCCCTTATCAAAAGGGAGCGGCTGAGAACAACCATGAGATGATCAGGCGTATTGTGCCCAAAGGACACTCATTTGATGGATTCTCTCAGGAAGATATTTCTCTCATGATGAACCACATCAACTCGTATGGGCGGGAAGGACTCAATGACCGTTCTCCGTATGATGTCTTCTCTTATCTGTTCGGCGAAGACGTGTTAAAGAAGCTGAGCGTAGAACGTGTCTCACCGGACAGTATCGTTCTGCGCCCTTCACTTCTTGAGAGGTAAAACCGAGAGAATAAAACGATCCTAAACAGGGCATATACCGGAGGGGGTTTTCTTCAAGTCTATAGCAACGGCAAGCTTGGCCGCGTCGATTTCCGGCTGCGCAGGGGAGAAGGTTTTCTTCAAACTATAGCAACGGCAAGGGGTGGAATTTATCTTTTCTAAAAAAACGATACTTTTTCACCCTCAGGTGTCCTATTGCCAAAAACTCCCGCATGCATACTATTATGTGCCAGTATATACTAATTTACTCCGTAATTTATATCAAATCTGCGGTAAAAGGGTATATATGGCTATACTTTTTCCGTATATTCATATGACCCTTTACCGCAGATTCATCGGAAGACAACTTTGGGTGGAATTTAGGTTTACTTAGGTGGAATTTAGTTTTTCCGGTGACCTCGCTGTTCGATTGTGAAGGTGCAAAGATTAGACGACAGCAAAAAGCGTACGAGTCCGAGATCGACGAACTCCGCCGACAAATTGGCAAGTTATCAGCCGAACTCGAGTGGGCGAAAAAAAATCCGGCAGATAACTTCACGCTCCGTGAGCGCCGCGCTATGATGGAGGATAGCGCCGACAGCGGCTTAACAATGACAGACCGAGCACGAATCGTCTCAACAGAAGCGGCCTGTACTATAAGCCTGTACCGCCTGACGTACGCGACATATTCATCAAGTCAAGGATAGGCAGGTTGGTAAAGACCTGCTTCACCAAAAAATTCGTGCGGATGGGCTACTGTGCCTTGGGAATAATGGTAGAATATAGGCCATAAAGGGGGCGTTATTATGTCTGCCGCGACAGTGAGGAGTGAAGACGTTATGACGGATTTTCAGTTCAGGGCATTGATGAGAATGGTTTCAAACATCCTCAAGACTAACAGCCTTGAGGATGCGCAGAAGATGATTGATGACTTAGCCGAAGGCAAGACAAGCGATAAGCGTAAAACTGACGACGAATAAAAACAAAAACAGAGACCTCTGCAGCGGGGGTCTTTTGGTTTTTACGACTTTGAATAAAGATTCCCTTACGGGAGCTTTTATTATTTGGGGGAGAAAGCATGAAGATATTTTTGCCCGACAAAAACAGGTACTTGCAGTATCTGGATTACACCTCTTTGAGTTGTTGTGTAGGCGCTAAAACGTTAAGACGCGGGTCATAATTTGTAAATACGAATTGTAAATCTGAAAAGACGTGCTAACATCACAAATGATAGAATAAAAAGTAAATAAAAACAATTTTTACGGAGGGCGTTTTATATATGGCTTCACATATAAATGTCACAAACGGCAAAGACAGACCAAAAGGCGGATTTAAAAGCAGATTTGAAGGCGAAAAAAATCTTTTTCTCCGGCGGCACGCGGACAATCTCGTGGAGTGGTATCCATGGGGCGAGGAGGCGTTCAGCCGCGCGCGAGAGTTGAATATACCGATCTTTCTTTCTATCGGCTATTCGTCGTCTCACCGCTGTCACGCCATGGAGCGCGATTGCTTTTCGGACGCCGAGATAGCGTCGCTCATGAACGGCGCTTGTGTGCCTGTTTTGGTCGACTGCGAGGAGCGGCCCGATTTGGCGTCGCTCTTTACGGAGGTTTGCCAAATTCAAAACGGAGGATCGGGCTGGCCTCTCAGTCTTTTTTTGACGCCGGACGGTGAGCCGTTCTTTGCCGCAACTTGGCTCCCGAAGCGCAGCGTGGGAAAGATGCCGGGCTTGGCTGACATAACGCCGCGCGTCAGGTGGCTTTGGCTTACACAGCGGGATGAGGTTTTGCTCGGGGCAAAATCTCTTGTCGACGGCATGAAGGCCAAGAACGACGTCAAACAAGGCGGACATACCGGCTCGTTTTTGACTCGTATCTCCTTGAGCGAGCTGAAGAGCCTTTTCGACAACACGTGGGGCGGTTTCGGAAACCCCCCGAAATCTATCTGCGCCCCCCGTCTTTTGTTTCTTTTGGAGTCGGCGAAGAATGACGGCGCGGATATTGCCGCTGCCGATAAAAAGGAAGCGTTTTCAATGGTTGACCTGACGCTTCGCAAAATGTGGGCCGGAGGCATACATGACCATCTGGGCGGCGGATACGCGCACTGCGCCACAGACGCGCGGTGGGTGACGCCGCATTTCGAGAAATTGCTCTGCGATCAGGCCCTGCTTCTCTGGGTCGCGTCCCTTGCGTCCGAAGCGGAGGCGGCTGTATCGACGGCCGACGGAGAAGGCAGGGAAAACTTGCGTATCGCCGCCGGGCTTCCGGCCAAGGCGGTGTACAAAGAGGATAACTTTTACAACACATTTGCCGCGGACATCGTGGCCTGCGTTACCCGCGACTTTACGTCTCCCGAATCGTGCTTCTGGACGGCAATTGACGCTGATTTGGACGGCATCGAGGGCAAATACTATCTTTGGACCGATGATGAAGTGCACGCCGCCTTGCCTCAGGGTGACGCCGGGATTTTTTGCGCGGCTTACGCCGTTATGCCGGGCGGAAACTTCAAGCCGGAGATGTCGAGCTCTCAAAACGGCAGCAATATCCTATACGAAGCCATACCATGCGCCGAGGCCGCGTTGCGCTACGGCCTGCGCGCTCCCGACGTCGCCAAGCGTCTCGAAAACGACAAGCACGCGTTGTTTGACGCGCGAAGCCGAAGACAGGCGCCCTTGCTCGACGAAAAAGTGCTGATGGATATGAACGGTCTTATGATAGGAGCCCTTGCGCGCGCCGGGAGGGTCTTTAAGCGAAAAGACTGGATTTTGGCGGCGGAGAGGGCGGCGCTGTTCTTGCAGAAGGTTTTGGTCGACCCAAAGGGGAACTGGCGCAGATGTTATATCGGCAAGGAATCCGCCATAGCCGCGCTCCCCGAGGATTACGCGGCTCTTATGTGGGGCGTGATGGAGATTTACGACGCTGTCTCCGTAGAGATTTCCGAGGACGAAGACAATAAAACCGGAAGCGCGAAAAACTCCTCCAAAAACGCCGCCTCTAAATCCAATTCTAAAGCCGATTCTTCGTCTGACGACAAGATTATGGACGTGCGGCAAAGGGCCGAGGAGCGGCGAAAAGCCGAGGAGGAGAAGCGGGCGGAAGAGCGGCGAAAACTCGACGCCCAGAGGGTCGATAAGCAGCGCAAAGAGTGGCTGAGGTACGCCGAAACGCTGGCCGATAAGATAGAAGAGAACTTTTGGGACGAGGAAAAGGGCGGGTTTTTTTTGTCCGCCTCTGATGACGAACTGATTTTTCTGAGGCGCAAGTCGGCTGAGGACAGCTCTGTTCCATCGGCCAACGCTCTCGCTATGATGGTTTATACGTCGCTGGCTCTCGCCATGCCCGAAGAGAACGGGGAGAAGAACCATTATATCGAGAAAGCGGAGGCAATAGCGGCCGCGTTTTCCCGCGCGACAAACGTCGCGCCTCTTGACAACATCTCCATCATTACGGCGTCTATAAAGCTGAAGAACGCTAAGGCCGCCTTGAAAGAAGCCGCCAAAGCGGCCGCTAAACAGGCGGCCGACAACAAGGTAAACGAGATAAATGAGCCCTCGGAGGATGAAAACCTCCAAGAAGTTTTACCAAGGCACAGAGGCAGGGACTTGAGAGAAAGAGGCAGGACGAGCGCCTCGGGCAGAAACAGGTAAGCTATGGAAGCTAAGGATAGAGAAACCCTGCTATCCATATGATATTGCGCTTATCTAAAAAAGATATTTCGCCGCAGTTCAGAGAGGAGCGGATGACGATGGAGTGGGTTCCGATTGAAGTGGCGCAGTGGGAGATTGAAATAAGCATAGCAGTGGAAGAGAGGCGCGCCCCTACTATGCTATAATCTCGTCAGGTGATGCGGATGTCTGACATAGGCATTATCTTTATGTTCTTTTTTCTCATTTTTGAGTCAATTTAATTTTTATTGGGAGGTTTAGATTTTGAAGAAAATCAGCTTGGTAATTTTCTGTTTTGTTGCTGGCCGTCTTCATTTTTGAGCGTGTTTTGAGACAAGGACGTGTTAAACCTGAGTGAAACAAACAAAACAAAAGTGGAGCGAATAAACAAGGATATTCTTTGGAAAGAACTCGTAATGAGGTTTTTCTACGAGATGCTTTTACGCTGTATACCGGAGCTTTACGAGCGCGCTGACAAAAGCAAGCCGCCAATGCCCTTGGATAAAGAACTAAGGAGCTTGGCTCGGAGAGCCAAGGCAAGTCTGCGAGTAGTGGATTTGTTGGTATCCGTTCCGCTGTTGGACGGGAAAAGCACTTGTGTTTTGCTTCACGGCAAGTTGCAGGGCAAGGGCGGCGGCGACCTGTCGAAGCGCATGTTTTTA
The DNA here is from genome assembly GCA_026002715.1 of Synergistales bacterium. Taxonomy (GTDB): domain Bacteria; phylum Synergistota; class Synergistia; order Synergistales; family Aminobacteriaceae; genus BNVG01. Next base: position 8,286 of record BOCC01000078.1, read on the forward strand.
TATATGACGCTGATATTCTCGGACAAAAAAGAGCCGGTCACAAGGCTTGCTATTGTGACGGAAAAACGAAGCGCCGACGAGCCTGATTTTTACAGTTCGTCTCTTTTCGGCAGTGAAGTTATATATCGCTATAACAGAGTGGTCGTAGCGGATTTGGACCCAGAAGAACTGAAGAACAGCGACAATCCCTTCGACTTGGCTCTTTACGCCGGACAGCGCGCTATAGAAGCGAAGCGCAGCGAGCGCAAAAAATTCGTGTTTTTCAAGGAGCTTCTGACGCTTCTCAGTGAGCGCGACTGGAGCGGAGCCAACAAAGAGGATTTCCTGATTTTTATAGACGGCATACTGCATATCAGCGACCAAGACGCTTTGACAGAGCTGAATCAATTTGAGGAAGAAATATTAAAGGAGGAGAAACCTATGGCTTTGCGGGATATGAAGACGCCTTATGTGACATTTGTTCGCGAGCGGTACGAGAAAAAGGGCAGAGAGATAGGCATAGAGGAGGGTAGAGAGGAGGGTCTCTTAGCTGCGGCGCTCTCTATGCTCGCGGACAGCTTTTCCGTGGACAAGATAAAGGTCACCTCTAAAAACCCTTTGAGTTTCCCCATTTTTTCAAGCGCACCTCCAAAGAAGAAGCTGATTTGAAGGTATTGGCCTCTTAAAGAACGATGAAACTCCGGTGTACAGTTTGCCAAATATTTCAGCCAAGCCGTCGGCGATTGCGTAAAATGTGAATTTAGACAAGCCGTACAGGCGTTTCGAGACTTCGATAACTTCGAGAACCTCAATGCTCTCATCTATTTTTTCACTAAGTACGCCGATATATCCGATAGCAATAGACAGTAGCAAGTCAAGGTTCCTGATGGATTTTAACGAGCGCACAAGAAACTTCTCGAATCCGAAGCTCTGCTTCTTGAATTTGTAGTATTCTTCAATGCGCGCGCCGCATGAGGTATGTTTTGGTGACAGTGACACAAAGCCTGTCGTCGTCGCTTGCAAGATTGGTAAGGAGCAACAAAGGTTCTTTTCCTAAACCGGAGCAAATGACAAGATTCAGTAACACATCGGGATAATCCGGCAGTGACACAGGCGCGATGGAAATTTTACAATCGGCTTTATCACCGTCTTTTGTCTCAAATTTAAGTGCATATTCGCCTTTGTATCTCTTTGCCAATGTCGATAAAATCACCGATTTCCGCCCTTGAAGAGAACATAGCGGTCATCCGCGCATGCGCACGATAAAACTCTCTTTGCGCGGGATAAGATACATCGAAAATATATCCGGCGTCGTATCCTCTGTCGAACGCCCGGATGTTTGTTTCAGGAAAATGCGATGACAGGAATTTCAGCGATTTCAAGGTTTCATCATTATTACTGAGATATCCTTTCTCAAGAGTTGAATACACGCGGCTGTATACAGGAATAGGCTGTTTGTGCTCCGCTGTAAGTGCGCTGATGCCTGCAACCCAATAACCGTTACCGAGTTTCATTTTTGCTTCCGTCGTGTACCTTGCAAAGTCCCTCCAACTTCTTGCTGCAAGGTTTGGTAATGTCACTGTCGTCGAAGTTCTTTTTGACTGCGTTAAAGTAGTTTTTGTGAAGCTCGTCCGCGCCGTCAAAGTTCATCAGACTTGCGATACAAACCTAATTTCCCGAAAATGTAACAATGAATCCAGTAGTGGTATGGGTTACTGGCGATTTTCATTGTTGTAATTACAAATCGTACAACTATGCAAAATAATCGTCTATTTTTTCTTAGCATGGCGATAAAAATACCTAAATCATCGGTTTTATGCCGAAATTTGCGTATGGATAACATTTCACTGCTGACATAGTTACATTTTACGGGAAAATAGGATACAAACGCTCAACAAGCTTGTCCAATGCGATTTTTTCTTTTAGTTCCCTCGCTATTTTAGTGAGAAAACAGCTTTGCGCCGCAAATAAGCCATACACCATATCCAAAATGAACTTTTGTGTCGGCCTTGAAAAGTCACCTGAAATCTTCTCACAAAAACTGGAAATACCTCTTTTCAAATTGTGTCCGAGTGTACTATAACCTGACTTTTGCAGCAAAAAGCAGAAAAAAGCCGTGCAAAACATTGCAAAGCAATGGATTACACGGCTTTCTATTTGATTAAAAGTTGTAGTGATTTCAGCCCTTTAAGTGCATCGCACACCCTCTTTCAAGCCTAATACGTTCAAGGTAGATTATATCAAATTTCCCTTGCTTTTCACAACTATATTTATCGCAAAACTTGACAAAAAATTCCTTTAAAGTTATTGCACCACAATGTGTTATGGAACATTACCTATTTGGCTTTCTGCAAAAGTAGGGAGAAAACAGCTTTGCGCCGCAAATAAGCCATACACCATATCCAAAATGAACTTTTGTGTCGGCCTTGAAAAGTCACCGTTACTGTCCAGCGGGAACGCCAGGCGAAATAAGAGAGCGAAGAGAGTCCATGAGGTTTTCGCCGCGTTTTTTCGCGGTGTCGAGGAATGAACGCAGATTACAATAATCCAATATGCCCTGCCATGA
>BOCC01000079.1 GCA_026002715.1 Synergistales bacterium
CGGTTGATTTACTGTCAAAAGAGCCGTTTGTGTCCGGACTCAAGCAGGCTATGATTGCAAACAGGCTCATTTTGGCTACCGGCTCGTCGGCGCCCCTTTTTGGTAAATTTTTCGTGACGTCCGGCGGTGAAAAGCTCAATGGGTTAGGATTTTTTGATTTTCACGGACGGTTTACGGCGCCAAAGGACAAAACGTTTTCGCGCAAAGTGGAAATTCGCGCGCTTGTCGACTCCAGCCTTACAAAGACAGATGAAAAGTTCAGAGGCGTCGCCCTGAACTATGTACAGATAAGCAACCCTGGCGGCCTTGTCCGTCCGGAATGGGCCTATAGGGATATACTCAAAGAAAGCAGCGTCATGGTCATAAACGGTGAATTCATGGCGCATCCGATCTCCTTCCAAGCCTCGTCAAGCCTGAGCACAAATTCGGCCACAATAAGAGCCGGGTCTCCCGACATGAGGCCGGCTATAGGCAGAGGTAAAATTGAAAGAATTTCTCCGTCGTCGACCACGACAATACCGCCCTCATAATCGAGCAGGCTGTTAGCCGCAAGAACCATATCCTTATCGTTTGCGCCGAGAATAAGGAGGTTGTGCGCGTCATGCGACACTGTCGACGCCACGGCTCCGCTCTTGATGCGAAAACCTTTGACAAAACCCTTGCCCACGGCCCCGCTCGCCTTGTGCCGCTCGACGACAATCAACTTCGCTATGTCTTTCTCGGTATCGGCGGGAACAAATCCATCTTCCGCGCTCATGTCTATTTCACGGGCCATTGTGGCGGCTCTTGACTCCGCAATCTCTATAACCCGCGTTTTGACCTTATCGGAAGCGCCCTCGGGCGCGGGAATTAAAAAATCACGCTCGCAAAAATATCCTTTAACCCTGCATGTATCGCGCATGTCGTCCGGCACGACGACCTGCTCTATCTCAATGAGAAGTTTGCCGTTGTCGGATATGAGCTCTCCGTCTATAAAAACCTTGTTGACCTTGGCTTTCGCCAAGTCGCTGAGCAGTAAAATATCGGCGCATTTTCCTGGTGAGATACTGCCCAGGTCTCTGTCCATTTGATAGCATTGGGCGGTGTTTATTGTGGCCATTTGAATTGCGGTTATGGGGTCTACGCCGCCTTCTACGGCACGCCTTACGATGTGGTCCATATGCCCAAGCGTCAAAATAGTATCAATTTGTATATCGTCGCTGACAAGGGTGGCGAAGCGCGAGTCCACGCGCCGCTCAGTTATGGCCTTTACGACTTCCTGTACGTTTTGCCAAGCCGAGCCCTCCCTGATCTGCGCGTACATACCGAGCCTCATCTTGGCGATGACGTCATCGCTCCGCTCAGACTCATGGCAGCAGCGCGCCCCAGCCGCTACATAGGCGTTGAGCCCCGACCCGGTCTCGGGCATGGCATAATGTCCCGTGATGATTTTATTTTTTGCTGCGGCGATAGCCATCTCTTTATGGAGGTCTTTATTTCCGTTTTGCACGCCGACGAAGTTCATGACCTCACCGAGGCCATAAATATCACCTCTGTCCATCAAAGCCGATATGTCGTCGACGCTTATCACGGCTCCGCTGTCCTCGAAATCCGGCTGTGAGGGGACGCAGGACGGAGCCAAGGTAAAAACGCGAAGCGGAGTGGATATAGCGTCTTCGGCCATAAATTCGACGCCGCGTACGCCCAAAACGTTGGCTATTTCATGCGGGTCTGGGAAAATCGCCGTCGTGCCGTGAGGAATTACCGCGCGCGCAAACTCGCGCACGCGCACCATGCTGCTCTCTATGTGAAGGTGCCCGTCCATGAAACCGGGCGTCGCGTACATGCCGCCCGCGTCTATTACCTTTGTGTTTTTGCCTATAGTGTGCGTCGCGTTCCCGACAAGCGCTATTCGCCCTCTTGCAATGGCTATATCTATATTTTCTTGTATCTCTCCCGTGTTTACATTGACAAGCCGAGTGTTTTTGATGACGCTGTCCGCGCTTTCACGCCCCATCGCAACAGCTGCGAGAGCAGCGGTTACGTCTTCCAAGCGTTCTGTCGGCTTTCGGTTGTTGTTTTGATTCACGGGCTACACCCCCAAAAAAATTTAATTAAGATTATAACTGGTTTTGGGTATAATAGGTAAAATAAATTGCGTTTTGCTCTTTGCGAATGGCTATAATTTAAGCAAGAATTTAAGCAAGATATAATTTTTTGAAAGATTTTCGTTCGGAGGCGATAACAATGAAAAATTTCATGTGGTGGAATCCTACAATCGTCATTTTCGGGAAGGGAACTATTCCGCAAATTGCGGCTCAATTATCCGCCATCAAGGCAAAAAGCATACTTCTGCTTTACGGCGGTAAGGCTATCTTCAAAAACGGAGTTTACACTCAAGTAACCGACGCTCTGAACAAAAGCGGAATAACTTTCGTGGAGCTTGGCGGAGTGCAATCCAATCCGCGAATCGAAAAAGTGCGCGAGGGCGTAGCCCGTATAAAGGCCGCCGCGGTGGACGCCATTGTCCCAGTAGGGGGAGGCAGCGTCTTCGACTCGGCGAAGGCCATAGCGGCGGGGGCGCTCTATAAAGGCGACGTGTGGGATTTATTTGAGGGCAAAGCCGCCATCGAGAGCGCGCTGCCGATTTACGGCGTCTTGACCGCCTCGGCCACGTCAAGCGAAGTCAACAGCATCGCGGTTGTTTCCAACCAAAAACAGGATAAAAAGACATCCATAAACAGTCCGTATCTTTTCCCCCGCGTCTCCATAATCGACCCGTCCGTCCAGGCGTCTATGCCCGAGTCTCAGACGGTAAACGGCGGCATCGACGTCATGGCTCACGTATTGGAGAGGCTATTCGACGGAGCGGAGGGCACGGGACTTATTGACGAACAGGGTTACGCCATCATCAAAAGCATGCTTCAGATAATACCTGCTCTGCGTGAATCTCCCGACGACTACGACGCCCGCTCTCAATACGCCTGGGCCGCGTCTTTGGGGCATAACGGCTCTCTTTCCTGCGGACGCGACCCGCGCGGGGATTTCTCCTCCCACACGTTGGGACATTCCCTGAGCCTGCTGTACGACACGCCGCATGGCGCGTCTTTGGCCGTGATGATGCCGGCTTGGGCCCGCTATCTCTACAGAGACCACCCGACGCCCTTCGCTCGCTTCGCGGAAGCGGTTTTTGGCATAGAAGGGGGAGACGAGGAAGACCGCGCCGCCGCCGGGATAGACGAGCTTGAGAGTTTCTTCCGCTCTCTTGGCGCCCCCACGACGCTTCGAGAATTGAACATTCCGGAGTCCGACATCGACCGCTTGGCCAAGAATGCCTCTGCCTTCGCGCCGTTTGGCGCGTTGCAATCCCTGACGAGCGAGGACATTTTGGAGATATATAAGCTGGCGTATTAACTTTCAGATTTGATTCGGATTGAGGTGGATTATATTGCCTTCCCTTGCCCTTTTTGATTTTGACGGGACCCTGACGACGCGAGACTCGTTCAGAGATTTTTTATTTTCGTCTTTCGGAAGGCGGCGCGTCGCTTTAGCCGCGTCCAAAACCGTCTTGGCGTCAATACGTTCTTTCAGGCGCGACAGGGGGTTTTTGAAAGAAACGATGCTCCGCTCGCTCTTAGGCGGTATGCCCTACGATTTTTATTTATCTATGGCTAAAAAGTACGCTGATACAAAAATCGAAAAAATCATCAGGCCAGCGGCCTTAGAGATTTTTTCAAAACACCTCTCACGCAAGGACTCGGTCTACATCGTTACGGCTTCCATGAGAGAATGGGTCGCGTCTTGGGCGGAGCGCCATGGCAAAGAAATCGTGGTTATAGGAACTGAATTGGAGGTTGACGGCGGCATACTGACGGGACGGCTCGCCACGCCGAACTGCCGGGGGGCCGAGAAAGTCGCGCGTATCCGTAAAACCGTCGACCTTGGCCTATACTCCGAAATCTACGCTTACGGCGACAGCAGAGGCGACCACGAGATGCTGGCCTTAGCCGACCATCCCGTGTATAGGTGGAGGAAGGTCCCGGAGATTTGAGACGTTTGAGCGTTTTGCCGGAGCTTAGATATTTTCATAGGAGGTCTTCAGATGTCGTTCGCCGATTCTTTGATAACGGACAAAATGGGGAAACAAGTTTATAAATTGATGTTGGAGCTTGCGCGAATAGAAAGCGTGACGGGCAGCGCCGGAGGCGAGGAGAAGTGCGCGCGCTTTATATATGACAGGCTGTCCCTTGCGCCTTATTTTAAGGAACACGCGGACGATCTTTGTCTAGTTCCTTTGAAAAACGACCCCTTCAAGCGTCACGCCGTCGCGGCTTTTCTGAGAAGCAAAAAGCGCGGCGTCCGAAAAACCGTGATCCTGACAGGGCATTTCGATGTAGTCGACGCGCAGGGTTGCGGCCCTCTCGCGACGTGCGCGTTCGACCCGGAGGAGTACACGAGACGCGCGCATGAATTGTCTTTGCCGGACGAGGCCAAAAGAGATTTGGAGTCCGGCAGCTACCTCTTCGGCAGGGGCGTCTCGGATATGAAGACAGGCGTCGCGCTCGACATATGCCTTATAGAGGATTACGCGGAGCGTAGGGAGGATTTAGAGTTTAACGTACTGCTTCTCCTTGTCCCGGATGAGGAAGGGGACTCTTACGGAATGAGGGGCTCCGTTTCGTATTTGGCCGATTTGCGCGCGCGCGAAAACCTCGATTATCTTGTCGCTATTGACACGGAGCCGTCTTTTGAGGACGGCAAGATCGGCATTTACTACGGAACAATAGGCAAGATAATGCCGTTTTGTCTCTGCGTTGGGATAGAGAGCCATACCGGCAATTACAAAAGCGGACTGAATTCCACGCTCATAGCGTCATACCTGAACCTCGAATTGGAGGGGAAGGGCGACAAGCCGCAGTGCTGCCTTTATATGAAAGACCTTCGCGAGAACTACGCCGTGACGTTGCCGGAGCGCACCGTGGTCTACTACAACCGCCCTACTGTGAGCGACACTCCGGAACTCGTCTTGCGGGACATCGCAAGCGCGTCTGAGGCCGCGCTTGCCGGGGCTTTGAAACAGGTCGGGCGTCATGACTTGCTTAAATTGCCAAAAAAAATTGTCTACGCTGAGGATATTATAGGCAGAGCGTCCAAGCTGGCGGGTTCGAGAGAAAAACTTTTCGCGGAGCTTTTACCGAAGATCGAGTCAAGCGACGAGAGGGAGCGCAATATCAAGTTCGTCTCGCTGGCTCTCGATTTGCTGGGCGAAAAGGGGCCGCTTGTCATAGTGGGCTTCTTGCCGCCGTACTACCCGCAGCGCCGAAACACATCGGAGAGCGACGCCGAGCGCGGCGTCCGCGAGGCCGCGCGTTGTGTGAGAGGGAAGCTGAAAGAGCTCGGGTTCGGCTTAGAAGAGGTAGAGATATTTGAGGGCATAACCGACATGAGCTTCACGGGCTTCAGCGAATCGACCGAGGAGCTGAAAACGCTGGCCCAAAACATGCCGCTTTGGGGCCATAACTTCGATCTCCCCATATCCGACCTCAAAAAAATCGACGTTCCATGCGCCATATTCGGCCCCCTCGGAAAGGACGCGCATAAAGCCACGGAGCGCATTGACGTGAATTATTCTTTCAATATTCTGCCCAACGTGATGAAAGATTTTATAGCGTCTATTCAAAATAGTTCGAGATAGTTCGAGATAGTTCGAAGTAAATTCAGGACATTTTTTAGAATTCTTTAAAAAGTCGGTGAAAATTTAGAAAGTTATTGACGAAAATTGTTGATGATAGTATATAATCTTGACCGATATGCATTTGTCCGTTAGAATTTTTTGTGTATTTGGTTTGCCGAATAAAGTTTAAATTTGATAATAAATTAATTCTTTCTCTTTCACTAATTCGTATTATGCGATACAATAGCTACAGGTACGAAATGAAAGAGCTGATATGCCCAGGGTGTTATTTTGCGGAGGTGAAAGGTATGCGGCTTCTGACCCGATCTGATTTTGACGGTTTGATGTGCGCTGTATTGCTGAAAGAACTCGACCTTTTTGAGGAGAAGAAATTTGTTCACCCCAAAGATATTCAGGACGGGTTAGTGGACGTTACAGCCAATGACGTTCTGGTGAATATTCCTTATTCTCCCGGATGTGGAATGTGGTTTGATCACCACACCAGTGAGGATGCCAGAGGAATGATGTACCAGTATAAGTATACAGGGGCTTCATGGCCGGCGCCCAGCTGCGCTCGTGTTATTTATGAGTATTACGGGGGCGGCAAGGGGAAGCTGGCGCGCTTCAAGCAGATGGTTATGGACGCCGACAAGTGTGATTCCGCTCATTTTAGCCGAGAGGAGATCCTTAACCCGGAAGGTATGGTGTTGCTTTCCTTTATAATGGATCCTCGAACCGGTTTTGGCAGATACAGAGATTTCCGTATCTCCAACTACCAGCTCATGGATTGTCTTATCGAGTACCTCCGCGATATGGACATTGAAGAAATAATGAAGCTTGACGACCTTGCGGAGCGCGCGCGCCTTTACAACGAACACAAGGACGCGTTTGTTCATATGATGAAGGATAATTCTTGGTCTGACGGCGCGGCTGTCGTTACTGACCTGCGCGGTATAGAAGAAACATACGTAGGCAACCGCCACGTTATCTACGCGCTCTTCCCCGACCAGAACGTATCTATTCGCGTTTTCCATGGACGGGAAAAACAGTTCTGCGTGTTCGCGGTGGGTTATAGCATTCTCAATCGCACGGCCACGGTGGATGTCGGTAAATTGATGCTGCGCTTTGGCGGCGGCGGCCATCGAAGAGTCGGGACCTGTCAGGTGGCCTACGCGGAAGCGGACAAGGTTTTGAAAGATATAGTCGAAGAGATAAACGCCCGCAACTGGCAGATGCTGAACATCGCTGGGCTTGAAGAGTTTTAAGTTTGAGAATTTTGATTGAGTTGTGTTTTTGAATTGAGCCGTGTTTTTAATTCGTAGGAGGGGGTGACTCGCATGTTGGTGAAAATGTCTGCGTTTGCGTCTTTGTGTAGGTCCTTGTTCAGAGATAGCGATAGCTTTTACTTTTATTATTATTTTACAGGCGGCGGGGAACCCGGTCTTACGAGGTTTGGCGCTTTGCTCGCCTGTGTGAGCTAAAGCCGAAATCCGGAAAAGACTAAGGGCTTCCTCGCCGAATAAGGTGAGGAAGCCCTATTTTTATAGATTTTTTTATTTTCACAAAATTTGAAAGGATTTGAAGGGAGAGGTTTTAGAAATGTCTTTGAATATTCCGTTGGTTGTTTTGATTGTGTACGTCGTGCTGTTGACCCTACTGTCATGGAAGGCCACGCAGATACAGGAGCGCGGCAAGGGCGGTAAAATGCTCAACTATCTTTTGGCGGGGCGTCAGCTTCCTACGATACTCATCGCTACGATGCTGACAGGGCTCGCCGTCGGCGGCGCGTCTACCGTAGGAGTCGCCGAGCAGGCGTACACGAAAGGGCTTTCCGCCGGCTGGTACAACGGCGCTTGGGGGACTGGCGGCATAGTGGTCGGGCTCTTTTTGGCCGCGAAATTTCGCAAGATGGAGCGCAGCACCATCCCCGAAATGATGGGGACGGCCTACAGCGAGGGCGCGCGCTTCATCGGCGTCATAGTGCAGCTTCTCATAATGATGACGATAACGTCGCTGCAATACGTGGCGGGCGGCGCTATTTTGGCCTCGATGCTGCCGGAGTACTTCACGTTGACCACTGGCATGCTCGCGTCGGCGGTCGTCTTTATCGGAATAACGGTGGTGGGCGGCTACTGGGCAAGCGGCATCACGAACGTGGTCAACGTCATCATCATCTACGTCGGCATTCTCGCGGCGCTCTACTCGGGCTTCAATAACCTCGGCGGTTATGACAATGTCATGGCGAGCCTGCCCGAAGGTCCGTGGCTCGACCCAATAGGCGGAATAGGCATCGCTATTGTCATGGGCTGGATGGCCGTTATGATTACACAGTGTTGCACCACTCAGGCCGTGACGCAGATTGCGCTTGCCGCCAAGGACGAAAACACGGCGCGCAACGGCTTCATTCTGGGCGGTATATTGACGCTTCCGGCCGGGTTTTTGTGCGCGTTCTTCGGTATTATGGCAGCCGCCAAGTTCCCCGGGCTTCCCAACGCCGCCCTCGCTCTGCCCACTATAGCCAAAGAGGTCATAAGCCCCGCTATAGGCGGGATCTTCTTGGCGGCGCTTTGGGCCGCCGACGTCTCCACGGCCGTGGCTCTTTTGATGGGCTGCTCCACACTGTTGATCAAGGACGTTATTTTACCGAACGTAAACAGAGACGGCAAAGAATTATCTCCCAACACCGAGCTTTTCATCTCGCGGGTCGGCGTTTTTTTGGTCAGTATCTGCTCGCTCTACTTAGCTATGACCGCCGTGGGCATACTTCAGACTATAACTTCAGCCCTCGCAATGACGACGTCTTTCACGCTTCTTATAGTAATGAATATCTACGCGCCGCGCCTTTGCAAAAAATCATCGGGCTTTTGCGTAATTCTGACGTCTCTCGTCATCTGGGCGCTTTGGACATGGGTTCCGTCCACCCGCATCGGGCCTCACGTCATCTACGCGGAGTGGATTATCTGTTCTGTTGTATTTGCCATAACCTCAGCGCTCGACCCTCGCCCGGCGAATCGCCTCTTGGCGTGAGCCTTGCATTCGCCGCAGCGGATACATTCTAAGCTATTGACTTCCAGCACGGGATTCAGCCCCATTTTGCAAAAAGTTCCGCGCACTTCGTCCGGGTCGATTCGCAAAAGCGATATTTTATTGAAAAACGAGTAAAACGCCCCTAAGGGGCATAAGACTCTGCAAAAAAAGCGATATATCACCACGCAACCCACGACAACGGCGGCGGACAGGAGTGCTTTCCATAAAAAAAGCGCTCCCGCCGCCTTTCTCAATCCCTCGCTGCCCGCGAGAAGAGGCAAGCCGGCCTCGATAGTACCAGCCGGGCACAAGAATTTACAAAAGGCCGGATAGCCGACGCCGAACTCGCCCTTGGCAAAAACCGGCAAGGCCACGACGAACACAGCCAATATGACATATTTTATATACAAAAAGAACTTCGGGATTTTTATTGCCCTTTTGTTTTTAAAGAGTGGAATTTTGTGCAAAAGCTCCTGTATGAGCCCAAAAGGGCATAAAAAGCCGCATATAAACCGTCCGAATATCGCGCCAAATCCTAATAGCAAGCCGGTCACGTAAAAGCTGAAACTGTACTCCCAGCCCGCAAGGATGGCTTGCAGCGAGCCAAGCGGGCAGGAAAACAAAGCCCCGGGGCAGGAGTAGCAGTTCAGCCCCGGGACACATACGCCCTTAAGCGGCCCCTTATAGATACGTCCGCCCATAAAGCCTTTGAGATAAGCGTTGCTTCCAAGCAGGACGAGGCTCTGTACGAGTGGTCGTATTTTCAAGCGTCTACCCTATCCCGATGCATTCAAGACAGATATTGACGGCCTTTTCCAAGACGGCTTCGACCTCGCCCCGCGTCACGCCGATAGCGATAAAAAGACCCGCGACGGCAAGAATCACTAAAGGCAAACACTTCAAATATTTGCCGCGCGTCATTTTCCGGACAACAGTTTTTGTACTTCCGCGCGATACTCTTTTTCCGAGCGTGAACCAACGAGCGGTTTGCCTACAATCTCTCCGTTTGAGTTCACGAATATTGTCGTCGGAATAGCCTCGATGTTTTCTTCAAGATAAGGCTCCAAGTCTTTGGTCAACAGTATCTGCGTAAAGTCGGCTTTGGCCTTTTTCAGGATACTCAGGGCCTTCGATATGACTTTCGTGTCGTTTGGCGCGGCGTCTAGCAGAAGCCCCACGAGCTGCGAGCCATCGGGCATGGAGCGGCCAAGTTTGCCCAAGTCGGGCATTTCGGACACGCAGGGCGGGCACCATGTCGCCCAGATGTTGACCATGGTTATCTTAGCGGAAGCGAAGACGTTATCATCAATGCCTTTGCCCAAAATAGTTTTTGATGAAAACTTCGGAAACGGGTCGGTTTTTTCGGCGGCGCAAGCGACAGAGAACATCCCAAAGACCAAGAATAACACTATCAATATTGATTTTTTCATGTGAATTTCCTCCTAAATCTGAAATTTTATCCATTTCGTTCCATATATTATACAAGAGATCCTCGCTTAAGTCCTTCTTTACCTATCGGAAAGCACGGCCGTTTCATAAAAAATTTCAGGCTTAACAAGAATGTACAAAAGGGAAGCCTTCCGCATCTCGCGAGCTCGTGGCTTCCCTTTTTGCTGTTTTGCAATGCCTTAGGCTGTCTATCTGTCTTGTTTACTATCGAGGAACTAATGTTTGGAGCGTATCTATCGGCAATTCAGCAATCTCGGCGACTTCCAGCAACGTCATGCCGCGCGCCAGCAACTTTCGCGCCATATCAAAAGCCTTTTCGACTTTACCTTCAGCTTTACCTTCGGCTTTACCTTCAGCTTTACCTTCAGCTTTGCCTCTCTCAATGCCTCTCTCAATGCCTCTCTCAATGCCTTCCTTGATGCCTTTCTCAATGCCTTTTAGTTCCGCTTCTTTCGCCGCTTTTTTCGCCGCTTCTTCCGAATAGGTCAAAATTCTATCCTGCAACATCACATCCCCCTCCTTGAACTCAGTGTATTGAGCAAACAGCTCTCTGTACAACCGCTCCATATGTTCCAGCACTATACGCTTGTCAGCTTCGCTCACTAAGCCGGACGCCTCGGCGCGGTCCGCCATCATCACAAGTTCGTCCACAATTTCTTTCATCTCTACGGCTAATTCCGCGCGGCGCTTGGATGTTT
>BOCC01000080.1 GCA_026002715.1 Synergistales bacterium
GTTCAAGGAGGGGGATGTGATGTTGCAGGATAGAATTTTGACATATTCGGAAGAAGCGGAACTAAAAGGCATTGAGAAAGGTAAAGCTGAAGGCAAAGCTGAAGGCAGAGCTGAAGGTAAAGCCGAAGGTAAAGCTGAAGGCAAAGTCGAAAAGGCTTTTGATATGGCGCGAAAGTTGCTGGCGCGCGGCATGACGTTGTTGGAAGTTGCCGAGATTGCTGAATTGCCGATAGATAAGCTCCAGACATTAGTTCCTCGATAGTAACCAAGACGCTAAACAGCCTAAAGTATTGCAAAACAGCAAAAAGGGAAGCCGCAAACTCGCGGGAGGCTTCCCTTTTGTATTTTGTTCTACTATCAAAACCGGAGTCGGTTTTCGCGCTAAAAACCCCTGAATTGCTTACCGCTTCCGTAGCGTCCTATACAATAATTTAATGTGACTATAGGGTTCTTGGTGGACGCCAAGCGTTATGGATGTGGGCGACCAACCTCAATTAAAGGCGGGCGGGCCAAAATTAAAGACGGGGCGACCGACAAAAAGAGACGGGCGACCGAGGGCGGTCGCCCCTACGTTTGGATTACGTATCTATCTGCCCTTCCCGCTCCGGTTCGTTATGAGCAGCGCGAGGATCGCTAAGGCCATTAATCCGGCTCCGGCGTCACATCCGCCGCTGGCGCTACGACTTCCGTCGGGTTCGTTTACTGGATTGTCCGCGCTGGGCGTCACGGCATTGGACTTCTCCGAAGGCTCGCTTGGGCCCTTACTATTTGCCGCCGTCACGGTAAAGGTGTACGTAGTGCCGTTGGTAAGCCCAGATACGGTGATGGGGCTTGCCGTGCCGGTTGCGGTTTTGGTGGGATCTTCAACCGCTGTTACCTTATAGCCGGTAATCAGCGCGCCACCGTCATTGGCGGGAGCGTCGAAGGTAACGGTCGCCTCCGCGTTGCCCGCCGTCGCCGTGACGTTGGTCGGCGCGTCCGGGACGGTGACGGAGGCGTCCGCGCTCGGCGTCACGGCATTGGACTCCTCCGAAGGCTCGCTTGGACCCACGCTGTTTGTCGCCGTCACGATAAAGGTGTACGTCGTACCGTTGGTAAGCCCGGTAACGGTGATGCTGGGTTCCGTGTCTGTTGCGGTAATTCCACCGGGATTAGACGTTGCCGTGTAGAGGGTAATCGGCGCGCCGCCGTCATTGGCGGGAGCGGTAAACGTAACGATTGCCCACGCGTCGCCCGCCGTCGCCGAGACGTTGACCGGCGCGCCCGGGACAGTCAGGTCAATTGGATTTGTCGTGCCGCTGGCGTCCGTGACTGAGCCCGTGCCGTCGCCTGTGACCGTGGCAGTCCCGACAACGGCCGTGCCGCTTGCTCCGGCGTCTATTGCGCCTGTGTCCGTCACGTTGACCGTAACCGCGCCCTTAGCGTCCGTTGCGTCTATCGCCGTGCCGGTACCCGACGTTACGATTTTGCTGCCGGAGCCGTCAACGGTGACGGTCTGCGGGTTGGAACCTATAAGTACAACCGCCGTTTCGCCGCTTGCGCCCGTGACAGTCGCGCCGCCGCTGACGGTGACATCGCCTTTTGCGTCAATGGCCGTTCCTGTCTGCGCGGTCAGGGTGGTGCCTGTGCCGTCAACGGTGACATTTTTGGCAAAAACGCCCGCGCCGGTGGCGGCGTTGGTGGTCACAACCGCGCCGCCGGAAATGCTGACATCGCTCTTGCCGCCATTGGCGCTCAGCGCGTAGCCGGTTCCCGTGCCGGTGGCGTTGACCGTACTGTTGCCGCTAATATCGATGATATCATTCGTCGCCCTGATTGCGTTGCGGCCTTCCGCCGTCACAACGCCGCCGCTAATCGTCAAGGATTTACTGGCCTGGATGCCTGCGGAGCCGGTGCTTTTGACATTAACAATAGCGGTGCCGCTGATATTGATGTTGCCGTATGCTTGAACGGCAGGGCCGGCTATCGTGTTGTCCGTTTGTATGGTTCCGCCGCTTATGGTAATGTCGCCGCTTATGACCAATCCATTCGCCGTATTGTCTGTCGAGGAGAGTTTCAGCGTCCCGCTGGTCATCGTGAAATTCCCGCTACTATTTGGGTTGGTGGCGACCGCGATACCAGAGTCTGTGGCGTTTACGTTGACGGTCAGCCCGGAAATGTCTATGTTGTTCGCTGTCAGGACGCGAGGACTGCCTGCAGCACTCACGTTCAGTACGTCGCTGCCAGTGCCGCTTATGATGAGATTTCCATCACTGTAATCAATCCTGCCTGTGACGGTACACGTACCGCTGACCACAAGTTTCACATCGTCCGCGCCGTAAAGGTTGATGCCGGTGCTATTATAGTTAGCGAGCGTCAAGGTTTTCGGATTAGCGGTTCCGTCCCACGCCCACCCGGCGCCTGAATTACCGTTAACGGCGCTATTTCCGTTAACGTCAGCGACATTAGTGCCGTCAACATACACATTTGTAACCGCCGCGAACGCCGTCAGCGGCGCGAGCGCGAACAGTCCGATGATGAGGGTCAGCGTGAGCAGCAGGGATAATATCCGCCGCCGCGTGGTGTGGATTGGTTTTAAAGTCTGCATAATGTATTTCCTCCTGAGATTTAGTTTTGTTCTGTGCGTGTTCGCCGTTGATCAAAAGAACGAGGTCACCCATAACCGTGACTGCCCGACACCGTTATGCGGGCATGACAAAACAAGCCCGCGGACAAAAGACATCCGTGCGCCGCCGATACGGCTATTTTTTTGTGATAACAAAGGGATTTTTGAAACGAAAGAGAGCGCGCCGCAGGGTGCGGCGTGATAGATTTACGCCATACGTAGCCCGTAGCCCGTAGCCAATTTCTTTCTCGTGTCAAGCGTATTTTGGCTATTCATGCCCGACTTCCTCACATCCTTTCTCAATTGCTGAAAATCGAAGAAGATATAGACATCCGTCTTCCGTCAAAATCTCTAACTCGATAATCTGCCCTCACGCTTTCGAGATATTTCGTCCGAGTTGCGCGCCTCCTTTCTTCCTAATTAAAACACAAAACGAAAATTTGTCTACTGAATTTGTCTGCTAAAGAGGTAGATTTTTGATACGGCGACGTCTTGGCGGATTTTTTTAGAGCATGTTTTATCGGTCAACCCAAGCGGACGTAATCCAAACGTAGGGGCGACCGCCCCCGGTCGCCCGTCTTTAATTTTTGGGTCACCCGTCTTTAATTCCCTGTCGTTTGCCTTTAATTCCCTGTCGTTTGCCTTTAATTCCCTGTCGTTTGCCTTTAATTCCCTGTCGTTTGTTTTTAATTCCCTGTCGCGCCTTGCCGCATCAGAGAAAATTATTTATTGTTGTTGCCGCAGAAGTAGGGATCGGCGGGGCTTGGCGCGACATGATATAATCTGCGTAAATTTAACGTCAAGCAACAATTTGTGGAGGAGTGTTGTTATAAGACATGAAAATCACGGCTATGAATCTATACATCGTGGCTCCGAGGTGGCTCTTTCTGGAAATAGAGACGGATAAAGGCATCACGGGCTGGGGAGAGCCGGTTATAGAGGGGCGAGCCTCTGTCGTCAAGGCGGCAGTGGAGGATTTGAGCGGATACCTTATCGGCAAAGACCCCATGCCTATCGAAGACCACTGGCAGGCCATGTACCGCGGCGGCTTCTATCGCGGCGGCCCGGAACTGATGAGCGCCATCGCCGGTATAGACGAAGCGTTGTGGGACATCAAGGGTAAATACTACAACGCGCCTGTTTACGATCTTCTTGGCGGCAAGTGCCGGGACAGAATAAAAATCTACAGCTGGATAGGCGGCGACCGCCCTGCTGACGTAGCGGAAGGCGCGCGCCGTCTGTACGAGACCGGCTGCACGGCGGTCAAGCTGAACGGCACGGAGGAAATGCACTACGTCGACAGTTTCGAGAAGGTGCTGAAAGTTTCCGAAAACATAGCGGCGGTTCGCGCGGCGCTGGGTTACAAGATGGACATAGGCGTGGACTTTCACGGTCGGGTTCATAAGTCTATGGCCAAGGTGCTGGCAAGGGAATTAGATCAGTATCATCTGATGTTCATAGAAGAGCCTGTACTGTCGCAGAACAACGAAGCGCTGCGGGAAATCGCCGCTCACACCGCGACGCCCATCGCCACCGGCGAGCGCATGTTCAGCCGCTGGGATTTCAAGAACCTGCTGATTGACGGATATGCGGACATAATCCAGCCCGACCTCTCCCACGCCGGCGGCATAAGCGAGGTGAAGAAGATACTGTCCATGGCGGAGGCGTTCGACGTCGCGGGCGCCCCTCACTGCCCGCTCGGCCCCATTGCCTTGGCCGCCTGCGTCCAAGTCGACGCCTGTACTCCCAATGTCTTCATCCAAGAGCAGAGCTTGGGTATCCATTACAATCAAGGTTCTGATTTATTGGATTATTTGGCCGACAAAGAGGTGTTCCGGTTCAAAGACGGCTTTATTGACGTCCCGAAGGGCCCCGGTCTTGGCATTGCGATAAACAAGGAAAAAGTCATAGAAGCGGCCAAAACCGGACACAACTGGAAAAATCCCATATGGCGCAACTATGACGGCACCGTCGCCGAATGGTGACAATCAAAACCAATCGCACAAAGCGGAAGATTCACGAACTGGTCTTCCGCTTTATATAACTTGCCCTAAAGTTCGCTCATGGCTGCCGAGAGGTTATCCGCTGTATTATGAACATCATCGGAATAGTCGCGGAATACAATCCGTTTCATAACGGTCACGCGCTTCACATAGCCCGCGTCCGCGCGTTATTGGGGGAGCCAGCGCCCGTTGCCGTTGTTCTGTCGTCGGCCTTTACGCAAAGAGGGCTTCCGGCGCTTTTGGACAAATGGACCCGCGCCCGCGCGGCACTCCTGAACGGGGCCGATTTGGTTCTGGAACTGCCATTTGTGTACGCCTGTAACGGCGGCGCTGAGTTCGCCGCCGGCGCGGTCGATATTTTGGCGGCGGCGCGGTTTGTGACGCATATCTCGTTTGGCATGGAAAGCGAGCACTCGCCCGGAATCGAAAATATAATCGACGTTTTACTCACCGAACCAAAATCTTTCAAGGAAAACTTGAAAATAAACCTGTCGCGCGGACGCTCGTATTCGGCCTCCGTCGCGGAGGCGTTGTCTATGGAGTTCAAAGAGAGCGAGAAGGAGCGTGTCCTTGAGTTTTTTTCGTCGCCCAACAATTCTCTGGCTGTTTCATATATGACGAGAATCAAAAAAATTGGATACGGCCTTATTCCTGTTCCGATTAAACGCGTCGGCGCGGGATACCATGACAAAAACGAATCGGCTTTGGCCGGCGCGGCGTCCATCAGAGAAGGCTTCGGGAGGGGCGACGCTTGGATTGAAAACGCCATGCCGGCGTCGTCGTTCGAGGCGCTGAAAGAAGCCAAAGCATCCGGGCGCGTTGCTGACGCTGACGCGTTCTGGGCGTTGCTGCGCGGCATATTGCTTCGCTCAAAGCCGGAAGAATTGAAAAATATATTCGGCATGTATGAGGGAATGGAGAATCTTTTTCTGAAAAACGTCACAAGCGCCAAAAATTACGATGACTTTATAGGGCGCTGCGTATGCGCGCGCTATACGAGGGGTAGGTTGCAAAGACAGGCGGCGCGGGTTTTGGTTCGCCTCGATCGTTCGGACGCGGGATCTATTACGCAAAGCGGCCCGCCCTACATCAGGGTTTTGGGCTACACGGCTTACGGACGGCAAGTTTTGCACGAATATGGCGACGGCGCTTCCGTCCCTATAATAACGCGCCTCGCCGCCGCGCAAGGGAACCACGGCGCGAGCTTGGCCGAAGTTGAGTTCCGCGCAGCGCGGATATGGGAGTGTCTAACCCGGTCTCCAAACCTGAGAAGCGAGACGGAAAACCATGTCGTTCAGGTTGTGTGATTATTGTGCAGGATATTGATTATTGTGTAGGATATTAGCGTCAATAAAAGCCTTCTCAACGCCCATTTGCTTCTTAGGAGCGGATATGGGACGAACTTACGCGTTATAACAAAGGGAAGCGACAAGCCCGCGGGCTTGCGACGCTTCCCTTTAAGTGAGCGGCTATTTCGTTGCCTGCTATAAGCCCGTCAAATCACTGCGGCCCCGTAACGCCCCTATGCAGCGGGATGAGCAATCCATCCGCCGCGGTCTCGCGGTTCAGATCGCCCGCTTTCTCGCAGAGCGCGGCGAGCTCGGCCTTTTTCTCGAAAAGAATTCGATATATCGCGGACACGGTACTGACGCTCAATTGGTCGCTCGCAACGAGCGCCGCCCGCACCGCGACTGTCGAGACCACGGATCTGTAGTTCGCGTATTCCATGCCAGGGTAGACGCCGGCGGGGATTATATGCTTCGTATAGAAGGGATAGTTCGTAATCAGCGCGCTGATATGGGCGTCGCCGATACTCAGGAGACGCACGCCGCCCAACTTTGCCAAGTCTAAGATTGCAGGGGTCGGCACTCCGGCGGTGCAGAAAAACGCGTCTATTGTCCCGCTGCGAAACGCCTCCACCGAAGCGTCAAAACCTAAATGGGACACCTCGATTTCAGTATCGGAAAGTCCGTAAGCGGCGAGAATCTGGAGCGCGTTCAGTTCGGTGCCGCCCCCTTGTTCGCCTATAGAGACGCGTTTGCCATCGAGATCGCGAATACTTAAAATCTCTTCACCTTCGATTTTCTCGCGAGCGACGATTTGACAAACTTCGGGATAGAGCCCCGCCAAGGCGGAAAAGTCTTTGAACGCGCCTTCGGTAGAGAAGATGTTGGTTCCATTGTAGGCATAGGTCATGCTGTCGTTTTGCACAAAGGCGAGATCGGCCCTTCCGTTCCGAAGGAAGCGAATATTTTCGACCGAGCCGCCGGTGATCAGGACATCCACCGGCACGTTCAGCTGCGGCTTCAAGACCTCGGCGAGCGCTGCGCCATAGGCGTGATAAATCCCGGACACGTTGCCGGCGGCAATCTTTATACGACTCGGCAAATTATCATGCCGCATGCGGAGCGCCAAAGCGAGTATCACCAAAAAGACGGCTATGATCAGCAAAAAGCGAATGGGTTTATTTTTCATGACGTTTTCCATAGTTAAACGACCGTCCGCGAAATCAACGGAAGAATCCGGCCATGAGCGTGATGACGATGGCGTTAGAAATATCTACCAAGAACGCGCCGACTATGGGCACGACAAAAAAGGCCTTTTCGGACGGACCGTACTTGGCGGTGATGGCCTGCATGCAGACGAGGGCGTTCGGCGTCGCGCCGAGGCCAAAGCCGCAGAGCCCGCTCGCCATGACCACCGAGTCGTAGTTCCGGCCAAACAGCATGAACACCATGAAATAAGCGATGAGCAAAATCAAAACAACCTGTGCCACCATCATCACAATGAGCGGCAGAGCCAGACCCGCGAGCTGCACAAGTTGCAGCGAATTTATCGCCATAGTGATAAAGAGGGCAAGGGCGATGTCGCCTATCATGCCGACGCACTTGGAATCTACGTTGTAAAGATTAGTCCCGTCTCCGATGTTGCGAATCAAAATCGCCACCATCATCGCGCCGAGGTAGGAGGGAAGAGTTATTCCGGCCCGTTTGAGGTAGTAGCTCACCGCTGAGCCGAGCCCGGCCGCAATGAGCACCCAAGCGAGATTTTGCATAAGGTGAGGACCGGAGACCTTGTGCTCGTCATCGTCCGCGGGAACCGCGTTAGACGCCTCGTTCGCGACGTCGCCCATCTCCTCAAAAGCCGTGTCAAACGTCGTCTTATCTATAATATTATCGATGGCCGTCTTTTTTGTTTCGTTTGGAGTGGAGATTTTATGGCTTTTGATGATCCACTCGCCCAAGGGCCCGCCGATGACGGAACCCGCGACCATACCGAACGTAGCGCAGGCGATACCCGCGCTGAGAGCTCCGACGACCGCGTACTCGTCCTCGAAGAGCGCGCCGAAAGCCCCCGCCGTGCCGAGCCCGCCGACCATCGGTATAGAGCCGCCGATTATCCCCATGAGCGGGTTCTGCCCGAAGCCCATGGCGATGGGAATACCGATTACATTTTGGAGAACGGACACAATGGCCGACACCGCCCAGAAGCCCGCGACCATCAAACCGCCCTTCAAAACCAACTTGTAGCTCGCGTTCAGCCCGACGGTGCAGAAGAAGCAGATCATGAACACCGACTGAAGCGTATTGTCGAAGGCAAACCGCACAATGCCGCAGGACTGCAAAATAGCAGCCGTCACCGCCACAAAAAGCCCTCCGACCGCCGGCGCGGGGATGGAGAGTTTGACCAACCACGACACCTTTGAGCGCAACCACACTCCGAAGTAGTACATGACAGCGCTGAGCGCCGCAGCCTGCAACATGTCGAACTTGAGCTGCGTCACTCCGTTCACAAGAATCGCTTCCATAATCTGAACTTCCCCCTTTTTTATATTATATTGCTCAAACTTCGCAGTGCCATGACAAGCATAACACAGCAAAATCATTTTGAAAATGAAGTTTCTTGATCACAAGAAAAACAATCATAAGAAAAACAATGCGAACGGCCCGTGACGGACTCGTTCGCATTCGATATATACCTACGCCCCGAACGCGGCGGCTACTTCCTTGAGCCTCTCGCGTATCGGTATGTGCTGCGGGCACTTCGACTCACATTCTCCGCACTCCACGCAAACGCTTGCGCTCTTTCCTTCCCTTGCGCCGCTGAGGAGGTAGAGGTAGTTGTTTTTCTGCCCCTCCCAGTTGCCGGATAAAGCGGCGTCGTTGAAGTTTCTGAAGCACTGCGGAATATCTATGCTCATGGGGCAGGGTACGCAGTACGCGCAGGCCGTGCATGGAACTTTTATCTTGCTGCCGTAGAGCTTTTTGGCTTCGCTCATCAGCTCAAGCTCTTCTTTGGTCAGGGAATTGGCAAGCCCGGCTTTTGCGCTCTCTAAGTTCTGTTTCATCTGCTCCTCGCTGCTCATGCCGCTCAGGACAACTCCGACCTCAGGGTGGTTCCATACCCAGCGAAGCGCTATGTCGGCTATCGTGGGGTGAGAATAATTGGCTCGCTCGGCAGCCGTTTTCAGCTCGCTCGGCAGCGGCGCTGTCACGCTTCCGCCCTTCAGAGGCTCCATGATGACCATTCCTATGTCTTTGGCGGCCGCGTATTTCAGCCCTTCCTCCCCGGCTTGATAGTTCACGTCCAAGAAGTTATATTGAATCTGGCATATATCCCAATGGTAGGCGTCTACTATCTTTTTGAAAGCGTCAAGCCCGTCGTGGAACGAAAACGCTATGTAGCGAATCTTCCCCGCCGCTTTGGCCTTTTCCATGAAATCTATGACACCCAAGCCGCTCAGATTGGCCCACCGGTCGTCCGTCAGGGAGTGCAGGAGGTAGACGTCGATATGGTCGGTCTGAAGAAACTCGAGCTGTTTTTCGAGGTATGTGTCCATATCGGCGCGCGTCTTTATGAGCCAGCTCGGCATCTTTGTGGCGACGTTGACCTTGTTGCGCAGACCGCCCTTCAAAAGACGCCCCACAATGGCCTCTCCCTCGCCTCCGTGATAGGGCCAAGCTGTATCCACGTAGTTGACGCCGCTATCAATGGCGGCGTTCATCATCCTGAGCGCGGAGGTCTCGTCTACCTTTGAGCCGTTCATAGGCAGTCTCATACATCCGAATCCGAGGATAGAAAACTCCTCTTTTACGCGCGGCATTTTTCTGTAAAGCAATTTTTATTCCTCCTTAAAGAAATCTAATAAATTAAATCACGAAAATCCGTAAAATATTATACTCTACGCATCAACGGGCGGCCGAGGGTATATCGCCCCTACGCTTTATGTGTCTCGGTTTTGTCTTTGCCCCAGATACTTTCGCAGTTTCTCCAGCATATTGTCGAAGTCTATGGGCTTGCCTATGTGGTCGTTCATGCCGGACTCTATGCACCTCTCGATGTCTTCGCGGAAAACGTTGGCCGTCATGGCTATTATCGGGATTTGCTTGGCCCAGAGGTTGTCCATAGCCCTGATATGAAGCGTCGCGTCGTAGCCGTCCATCTCAGGCATCTGCAAATCCATGAATATAACATCGTAGCCGTCGGGCGCGGACGAGAACATCTTGACGGCCTCCACGCCGTTTACGGCACAGTCGATAGTAAGCATTGTGGGCTCTAAAATCGTCATGACAATTTCGCGGTTTATCTCCACATCCTCGACAAGAAGCAGGCGATACCCATCGAAAGAATCGACTTCCTTGCCAACGGCCGAGGACATGTTATCTTCCGCGGCTTCGCCCTTGTCAAGTGACACCGTAAACACGAAAGTCGCGCCCTTACCAAGCTCGGACTCTATCCAAATAGAGCCCCCCATCATCTCGATTATGCCCTTCGAGATGGAAAGGCCAAGCCCCGTGCCGCCGAATTTTCGCGCGCGTGAAAAAAATCAAAAACTTACCTTGAATATCGACGAAAATATCCCGCCGCTGCTTACGGGTGACGACCAGCGATTAGGGCAAGTTATCACTAACCTGTTTTCAAACGCCGTTAAATTCACGCCGGAAAACGGGGACATATCTCTCAGGGCCGTTCTTCTCGGAGAGGAAGACGGTCGTTGCAGTTTGCAAATCGAGGTTATCGACACGGGCATAGGCATAAGCGCGGAGCAGCAAGATCGCCTGTTCAAGGTAAGTTTTTGATTTTTTTCACGCGCGCGAAAATCTATGACGTCTGCGACTTTCTTGATCATCTCACGGAAATTGAAATTCACATAGGAAAGCTCGAGTTTTCTGGCCTCGATTTTTGACATATCCA
>BOCC01000081.1 GCA_026002715.1 Synergistales bacterium
CGAAAGCCGAGGTAGAGATTGTTAAGCGCAACGAATTACACAAATTTGCTGTACTTCCAAAGCGGTGGGTTGTTGAACGAACTTTCGCTTGGCTCGACAAATGCCGCCGTCTATGGAAAAATTGTGAACGTAAAATCCCCACAACTTTACAAATGATCTTGCTTGCCTTTGTTTCGTTGTTGTTAAGAAGATATTAAACAGGTTCTTAGACACGCCGCTCTTCCTGACGGGCGTGCAGGGCAAGTGGACGAAAGTGACGTGGACCGGCAAAAACGGAAAGAAGATCGAGGGCTGGCTATCTGGAAAAGACCGCTGGCTGGATTACGAATGGTAAAACGAGGAGGCTAACAAAATGAAAAAATTTACACAAGGCGTATCAATACTGGCATTAGTGGCATTAATGTTCATAACGCAGTCGTTCGCCGCCGCGCCTGAGCTTGTCATTTACCACACCAACGACGTACACGGTTACGTTTTTCACGAAATCGGCAATGACGGCAAGCCGACGCGCTGGGGCTACGATTACTTCAAAGCCCTCGTGGACGCCGACAAGACCCCGAACAAGCTGCTGCTCGACGCTGGCGACGTGCTGCACGGTCAGGCTTTCGCGACGGCCCGCCGAGGCGAGCTTGCGGCGCGGGTCCTCTCAATGGTCGGCTACGACGCTCTGGCCGCCGGGAACCACGATTACGATTACGGCTGGCAGCGATTAGCGGAGCTGCGCGACGAGTACCGCCTCCGTTTCGTCGCGGCGAACGTTACGGCGAAGGACGGGGGCGGCCGCGTCTTGGCGCCCTACATGGTGCGCGAGTTTCCGAACCTCAAGGTGGGCGTGTTCGGGCTGTCGACTCCGGAGACCGTGACAACCACGGATCCGCGCAATGTTTCGGAACTCTCGTTCGGCGGCGCGGCGGACGTTATCGAAATCGCCCGTCAGACCGTCAAGTATCTGACGGATACCGAAAAAGCCGACCTCGTAATAGCGGTCACGCATATGGGAAGCGAAGCCTACTGCGAACCGTCGTCGCAGACGATAGCGAGTTCCGTCCCCGGCATAGACCTCATTGTTGACGGACACAGCCACAGCGAAATCAAGAGCGGTATAAAGGTTGGGGGTACGCTGATAGTGAGCACCGGGTCGTATTTCTCGAACGTCGGGCGCGTTGAGGCGCGCAAAACGGAGAGCGGATACGAATTTGCCGCCTCGCTGCTGCCCGCGTCGGAGTCGGCGTCCCTTGCGCCCAACCCGGAGACCGCGGCCGCGCTGAATGCCCTCAAAGCCGAACTGGAACAGGAGCTTTCCGTCGTGGTGATGAAGAACCCGATAAATTTGAACGGTCAGCGCAGCGACGTGCGGAGCGGCAGCACGAACCTCGGCCGCATGGTCGCCGCCGCGCTGGTCGCCGGAACGGGAGCGGACGCGGCGTTGATCAACGGCGGCTCTATCCGCGACTCGCTGCCCGCCGGGGATGTCACAAAGGGGATGTTCCTCACGGTCATGCCTTACGGCAACTACGTGTTCACCGTGGAGATGACCGGCGAGGACATTTTGGCCGCCCTGAACCACGGCCTGTCGAAACCGGGCGCGGGCGCGTTCCCGCAGTTTTACGGAATGACCGTGACCGCCCGTAAGACGACGCAAAAATTAGCCGACGGCACGGAGGCCGACTCGTTCGCGGCGGACGAGGTGAAAATCGGCGGCAAACCGCTCGACATGGGCGCGAAATACAAAGTGGCGACCGTCGATTTTCTGTACTCAGGCGGCGACGGCTACACGTGGTTCGGCAAGTACGCTTACGAGGAGTTCGGCACGTTGGAGGACATGTTTAGGGCCTACCTGACCGGCGCGGACGCCGACTCGATAAAAGCGGTGGATAAAACGGAAGTGTTGTTCGTAAAATGACCAATGATTCCAACGAGTTGTTCATGTCAATCGGCGCCATCGCCCTGGGGGTGGCGGCCGTGATGATTGGAATCTTCCTGTTGGGCCGGTAATCGCCGCGTTAAGGCGCGAAAAATAAAAGGAGGGCAGCAAAATGAAGAGAAAAACGAAGTTTTGCGTTTTTGGTTAAGACGGCGCTGTTGGCTTTTGTGACGCCTACGGCGCGGCATATGAGATGCGGACGAGCTACATCGAGGATGTGCTTGTATGGGACTGACTCCGCAAGAACGCCACGGGCGTCATTGGATTTTACAGGCTGAAAAGCGACGCCTTCGACGGTTACATGACGGTTCGGGCGAGCGACGAGGAAGGGAGAGGTTTTGGTTTTATCGCCGGCTTGTCCGCATACATGACTACAACTTTCACAGTGTTTCCAATAGCGTCTCTGTATTGTTCAGGTATGAGGATAGAGTCTCCTTTGACAACCGAATCAAATTCTACGGCGTACATTCAAATCACCTCTATTTAGAGCAATTATACACGCTAAAATTATACCAGAAAATGTGGTGCATTTATGAGCGGTATCGACATCGTGTCGACCCCGCTCATAAATGCTGTCAATATAAGGGGTTAAAGGTGATTGAGTGTTTGGTTTTGGGGAAACTCAAAAACACGTTACGTTGACGATATTGAGCATAAGTAATAAAATACGATTCATTGGTTTCTATTTCTATTTTTATTTTTCTTTATTTACGGGGTGTGAGTTATGAAAGTTTCTCTGGATTCAAAAAGATGTATAGGGTGCGGCGTATGCTGTCAGGTATGTCCCGATGTCTTTCGCCTGAACGAGGCGTCTGGAGTCGCTGAGGTTTCGCGTCCCGAAACGACGGAGAATACGGCAAAAGAGGCCGAGAACAACTGCCCGGTCAGTTGCATCAGTGTAACGTAACGCGGATTAGAAGAATAATGCCGGAAAAGGTTTTGTTTGTCTAAAGCGCGAAAAATACAAAAGCATGGCCCGTTGGCGGAACACTGCTTTAATGTTCACGCTACCCAATCTCGCCGCAATACTCCTTTCACTGATTCCAAGGCTCTATAACCTCGGAATCTCACGATACTTGGTCATTTGGCCCTTCCGTTTTAAGCTATAATAAAACGATTACTCGGTAAAGAAAACCGATTATCAGCGAGAGGATGATAGGAATGGAAACACGCGTTCGTTTCGCGCCCAGCCCGACGGGCGCTCTTCATATCGGCGGCGGGCACACAGCCCTTTTTAATTGGCTGTGGGCACGCCATACCGGGGGTAAATTTATCCTGCGCATAGAGGACACCGACTTGCAGCGCTCTACGCGAGAATACGAAAACACCATAATGAGCGGCATGGAATGGCTTGGGCTTGACTGGGACGAGGGGCCAAACGTCGGCGGCTCGTTCGGCCCCTACAGGCAGTCCGAGCGTCTTGATATGTATCGTGAAAACGCCGAGGCTCTCGTAAAAAGCGGTCACGCTTATCGCGAGGACGGCGCCGTTATTTTTAAAGTTCTTCCCGGCATAGATCTCTCCTTTGACGACGCCGTATACGGACATATAGAGTCCAAGAGCGACGGCCTAAAAGAGAGGGAGACGGAGGGGCTCAAGGATATCGTTATGATAAAGGGCGACGGGATGCCCACGTACAACTACGCCGTAGTGATAGACGACCATTTTATGAACATAACCCACGTCATACGAGGCGAAGACCATATATCAAACACGCCAAAGCAACTTTTGCTCTATAAAGCCTTCGGCTGGGAGCCGCCGGTGTTCGCGCATCTGCCGATGATCTTGGGCAAGGACAAGAAAAAACTCAGCAAGCGTCACGGCGCGACGAGTGTATACGAGTTCCGTGACATGGGCTATATGCCGGACTCCGTGTTCAATTTTTTGGCGCTCTTGGGGTGGTCGGCGGGCGAGGA
Organism: Synergistales bacterium; assembly: GCA_026002715.1. Lineage (GTDB taxonomy): Bacteria > Synergistota > Synergistia > Synergistales > Aminobacteriaceae > BNVG01. The sequence continues at coordinate 3,841 of BOCC01000081.1, forward strand.
CAACGAGATATTCGACCGCCGCGCTGCCGCGTCCTTGTTCGAGATTTCCCGCGTGACGCGCAAAGCCGCTGTCTTCGACCCGGACAAATTGAATCACATCAACCAGGAACATCTAAAGCGCCTTGCCCCGTTGGCGAGGCTTGACCTCGTAAGGCCGTTTTGGATCGAGATGGGGTTGCCGGCCGATAAATATGACGACGACTATCTGGCCGACGCATTGACGCTTATGGGCGGACGCGGGCAGACCGCCAAGGAGATGGCCGCCTTCTCGGACTATTACGTTTCGTTTGAGCCAGTAAAAGAGCGGTATAAGACGGAAGGTATAACGGACGAGCAAAAAGCGAGCCTTAAAGATTTCTTTGCCGCTATCCTAAACGAGAGCGAATGGAAGGCGGAGGCGATCGAGACGCGCGCCCGCGCCTGGGTGGAAGAAAAGGGCGTCAAGATGAAGGACTACGCCATGCCTTTGCGCTTCGCCCTGACGGGCATGAAGGTCAGCCCCGGGGTTTTCGAGGTGGCTGAGCTTCTTGGGCGCGAGCAGGTTAAGAGCCGGCTTGAGTATTATGGTTTTGCGTAGTATTGTGATACAATCGAATTAAGCAAGTCTGGTAAATCAGGCTGTGTTTGAATGCAATGAAATATAGCGAAACGGAGGCGAATAACGATGGAAGTTCGTTTTGTAACGCGCGGAACGGAAATTGACGCGGGGCTCAAGAGTTATATGGAGGGCAAGGTCTCGAAATTGGCGAAGTTCTTCAGTAAGATACCGAATGCCCAAGTGCTCGTCACTCTCAACAAGGGAACTTACAACGTGGAGACAACAGCTAACGCCAACGGTGTTGTGCTTCGCGCCGAAGAGAGGTCGCAGGAGCCCAGAAAGGCGTTTGACCAAGCGTTAAAGGGGCTCGAGCGCCAGATTAAACGGCACAACTCTTATCTCAAGGACAAGAGCCAGCTCAGCGACGGAGAGAATTTCTCTTTCAGCCTCGAAGGTGACGACGCGGCCAAAGAGAGTTTCGACTCCGGCGACGATCCCGTCATAGAAAAGGTGAAGAAAGTCCCTCTCTATCCGATGAGCGAGAAAGAGGCCATCATGCAGATGGAGCTTGTAGGGCACAGCTTCTTCCTATTCCAGAACGGAGAGACGGGCGACGTCAACCTTGTCTATAAGCGCAAGGACGGCGGCTACGGACACATTGTGCCCGTAAAGTGATATATTGAATATTCAAGAGCTTAGATTTGAGACGGCGGACGCTTTGTCCGCCGTCTCGAAGTCTGTAACTTTAGAGTGCCACGAGTCTCTTGCTTCTACCCAAACCCGCGCGGCCGAGCTTGCTAAAGAAGGGGTGTCCTCCGCGCTCGTCGTATCTCTCGCCCAGACCGCCGGGCGCGGACGGAGAACGCGCGAGTGGAAAAGCGAGCTCGGCGCCGGAATTTATTTTTCTGTTCTTTTTCGCCCCTCCATGCCTACGGAAAACACATATCTCGTCAACATCGTAGCCGCTCTTGCCGTTGCGGACGCCGTTGAGTCTGTTCTGGGGATAGAGCTTCGCATAAAATGGCCTAACGATTTGCTTATCGAGGACGCATCGGGCGAATGGGGCAAGGTCTGCGGAATTTTATCGGAAAGCGCGTTCAAGGGTTCGTCCCTTGATTATTGCGTCACCGGCATCGGGATAAATTTGCGCTCGCCCGAAAACGTAGATAATTTCCCTGTCAATGATTTCCCTGTCAATAATTTCCGTATCAAAGCCGGTTGGCTCTTCAGAGACAGTTCGCCGGATGAAAAAACTGTGGCGCTTTTATTGTCCGGCGTTTTGAGTTCCTTTTTTGACGGGATCGACGCACTCGCCACAGGCCCTGACTGTCTGCTCGAGGAGTATCGCGAAAAATGCGTGTCCATAGGGCGAATTGTGAGCGTGGAGACGGAGGGGGAAAAGCTGACCGGGCTTTGTGTGGGCGTGGGGAGCGGCGGGGAGTTGCTTTTAGAGACCGACGCCGGGGTCAGAGGCTTTTACGTTGGGGACGTCGTCCACGCTACTGTGATGCCAAAATGAAAGACCTCAAATCGCTCTCGTAGAGCTTTACGCTTTTCGTAAAACTGTCCGGCGCGGGCGGCGGCGGAGGTTCTAAAATAGCGCGGCGGGCGGCTCCGTAAAACGAAATGGTAGAGGGGGCGAAACGCAGCAGATGAGCGGCGTTAAGCAACAGACGGCTCACCACGCGGTAAAGCTCGAAACAGTCAAACAAAGAGACATGGGGAAAATCGCCGCTCAGCGCTGACTCGATCCTTTCTGTCTCGGGGGGCGGACAAAACGCGCGCGGCCCGTTACATATGATGTCCACGGTCTCTGTGAGCTTTGGCCATTTGAACGACCTGACGCCTATTTTGGCGTTGCCTGGGCGTTTCGGGATAGCGCAATGTTGGGTCAATCCCCTCATCGAGCACCACCACAAAAAATCCCCCTGCGCTATCTCCGGCAGAAACGAGGCGTCAAACGAGAGATTATGCGCGACTATCCCCTGAACGCCGCACTCTTTCCAGAAATAAACCAAATTTATCCAGTCCTCCAAAAAATAATCGTAGTGGCGCGCCCCCTCGCGCAGCGCCGACAGTCTTCCCGGCGTAAGACCATGGATGCGAGCCGTGAACGCGTCGAACTTCTCGGCCGGCAAGTAGAAGCGGTTAAAAATATCGAGCATATGCCCATCTTCGCTAAAAACAATAGACGAGGCCGATAAAACCGAAGCCCCCGGCCCTCCGTTTGTCTCGAGGTCAAAAACGGCAAAAATCATGGCGCTGAGCCTCTTTCTTTTATGTATTTTTCAAGCGTTTTAATAAGGGGCCTTATTCCTGTGGCGACTACGTACATGAGTATGCAGTACGGAAGCAGAAGCACCATAAACTGCACCGCGAAAAACGTCGCGCTGCTTTGAGGCAAAAAAAGACCCGGCGTGATAAGGGCACAAAGGGCCAGCATACGGTAGATAACGACAGCGGCGCGATCTTGTTTTGGGGAGGCACTCCGTGACAAGGCGCATATCTTTGCGAACAAAGCTATCGCGGCGATGTCGGCGTAACTGCACATCACGCCGGCGAGCTTCAATCCGCTCAAGTGAAGTTCGGCGTTGTAATTTTGAGCCAACCATAAACATATCGCGTCAAACATTTGGCGTTCCTATCAAGCGCCAATCAAGCGCCAAGCCCGAAACAATACGGCGGCGGCGCAAGCCTCAAGCGGCACATAGAAAAAATTGCTAAACGACACAAACGCCCGCGCCAGCCAAGTAAACTCCAAGTCCATATCGAGGTCATGAACGAGAGTGGTCGATACACTTTGAGCGATGAAGCCTACGCACAAGGCGGCTATGCAGAAAAACACGAAAAAATCCCACAGAAAAACCGGGCGAAAAGACCGCTCCCCGTCGCGGCATAGCCTGTAAATTCTGTAAATATAGAGCGTGAGCAACGCGTCAAACAAAATCATGCCAGAACAAAGGATCACCCGCACAGCCCAAGGGTAAAAATCCCTCTCCCCTATACATAGCGCAAAGGAGAGAAACGGAACGCCAAGCTCCCACTCAAACGAGACGGCGCAAAAGGCTATGAATATCGCGCACTGAAAAAATAAAATTCTTTTAACGCGCGCGCTCCCGCGCGATAAGCTCTCGTATAAGATTTTGCTCCCGCAAAAACACACCTGCTGAACCAAAACCCAAAAAAGCCCCATCAATTTTTCGGCCAAAAACAGCGTTTCCGAAGAGTCCAGATCTCCCATCCCCCAAGGCATATAAAAATTTTTTAATTTTAATACGCTCTTAATACAAACACTTCAGCACAGGTCTGATTATACATTAAGAACAAAGGCTATATTGCCGTTTCCAACGGTTTCATTGAAGTGTATAGTTATAAAAAACACACAAAAGCGAGGTATGTTTAAATGAATGACCGTCCGGAACGAATGGGGTCGGCTCCTGTTTTTGGGCTGATATTTTCTTTTGCGCTGCCATCTATTGTGGGTCTGGTGGCAAACGCGCTTTACAACATCGTAGACCGTATTTTTGTCGGGCAAGTAGTTGGACCGGAAGGATTGGCCGCGGCGGGGCTTTGTTTTTCGTTTATGCTTTTTAATTTCGGCATATCACTTCTCTTTGGCGTTGGGTCCGCTACCCTGATATCGACAGCTCTCGGCGAGGGCAAACCCGATCGGGCCGAGAAAATCCTGGGAACGACGATCAGTTCGATGTTCTTGGTGTCCTGCGTCATAGCGATTTTCAGCTCTTGGAACCTCGACGCTATATTGAGACTCAGCGGAGCGGGAGAGAGGCTTCTCGCGGCGTCGAGGGAGTATATGCGGGTGATAATTTGGGGCATCCCGTATTCCGGCTTGGGCTTTGCGCTCAATTTTTGCATCAGGGCGGAGGGGCGTCCGGCGTTCGCTATGGGAACACAGCTGATCGGAGCTTTTGCTAATATAGCGTTCGACGCGCTTTTCATAGTCGGCTTAGATATGGGCGTAAAAGGCGCGGCGCTTGGGACTATACTCGCTCAGATAATATCGACTTTTTGGGTGGCGTGGTTTTATTTTCGCCGCTTAGGCGTTTTACGCTTGTCCGCGAAAAACCTTATCCCCGGTATGCCGCTACTGTACAAAATCATTTCTCTTGGACTTTCGCCTTGTCTGACGGAGATGTTTTTTTCGCTTTCCTTTTTGCTTTTTAACAGAACGCTGTCCGCTTACGGCGGAGACTTGGGAGTTTCGGCTTTCGGCGCTTTCATGGGCTGGGATTCGCTTCTGTTTTTGCCCGTTGTGGGGATAGGGGAGGCGAGCCAGACGCTTTTCGCGTACAACTTCGGAGCGCGCCTCATGAAGCGCCTTCTCGAAATACTGAAATGGGCGCTGTCTTTGGCCGCGGCTTATTATGTGGTGAGCGCCGCATGCGTTTATTTTTTGGCGGAGCACATGATGAGGCTCTTCACGTCCGACAGGGAATTGCTCGAAATAGCGGCTGAGGGCGCGATAATCTCTTACGCCGGGGTTGTGTTTGCCGGCATAGCGCTTATGGCGATAAGTTTTTTCCAAGGGCTTGGGAAAGCCGGTACATGTCTTTTTCTGAACTTGTCGCGTCAGATTTTGTGTTTGATACCGGCTTTATTGATTTTGCCGCGCTTGTTTGGCTTGCCCGGGGTGTGGGGATGTTTCATCGTTATGGACGTAGGAGGAGGATGCCTTGGGCTTTTTCTCCTAATACGCGAGTGCAAGAGATTATCGATTTAGGGCCTGACGGGGACGCAGGATGTATTCCCGAATCGCGGCGGCCACTCCGTCGTCGTCGTTTGAGGCTGTGACTATGTCGGCCGCTTCTTTGGCCTCCTTACATGCGTTGCCCGTGGCTACGGCCAATCCGGCTTCACGGAACATCGGAATGTCGTTTAGATAGTCGCCGAAAGCGCATATCTCCTCCCGCGCTATCCCCATGACGCGCGATAGTTCCCTAAGCCCGTAGCCCTTGTCTATGCCGGACGCGAAGACGTCCATCACCGAGGTGTCCGAAAAGGTATAAGTCAGGTTCATGCGCGTCTTGATATACTCCTCGACAGCGGACAAGTCCGCGTCGCGATAAATCAACATTTTATTGAACGGTTTTTCAAGCGCGTTTTCGTGTCCGCTGCTGAAAAAATTAAGGGGCATACTTTCGAAGCCCTCTGCCGTGGCGATACGGTTATATCTTTCAAATCGCTCGATACAATGTCCGCTATGCGAGAAAAACCCGCCCTCTTCGCCTAACGCGCAGTAATCAAGCCCTTTTTGCGCGCAAAACTCAAGAAGCAATTTAGCCTCATCCAATGGCATGGGCTTTTGACGCAGCGCCTTGAACGTGACTGGATTAGATATGGCGCCCCCGTTTGACGAGATAAACGGTACGTCGAGCGACAGTTTTTTTACGTAAAAATATAGCATGGGCGCGACACGGCCTGAACATATAGTCACGTTTACGCCCATTTTGCCTGCCTCTTCGATGGCCTCTAAGCTGCCTTGCGATATTTCCTTTTGGCTGTTCAGCAGAGTGCCGTCTAAGTCACAGACGATGAGGCGTATTTTTTTGCCTACAGCTTCTAAGTCTTTGATTTCGAGCATAATCTTAAGCGGACAGAACTTTGGCCAAGCTCGGCTCGAAGGTCAGGGAAACCGGCTCGCCTTCTTTCCAGATTTTCTTGACGTCCGGGTTGTCTATCTGCACTAAAATATCACTCTGAGATGGGTCCTGGCGTTTCACCCAAGACTCCACGCTGTTGCCGAGGTAGACGTTGGCCGAAATAGCGCCGTCCTCTATGCCTGTTCCGGGTTCGCTCAGCAGCAACGACTCGGGGCGACACATCACGACGGCGGAGTCGGAGACCTTCAGTTCGGGTGACCAGCGGGGGATGTCGAAGAATCTGCCCTTTATCTCCACGCGGCATATCTTATTATCCGGGCCGCTCACAATCTCTTTCACCTCGCACGGAAAGAACGCGACCTTGCCCACAAAACCGGCCACGAAGGAGTTTATCGGGTCGCGGTAAATATCGCTCGGCGTACCTATCTGAGCGATTTTTCCGGCGTTCATCACTATTATTTGATCGGACAGGCTCATGGCCTCAACGCGGTCGTGAGTGACGTACATAGCGGTGATAGAGAGCGATTTTTGAAGGCGGCGTATCTCCACCCTCATCTGCTCACGAAGAAGCGCGTCGAGGTTTGAGAGGGGTTCGTCCAAAAGCAGCACGGACGGCTCCACTATCATGGCGCGCACGAGGGCCACGCGCTGCTGCTGTCCTCCCGACAGGCGCGAGGGAGGACGTTTGGCTAATTTATCAAGCCCTACCATCGCCAGAAACCGCGCCACCTTTTCGTCTATCGCGGCTTTAGCTATGTTGCGCAGCTTCAGGC
>BOCC01000082.1 GCA_026002715.1 Synergistales bacterium
ATTGTACTGATGCCATGCCCTATGATTATAAGGGACGAGGAGTGGTTTATGTGAACGAAAAATTGCTTATATCGTTGGCTTATGGTTCGGCTTTCACAGCAGGCGAACGCGCGGTGACGTTTTCAGACCTCACGGGGCTTGAAAATTCTTTTAAGGACGCTGACGCTTGGCTTCGTAAAGGTGCGTCGGAGGGCAAAGAGGGTTTCGGATGGATGAATTTGCCAAAGCGTAATGTGGATGATATTCAAGCTCTCTCACGTTGGCTCGCGACGCGCGAGTCTATTGTGCAGATAGGCATAGGCGGCTCGGCTCTGGGAAACCTCATGCTGCACGGCGCGCTGTTGCCTCCGTACTGGAACGAGCTTCCGAAGGCCAAACGCGGGGCCCCGCGTTTCTTTATGTCCGACAATGTAGACCCTGTAGACAACCGCGCTATATGGGAATTAATCGACCCGGTGGAAACCGCTATTATCGTGGTCAGCAAGTCCGGAAGCACGGCCGAGACGGCCTCGAACTTCCTGTTCTTCTGGGAGAAACTGCGAGATACTCTGGGCGAAGCCAAAGCGCGTGAGCGCGTCGTCGTCGTCACGGACAAAGAAAAAGGCATACTCCGCCCCTTTGTCGACGAGACAGGATGCAAGAGCCTGATTCTCCCGGCTGACGTCGGGGGTAGGTTCTCCGTTCTTTCTTGCGTCGGCTTGCTTTCCGCTTGGGCTCTTGGCATCGACTGCAAGGCTCTTTTGGCCGGAGCCTCGGCTATGGACGAGGCGATAAGCAAGGCCGGTTCGGTCTTGGACAACCCGGCTTGGATATTGTCCGGGCTTTCCTATCTTCATATGAAGAAAAACCGCAACTTGAACGTCCTCATGCCCTACGTCGACGCGCTTGACCGCTTCGGCGAGTGGTTCGCCCAGCTTTGGGGCGAGTCTCTGGGCAAAGACGGTCAGGGTTCCACTCCGGTCCGCGCGCTCGGCGCTATTGACCAACACTCTCAGATTCAGCTCTACACGTCAGGCCCGGACGACAAACTTTTCACTATTATGACCGTAGAGCAGGGACAAAAAGACATAGTGCTTCCGTCCGCTCAGGAAAAAGCCTTCGAGAAACTTTCTTACCTATACGGTAAATCTATGGACGCGCTCCGCAACTTCGAGGCCGGCGCTACGGCCGCCGCGTTATCCAAGGGCGGAAGGCCTGTTATATCCCTTTCCATTCCCGTCTTGGACGCGTATCGTTTGGGCGCTCTGATTCAGTTCTACGAGTACGCGACAGGCCTGACCGGACGCCTGATGCGGGTGGACCCGTTTGACCAGCCCGGCGTCGAGCAGGGCAAAAACTACACCTACGGCCTTATGGGACGAAGCGGCTTTGACGCGCAGGCCGCCGAAGTGCGGACTCTTTCGGCAAAGATAGGCGAGCGCGTCGTTTCGATATAGGGGGAAATTTTCAGTGGCTCAGAGTCAGCAGGAAAAACTTTATTTTCAGACGGAGGCGGCGGAGCTTCTGAATATGATGATCCACTCCGTCTACTCCAACAAGGATATTTTTTTGAGGGAGCTTATTTCCAACGCGTCCGACGCCTTGGATAAGCGCCGTATAGAGGCGTTGTCAAACGGCGAGTATTCCACGGAATACAAAGCCGAGATTCGCATAGAGCGTGACAAAGACAAGAGAACGCTCGCTATATCGGATAATGGCGTCGGCATGACGCGAGAGGATATAGAGAACTTTATCGGCACGATAGCCAAATCGGGGACGAAAGAGTTTTTGGCCAACGCCAAAAAAAGCGGAGCCGACGCCCTTTCCACTCAGGAAATGCTCATAGGGCAGTTTGGCGTCGGGTTTTATTCCGCTTTTATGGTGTCGGACAGGGTGGAGCTTTTTTCGAGGCGTTTGGGGACACAAGAGACTTGGAAGTTCGACTCGACCGGCGACGGCTCGTATACTATTTCGCGGATAGAAGGAGATGACGCGCTGCCAGAGTGCGGCACGAAAATTCTCCTTCACCTCAAAAAACCCGGCAAGCCCGATGATTCACCGGACGAAGACAAAGACTATACGGACGAGTGGACACTGCGGGACCTTGTGAGGCAGTATTCCGACTTTATAAGTTATCCTATAGTGATGGCTTGCTCCAAATGGAAGGACAAGGTCGAGACCATAGAGGACGAGACCATAAACTCGCAAAAGGCGATATGGTGCAAGGCTGAGAGCGAGGTAAAGGACGAGGATTATCTAGAGTTCTACAAGCGACTCTCCCGCGACTGGAAAGAGCCTCTGTCGCGCTTTACGCTCAACGCCGAGGGGACTGTCAGCTTCCGCGGGCTCATGTTCATCCCGTCGCAGGCCCCGATGGACTTGTTGATAAACAATAAAGGCGGCGGTATAAGCCTCTATATTAAGCGCGTATTTATTATGAACGACTGCACAAGCCTTGTGCCAGAGTATCTGCGTTTCGTGAAGGGCGTCGTGGACTCGGAAGACTTGCCGCTCAACATCTCGCGCGAGATTTTGCAGGACGACCAGAGAATTCGCGTGATTCGCCGCAGTATCCTTCGCAAGCTCTTCTCGCATCTTCGCAAAATGCGTGCTGACGAGCGTGAAAAGTACGAGAAATTCTGGAAGAATTTCGGACGCGTCTTCAAAGAGGGCGCGGTTCAGGATCAGGAGAACGCTGACGCCATCTTGGAGCTTTCGCTTTTCCACTCTACAGACGAAGATGCCTTGACGACGCTCAGCGACTACAAGAGCCGCATGAAGCAGGGGCAGGAAGGTGTTTACTATATAGTAGGCAGGGATGCCGCCGCTCTTAAAGGTTCTCCGAAATTAGAGGCTTTCGCGGCCAAGGGGTACGAGGTTCTGTTGCTCACCGACCCGGTCGACGAAGTCATAATGGCCCGTAAGCACGAGTATAAAGACAAGGACGAAGAAGCCGAGACGAAGTTTTTGGACGTGAGCGCGGGGGACGTTAACGCGGAGAGCGAAAGCGAGCGCAAAGAAGCCGAGGAGAGGCTCAAGAGTTTCGAGGATGATTTCGCGCCGCTCAAAGAAAGAATCAAAAAATCTCTCGAATCTACTTTGAGCGATGCCAGACTTTCCTCGCGCATGACGTCCTCTCCGGCCTGTTTAGTTAGCGACTCGAACGCCGCGTCTATGCAGATGGAGCAGCTCATGCGCGCTATGGGTCAGGAAGTCCCGGCCAGCAAGCGAATTTTAGAGCTGAACCCCGAACACCCGGTGGTACGCGGCATGATAAAGTTAGCAAAAGACGGGGACAGCAGGGTGGAGGACTTCGCGTCTGTTCTTTATGATCAGGCCGTTATTCTTGACGGAGGGACGATTGCCGACCCGGCGAGCTTTTCGCGCCGCCTGTCTGAGATTATGAATTCGGCGCTCGATAAAGTAAAACCGTAATACGCACTGAAGATTATTAAGGGGGCGACTATCATAGCCGGTCGAAAGACAACAAGCGGCACCACTCCGCGAAGGAGAACCAAAAAAGAGGCTGAACCGAAAGAAGGAGAGATTTCCTCTGAACCTGTTTCTTCTGAATCTAAGGAAGCGTCTAAGGAAACTTCGGGCGATTTTGTCATGAAGTACGACGTCTCTTCAAAAGAGCGTTATGTCGATTCGACTTCACAAAAGTCAGAGTTCGACAAAGTTTTGGACGAGTTAGCCAACATCAGCAGAGACACTCTTTCCTGGAACATCATAAAGGCTACAGAGAAGCATTTCGGCGGAACGGAAGAAGAAAACTCCCGCAAACTTGAGGCGTTTCTGGGGGCGTTTATCGTAAACGCCGCCACGGAGCTTTACAATAAAGGCTTAAAAGACGCAGCTTTCAACAGGTTGGATCAGGCTAAAAAAATCTTGGAGGCCAGACAGAAATTAGAGGAAGAATCCGAAGTTGTCCGCGCGAAATTGGAGGAGAGCGCTATCGACGTATCCGATATGCTTGACCTTTCTTTTTAAGACAATCCCAAAATAGACCGACTGATACACACTTCCCCCGCGCAGAAGTCTCGAACATAGAGAGACAAAAAGGGGGGTGTGTATTGTTTATTATATAACGCATTTAAGCACTTACAATATGAGATATATCTGCTTATAATTGATAAATATTTTCAAATTGTGAGTATTTATTCAAATTAGTAAATTTATAGGCAAAAGGGGGAGTGTTTATTGAGCTTAAATATGTTCATACAGCATTTTATCAACGCGCTGGGATTGGGCGCTCTTTACGGCCTGATAGCCGTTGGGTACACCATGGTCTATGGCATTCTGCGCCTCATCAATTTCGCTCACGGCGACATATTCATGTTGGGCGCTTATTTCGTTTTCTTCGCGACCATTCAGTATAAGCTGCCTTGGGGGGTTGGCGTCGTCATAGCCATAGCCGGAGCCACTATAGTCGGGCTTTTGGTCGACCGCATAGCGTACCGTCCGCTTCGCAGCGCGCCGCGCATATCGGCTCTTATAAGCGCCATAGGAGTTTCGTTTTTTCTGGAAAATCTGGCTGTCGTGGTCTTCACCGGTATGCCGCGCGCCGTGGTTCAGCCGGACTGGCTTATGCGTCCGATTCCGCTTGGGCCGCTCGGCGCGATTCGCCTGATTCCGCTCGCCCTCATGGTGCCGATTGTATCGTTTGTCTTGGTTGGCGGATTGCTCTGGATTGTATACAAAACAAAGCCCGGCCTCGCCATGCGTTCCATTTCTCACGACATAGAAACCACGCGGCTCATGGGCGTGTCCGTTGACAGGATTATTGCCCTGACGTTTGCTTTGGGGTCCGCGCTGGCGGCTTTGGCGGGCATAATGTGGGCCCTGCGCTATCCTCGCGTCGAGCCTTTTATGGGGATATTTCCGGGGTTCAAGGCATTCATAGCGGCGGTTTTCGGCGGCATCGGCTCTATTCCCGGCGCTATGGTCGGAGGGTTGACGCTTGGATTCGTAGAGATAATGTCCATCGCTTTTTTCCCGAATATGTCCGGATATAAAGACGCTTTCGCCTTTATTCTCCTTATTGTTATTTTGCTGGTCAAGCCAACGGGGTTGATGGGCGAGAAAATGGAGGAGAAGATATGAAAATACGCAATAGTGTTTTAACCTTTTTAGCCGTAGCGGCGCTTGGGTATTTTCTGTGGTGGGCGCCGCTCAATCTGGACGGCTATATGCTGAGGATAATAAACCTGATAGCCATAAACGCTATTCTGGGGCTTTCGCTGAACCTCATCTACGGTATGGCCGGTATGTTTTCTCTCGGACACGCGGGCTTTATGGCGGTAGGGGCTTACGTCTCAGCGCTTTTGATCTTGACGTCCGAGCAAAAAGTCAAGATGTGGATTCTGGAACCCATAGCGCCGTGGCTTTTGAACCTGCACACGTCGTTTATAGTTTCACTCGTTCTGGCTGGACTCGCGGCGGCGCTTGTCGGCTGGCTAATATCCTTGCCCGTGCTTCGCTTGGGCGGTGATTATCTAGGCATAGCCACTTTGGGGTTCTCTGAGATAATACGTATTTTGATAGTCAACCTGACGCCGCTGACCAACGGATCTCTTGGTCTAAAGGGCATTCCGGCGCATACAAATCTTTGGATGAGCTACGGGTGCTTATTGGCGACGCTCTTTTTTATGATACGGCTTATGAAAAGTAACTTCGGAAATGTCCTTCGCGCCGTCCGGGATGACGAGATAGCGGCGCGCACAATGGGCATAGATACCTTCCGCGTCCGCGTGCTGGCGTTCACTCTCGGTTGTTTTGGCGGCGGCGTCGGCGGCGCGCTGATGGGGAACCTCATAACGACGATAGACCCCAAGATGTTTATGATAACGCAGACCTACAGCCTTTTGATGATAGTGGTCGTGGGTGGCTTAGGCTCTATCACGGGCTCTGTTTTAGGCTCCGTGCTCGTGACGACTATGCTGGAGTGGCTGAGATTTGTGGAAAACCCCATCAATTTCGGCGGAATTCAGATCCCTGGTATACCAGGAATGCGCATGGTCATATTCTCCGTTTTGCTTATAGCTGTTATCATTTTCCGGCGCGAGGGGATAATGGGGACGCGCGAATTTTCGTGGAACTGGTTTTTCCCCAAAAAGGCCGCTCATGAGGCGAAAGGAGCTGTTGGCGAATGAGCGCGGGCGCGGAGCAAAATCTAAATTTTAACGACATACTTCTCGAAATCAAAAACGTCACGCTTCGCTTTGGCGGCCTCGTGGCTGTCAGCGAGCTTTCCATGAAAGTGCCGAGAGGCGCGATAGTCGGTCTTATAGGCCCAAACGGCGCCGGCAAGACGACGGTCTTCAACGTTGTGACGGGCTTCTATAAACCTACGGAGGGGGTCGTCGAGTTTGACGGAAAAAAGCTGACGGGGCTCAAGCCTCACAAAGTCTGCGCGGCTGGGCTTGCCCGTACGTTTCAGAATATTCGCCTCTTTTACAACGAGACGGTACTCGAAAACGTAATGATAGGCGCTTATGTCAGGCAAAAGGGAGCGTGGTGGCAGAATATAATTCCGTTCAGCTTCCCCGGCGCGGCGAAAGAAGAAAGGGATATAAGAAGCGCGTCTTTGGAGCTTTTAGCTCGCCTTGGGCTTGACTCGCAGGCCGACGCCGTGTCGATGTCTTTGCCGTACGGAGCGCAGCGGCGCCTCGAGATAGCCCGAGCCTTGGCGACAAAGCCGAAATTTTTGTTGCTGGACGAGCCGGCGGCCGGCATGAACCCGCAGGAGTCGCAGGAGCTTTTGGAGTTTATCCATAGGCTGAGGGACGAATTCGACCTTACGATTTTGCTTATAGAACATGACATGAAAGTCGTCATGGGCGTATGTGAATATATATGGGTGTTGGATAGGGGGGCGCTAATAGCCGAGGGGCCGCCTGAGGTGATAAAAGCGAGCCCAAAGGTCATCGAGGCTTACTTGGGAAAAGAGGGGCTTGTCGCCGAAGCCAGTGAGGAGGTCTCTCATGTCTGACGACAAAATGTTGGATATACAGAACCTGAACGTGTGGTATGGCGGCATTCACGCCGTCAAGGGTATCAATATCTCGATAAATAGGGGCGAGATAGTCACGCTCATAGGCGCAAACGGCGCGGGCAAGAGCAGTACGATTCGCTCTATAGCCGGGCTTATTCGCGGTTACAAGGGATATATAGGCTACAAAAATCGTAAGGGTGAAATGCTGCGGCTGAACAACCGTCAGCCTGAAGATATGGTGAAGATGGGTATAGCCCTAAGTCCCGAGGGGCGCAGGATTTTGCCTCATCTCACGGTTGAGGAAAACCTGTTCTTGGGCGCCTACACGCGCTCCGATACGGCCGAGATAGAAAACGACATCGACTATGTTTACGAACTCTTTCCGCGCCTGAAAGAGCGGCGCGCCCAAAAAGGCGGTACGCTGTCGGGCGGTGAGCAGCAGATGCTGGCCGTCGGGCGGGCGCTTATGAGCCGCCCTGACCTTCTCATGCTGGACGAGCCTTCTCTCGGATTAGCTCCCATGCTCGTGGCGGAGGTCTTCAATATAATCCGCGAAATCAACCGTCAGGGCAAGACTATTCTTTTGGTCGAGCAGAACGCCTTTGCCGCGCTGTCTATCGCGGACAAGGCGTATGTGCTTGAAGTCGGGACCGTCACTATTGAGGGCGTTGGGACCGAGCTGCTTCAGGACCCGAGGGTCAAGGAAGCGTATCTCGGAGGTTGATTTTTTTAGATATGCGGATATAGTAAATATAAAGGGGAGGATATAAAGGCATGGTATAGTGACGCGGGCTTTAGACTTGTGTTTTGTGCGTGTTTTGGTTGGGTTTGGCGTAATACTATCTTACATAGGGAGGTTTATTTTATGAAGAAATTTTTTGCGGCTTTGTGCTTAATTATTTTGGCGGCCAGCGCTTCTTTCGCGGCGGATACTATTAAAATCGGCGTAGTGGCGACCGTGACGGGGCAGAACGCCTTTGGCGGACAGCTCGAGCTCGAGGGTATGCAGCTCGCCAACAGCCTTTATCCTGAGGCTTTGGGCAAGAAGATAGAGCTTATTGTGGTGGACAACAAATCCGACAAGGTGGAGTCCGCGACAGCGGCGACGCGTCTTATCGAGAACGACAAGGTCAACGCCCTCATAGGGCCTTACGGCTCCGGCCCCACAATGGCGGCGGGAGAAGTCGCGGAAGTGGCCGAGGTCGTCCTGATGGGCACTGCCTGCACAAACCCCCTTGTCACGGAGGGAAAGAAATTTATTTACCGCGCCTGCTTCATCGACCCCTTCCAGGGTGAGGCTGCGGCCAATTATAGCTACAACAAGCTCGGATACAAAAAGGCCGCCGTATTGACCGACGTGGCGAGCGACTACGCCGTCGGCCTTGCCAGCTTCTTCAAGTCCAACTTCACAAAATTGGGCGGCGAGATCGTCTCTGACCTCAAGTATCAGTCCGGCGACACGGACTTCACAGCTCAGCTCACCGAGATAATTGAGAGAGCTCCCGACGTCATCTTCATCCCCGCTTACTTCGCGGAGGGCGCGATCATTATGAAGCAGGGCTATGAGATGGGCAACAAGGCTCGCTTTATGGGCGGCGACGCGATGGACAACCCCGAGGTCGTTACGCTTGGCGGCTCGGCGGTCGAGGGCTTCATGCACACTACGTTTGCCTACGATCCCTCCATGCCCGAGATGAACACCGAAGCCAAGGCTTTCACCGAAGCGTGGATCAAGAAGTACGCCGACAAAGCCCCCAACGCCAACGCGGCCATGGGCTATGACGCTTATGTCCTTATCTATCAGGCTATTCTCCGCGCCAACAGCGCAGATCCCAAGGCCATCCGCGACGAGCTCGAGAAGACCACAAACGTGGCCACGGTCACGGGCATGACCAGCTTCACCACCGAGAGCCACGACCCCGTGAAAGACGCCGGAGTCGTCGAGATAAAGGGCGGCAAGAAGCTCTATGTCGATACGATAAAGCCGTAATAGGCGGTGAACTGAACGAATATCTTACAAAAAAAGAGGGGGGTCAAACCCCCTCTTTTTTTATGCTTGACTGCGAAATGGAGGATTAGAACCTAAATCCCCCGCATTTTGAGCACATACAACCTGCAGTCCCGGTAATTCCTAACGAGTAAGCCCTAAGAAATGTCTTAAAGAGTTGATAAAAGCCGAGGAAACTCAGTTTTTATAGTTGTTTTATCATAGTTATGTATTAAAATACTCATAACGATGGAGGTGATTTTATGGTAGCCGTTGTATACCAGAAAGATAAACGCTCGGGTATCACTTATTCGTATGAGTCGGTTTCGCATTGGGATAAAGAGAAGAAACAGTCTCGCGCGAAGCGTACCTTGACCGGAAGAGCCAATATAGAGACCGGCGAAATCATCACGACTGACGACAGAGGAAGAAAAAAAGCGGGGCCACAGCCAGCCGTAAAGAAAGGGCCGGTTCCGGCAGAGGAGATATCGAGACGGTTCTACGGCGCGACATATCTCTTGGATGCAATCGGAGGAAAGCTCGGCATTGCCCGAGGATTTAAAGCAGTGCTTTTCAGGATACATGGAAACAGATTCTTTCCATCGCGTACTATATCATTCTGGAAGAAAGAAGCCCTGTGTACCGTTTTGAAAAATGGAGCATCCTGCACCGGCATCCTTATGGAAAAGATATTTCATCCCGGCGGGGCAGTGAACTCTTTGCTTCCATGGGAGAAGAGGCAAAGGAAAAATGCTTCCGCCTGCAGGGACGGCGTCGGACTGAAAAAGAGTTTTGGGCGTATGACACCACCTCGATATCCGGCTATTCTGAACAGCTCCGCCGGGTACAGTACGGCATGAACAAGGAAGGCGATGGTCTGCCACAGATCAATCTTGCCCTGGTATTTGGGGAACAATCCAATATTCCGTTTTCACCACTACTCCAAAACGAGGAATGAAGATTGCTGTTCGGGAAGATATTGTGCGACAGGCAAAGCGTTATTTTGGATTCTTCGCATTGATAACCAGCGAAACCATGGATTCCATAAGCGCTCTGGCGACTTATAGAAATAGAGATGTTGTCGAGAAGGCATTTGGAAATCTCAAAGAAAGGCTCTCCCTGCGTCGTACGTTGGTGTCGTCTGAGCAAAGCCTGGACGGGAAATTGTTTGTCACGTTCATCGCGCTCATATATCTGTCCTATATCAAGAAACAGATGCAGGAAAAAGGCATGTTCAAAAACTATACTCTCCAGGGAGTTCTCGACAAGTTAGACGTTATTGAGTGTTTTGAATATCCGGGGACAAAATTGCGCGTTGGCGAGATCCTTGAAAAGCAAAAAGAACTTTATGCTCTTTTGGAGGTCGAACCTCCTTCCTCGTTATGAGTGTCCGGGACTCTATGATACAACACATGGTATCAGCTACTTCTAATGTAAGCCTTGATATCGTCTTCACCAAAACCAAAAGCCTCCAAGATAGCGCGCTGGGTCTTTGTAATGGGGTTCATAAGGCGGCGGTCAGCAGATGCAAACACCACTTTTATCTTCTCAAGT
>BOCC01000083.1 GCA_026002715.1 Synergistales bacterium
ACAAATAACGCGGCAGAACAGGCCATCCGTCCTGCGGTGGTGTGGAAGAAGCGTTCGTTTGGCGTAGAAAGTGACCGAGGAGCTCGATATGTTGAATCCATGTTGAGTATATGGGCGACATGCCGCCACAATGGCGTCAATGTGACAAGTTTTTTGAAGCAATTAATCGCCTCTCACCGCGCAAACACAACAACGCCGAGTATTTTTAACTTTCAAACCTCTCAGGGAGCTTGAACGGTTACGAATAATTCAATTTGTGATTTCTCCATTAGAGATTATCTCTCCATATACTCAAGTACAAACGACTCAATCTGTGCGTAAAGAGTTTCATATTCATTATCTATTCGGGTTGTGTCTATCGCCAGTACAGCTTTACCATAAAACCCCTCTAGGACTTCACGCTGTATACGCTCTACGCCTTCGCTATCAATAGGCTTATGAAATTCGCTCAAGCCATCGACTGTTGGATATTTGTTTAAAGTATAAAGCGATAGACTTCGCTGTCGATTCGCGATCCTTTCATTATATCTACGTGCGAGAACCGCACTATTAGCATAACAAGAAACACATAGGACAACATCATGCTCCCCCACGATTTTCCGTATAGCGTTAAAATTCTTGAAATTATTATCCACAATCAAGTCAAGACAACTATCGCAATGTTCTCGAATAGTATCGTACATCAGTCGCTCACCTTGCATACTTAGTTTCTTTTTTTCTGCGTGACTGCTAAAACCAAATTGCTGGAATAGCTGAATTTTCATTTCATCTTTCGATACAGAGACAATAGAGAGTGATTCGGAAAGTCTTTTCGCGAATGAACTTTTTCCACTCGCCGGAGCACCGGTAAAAATAATAAGATTCATAAACTAATTCGATCGTCAAAGGCTTCATTTGACAGACTAGTTCTAAGCGCCTTTGAGCAGTATAGCGGCATGAATCCAAATCGTTTGTGCAGCATGGCGAGTTCGCGGAAGAATGTTGTGATAGTCTCGAAATTGGGAACAGGGCAATCAAGGCGGTTTCCTTTATCCAAATGGAGTACATTGGCACTTGAACTGACACCGCGAGCCGCGAGCCGCTCACACACATCAAGCAGAGGGGCAATCGGCTCGAGTCCCAACACAAAATTCGTCCATACGTTACCTTTTCCGAACACTTTCACAGAACGTTCCAACGCCTCCATCATATGGCCGTAGCCAATAGCACTTTTCCCGGGACAGTATCGTGAAAAATAAGGTTCGTTGCCCACTTCGAGATTAAAGACCACCTTGCTAACGCCGCTTTCTTTCAATTTTAAGAGAAGGTCGAGATTCTTTGGAGGCATAGTTACGGCGATAATGCCCTCTGAGGCCTTGTCAACAATGTCTGCGTAAATCGTTTGAGCAATTTTGGCATATAACTCGCATTGCAGATTAAGTTTCTCGTCTCGAAGATTCCCCGAAATAATGATGACATGCATATGTTCGACATAACAGCCGTCGTTCTTAGCTATCTTAACCGCTTCTCTTAGTAATGAAAGGTATTCGTCAAAACAAATGTTGTCTTCTGACAAATCAAAAGCGGTTTGAATTGAGTTTTTTTCACTTGTAACAACGTTCGTGCCGCAAAATAAACATGGGTTGGAAATCGCGCACCCTCTCCACGGGATAATGTTCATCTCATCAAGACCACAAGCTGACACATAATCTGTAATAGGTGCACCGTTCTTCAATAGTAGCTTGTAGTATTTCGGAGCGCGAACGAAAGAGATAGAAATATCAGACTCCACATTTTCATCTTCAGCAAAGAGTTTGTCGGAAGCGTCACAGTCGATTATGATATGTTCGTCGTTCACTGGTGCTACACATGATACAACCGTCTCGTATCTGTCAACACCCATAATAAGCAACTCCTGAGGCCTGTCTTTGCTTGAACCTAGTGGTTGATTATAAACAAGATTCTGTCGTTTTGCCCCGACTCTATCCGCTACTTCAAGCGCTTTTGGTGTAAACGACACCCCGTGGCTCAGAATTTTCGCTTTCAGCATGGTTTCAGCTGTTATCATTGTTTCGTTCCCCTTTCAGCACATTATATATCCACCAGATATGAAAAACCGGAAAAACGAATTGATATAATATTGCCCACAACGTGTACCTTATATTACGTTGAGAGATTACCGCCGCAATCAACGCAATGTATAACACACAGACCGGTGGAGACGATAGAAACAGTAACCATAGCACGGCGTAATGGGGTATCCAAAGAAAATGATACACAAAGGCGTGAGCCATCAACTGAAAGTGTTCGTCACCACTTTTGCAATCGGAAAACAGCGAGTAAAATCCCTTTGCCCAGCGTTTGCGCTGCCCAAATAGAGATTTAAACGTAACGTTGGGGCGTTCACGCGCGATAATATTCGCGGAAGTATATATTTTACTTCTGCTTTTTCGAACAAACATGCCGATGGCGATATCGTCAAGAAACGTGTCCGTCGGAGGGAGATTCATGTTTTTAATGACAAAACATTGTCCAGGTATCGTTATCCCAACGTGGAACTTCCATAACAGCGGACGCAAAAGGTTATGGGACAGTAATTTGTCGACGACTACCAAATTGGCGATAAATCCGTGTTCTTTTTGCGCCGCAATCCGCGCCCAAGCCACTTCACTGTTTGACGTAACCGCACTAAGTACAAATTCCTCAAAACACTTTTCGACCATGATATCGTTGTCGATAGAAACATAGCAATAGTCACTATCTTCCAACATAAGTCGACGCAATCTCGCGTATTTCGTTCCGGTCATATTAATGATTTCCATATTGAACCCATGCGTCCCAATAGTCCTCCCAAAATCACAAAAAACCACTATAGTCAGTTTTTGTGTGATCGAGCTTAATATTTGTGCCGCTCTGATGAGATTGTTGCTAAATTCCTCATTATCACGAAGATACGTAACCATTCGCAACTCTTTATTCAATACAGCCAAAGGTCTTTCCTCGCTTCCATAAGATATTCGGTAAACGGTTTCGCGTTTATCTGTCTTAGTATGACGTTTACATCTGATTCAATACGTGATTTTGAGAATTGTCTTTCGCTATTTATTAGAAAAACGCCATTGGGTGTTACAAGTAAATCATTGTATCTATAAAGCTCCGAATCTTTTATTTGACTGTACTCCGGATTAGATTTTAGCTCGCTTAAAGAGTTAAGGCTTGTAAACAACACCAAAGGATTTAAATAAACCCGCGTATTTAGAACCGGGCAAATCGTGGCATATGCGTCCGAGGCTATTTGACCACAATCTCTTATCTGTGCGTTCATCTCCGCAAAGCCACGAAAGAGTCCAAATTGCTTGACACACCTAAAAAAATTGTCCAGCCTTTGCACGGAATACTGCGCCTTCGCCGAATAAGGCCAATTTAACAAAAGATGGCACAGAGGTAAATAATTCTTAATTTTCACGGGAACGTCGTATCCATATGCTTTTCGTAAATGTACCAACACCACCGCGAACAGGAAATCTAAATCGTTTTTTGAAATCAATTCACTCAAACGCGAAAAATCCAACCGTGAGTTAAGCAGATAAAACAAATCGTTTATATCCTTTACATAAACCGTACCATGTTTGAATACATGACTTAACGTTATACAAACCTGTTCCTCAAGCGAAACTGTGTTCCCCTTTTTTATGTTGATTATTGATGTCCGGCCTAATGGAAATCCGCCGAAATTTATATCGACTATTACTTGGAACCTATTCTGTACAATCTTTTCCAAATGGATATGCGCAGTAAGAACTTCCCTGCCGGAATCGTCTTTTATAACCTTGTAGGAATACGGTACCGAACCATTGGATATAAATTTATAGCCGAGTACGTTAATAAGTTGATCTATCATGATAAAAGCGTCATATTGTTTAGACGCCAGATAATCATAGTCCATGTGTGTCCTGAATGTACCCGTCGGGTAGAGATTCGCAGTATGAGTACCTTTTACCGCTGTTATGCTCAAGCCGTTTTCGGTGATAAACTCATCTATCTTCGTTATTTCCAGTCTTGTCGCAGTCATACTGATAATCTGCTTCACAGCTAAGGACTTTAATTTCCCTGGAAGCCCTATACCATATTTAAATGCGTTATTGAAGTACGGCACGACAAGACGCAACTTCTTTATGCGATTGATATCCTTTGTATTTTTCAATAATTCGGCAAACTCCGCCTGTTCATTCTCGCTTAACACGCATTTTCCCAAACGCAGGAGCGTAGCTTCTGAATCGTCATTATCTCTTTTATGTATTCTTGTGGGAGACTTGGTTAAGGGTTTAACGGGCAAAACATTCCAATTTATAGGCAACACGCGAACACAAGCGTCACAAGCGAGCGGGTTTGCTGTTTCTCCCGGTTGAAACATGTCATCTGTCATAAATTTATCAAGGGCTTCGCGTAAAGAGGATATGGGTGCGAACGCACAAGACCTATGTTTCAAGTTATCCTTGTTTGACAGAACCTCCTCCGATAGTTTATTCAATTTCACTGACAGTTTCTCGAGATTTAAGCCATTGCAGTTGCTTTCTAAATAGTCCGATACTTTTTTTGCGGTATCGCAAAAATAACCACTGAATTTGAAGTATACAGCAGAATTCTCTACGGACAGCTCTAAGCGTATTGAGTCCCCGCAAGCCAATCCATCGGTGTAAGTGGTTAAATCATATAAACTAATGTTCATAATAGACCTCTTCCAGCTACCCTTAATGCTAATAAGCACTTCTCCATATCTTCTGAATTATTGTAAACACCAATCGAACATCTGCACAGAGCGGTCTTACCTAGTATGGACAGAGTGTTTTGAGAACACATATGACCTACCCTGATTATCACGCCTTTTCTACTGAGAAATGTTTCAAAGTCGTGGGGATGAATCAAGGGTGAGTCAAAGATACGTATAGGGCTGTCTGCCACATCACCATTTAAGACGTCGATATGTTCAATTTCCCGTAAGCCCCGCAGCAAATCCAAACTTAATTGATTCTCTATTTTACGAACGCTTGCTATATTCAGACCGCTTAAAAAAAGACAAGCTTCTGCCCAGGCGCAGACAAGACCTATATCAAAGGTACCCGCTTCAAATTTTGCGGAACCGGTAGCCCATGTGGTGCTTCTGCCTGTGGCGCTCCAAACCATACCACCCCCAAGCATAAAAGGCGTAAGCGTATCGGCCGTTTTCTTGTTAATAAAACACGCGCCAATGTTTTTCGGGCCATACATTTTATGCGCGGATACCGCCACGAAATCAACATTATAGGCATCCAAGTCCGGTGGGTTATGCGCCGCCGCTTGTGTAATATCCAATACGACAACCGTTTCTTTGGTTTTGTATAACTTGAAAAGCCGCCTTAAATCGATTGTGTCACCCATGATGTTCGAAACTATAGATATGGCGATAACCTTTATTGTCAGGCTTGTAAGTCCGACAAACGCATCATATATTATCGCACCGTCAACAACCGGAAGTGCCACGACGATGGCATCCTTCGCCAGTGCCAAACGCTCCCAAACAAGAAGATTACTATGATGTTCATATGGCCCAATCAAGATAACGTCACCTGCCGTAATCTCAAGCGTATGAGCCGCAAGATTCAGTGATTCGGTAGCGTTTTTTGTAAATACCGTATGATAGAGAGACGCGCTAAAAAAATCGGATATTACGTTTCTCGCATTTTCCAATTCCTTTTCGGCAAGTACTCCTAAAAAACCCTTACTCCTACTGGTGGAAACGCCAATCTCGCTATGATACCTCGTCCAACGTTGAATAACGCAGTCAGGCATAAACGTTGTAGCTGCGCTATCCAAATAAACAAGATCTTTATGATTTCTAAAAAAAGGAAAGTCACTCTTTATTTTCTCCATGTTCTGCCCTCCAATAGCTACACACCATGTTATATACGTCTTCGACCAATATGGATTTCATACAAATGTGGTTGCGATCGCATACACCTTGCCACATATCTTTGCACACGCAGACATTTGCGCATACTGTTACTCCTGGCCCATACCCCCAAACTCCGTTTATCACGGGAGACGAAGGTCCTATTATTGGCACCGCATATTTCCCGACCCAGACGGCAATATGTATATAAGCGCTGTCGGATCCAATTACGACTGCCGCCCGACGGATTAACCTACAGATTTCAGCCCAACTCTCGGTAAGAATCACTTCAGTATTACTCAAATCTTCAAAGCACGCCACCAATTCGACCTCGTCCGGTCCCAGCAAAATGGTCACATGTCTATCGAAATTCTTTACTACCAATTCAATCAGTTGCCTGTATCGTTCTACTGGCCATCTCTTCAAAAATCCTTTTTTACTACTTCCGGGACATACTAAAACATCGTTTGTTTCCAATACGGTAATATGGGGTGGTTCTAAAGAGGGGAAGACCGTTTTTGCAACGCGCATGTGACGTTCCATACGATTTATTTCCCTTTCGAGAACAACAGCAAATTCAGTGTAAAAAAGATGTGCGCCATCCTCAGTCGTTTGTCTTGAACGGGAAATCCTTCTCGGAATTTCACAGAGCATTCCTATCAACGCGCTTTGAAATACACCATGAAAATCTATATAAACGTCGTATTGCCTATCCTTTATTCGCGAAATTGTTTTTTCGAGACATGAAATATCTAATAATCGCGTATTATCTACGGAATCTTTTACGGGAAACAACCTTTCAACCGTATGTATCGCATCAATATTACAGTCAAGTTCTGCTACGTTGCACATGTCCTCAAAACATACGTATCCGATAAAAACATTAGGGTTACGATGCTTAATCGCGTCGATTATTGGGAACGTTCTAATTATATCCCCATAATTGCGTAACTGACATACTAAGAGTTTATTAACGTTTTGTTCCGTCAAGTCTGATAAAAGTCCATTAAATTTGCTGGCGTCTATATCGTTATACCCTTCCGACAGTTTTTCAAGTACTGTCGACACGTCCGTGCGGACGGTGTCAACCTTCCTCATCTCGCATTTATCAAGCCTAATTTCGGATTGCAACATGAACTCGGCCAATGATTTAGCTACTAAATAGTGGTGCAGGGTTTTTTTATCCGTGTGTCTTCGCGAGAACTTTTCGGCAATCTTTTCTAGCTTATTTATGAGTAAATATCCCGCCGATACAGTTTTGACACCTTCACTAAATGGTTGGCTATAAATAATTGATGTTTTGGGCAAGTTATCCGTAATCAAAACGTCGAGTTTGTAAAACCTGTCATGATTACGCCAAAAAGCCGTAATAACGGGCTCATCGATGTAATTGCGATTCAGATACACATCGTCGGCGACGCAAGAAAGCATGCAAGCTATAGAATCATAATTGTTGGTACTCACAATCATATCCAAATCTTTTAGCACGTGATAGTAATTTCCGATTAATAGCGCAAAAGCGACTCCGCCACGAATGGCAGCTCCGTAGAGTCGCGCTGTTTCAGACATCGCGCGGCTAATATGTTGAGGTATATCATTAAGAGAAAAAGCAGATAACGGATATAGCGAATTATCATACTGTCTGCGAAAAATCATTGGCTGTCACCTTTCCGAGGTAGATTTGTAGCACTTTATCAACTCTTGTTAAAACTTCTTGTTGACTAGCATCCGCGTCAATGTAATGAATCGGGATATCGTCCAACCGCTTAAGATAGTTTACAAAATTTGCTCTGTCTACCTTCATTTGTTCCACAGCATCCATAGCTCTCAACTGACCTCTTCCGCGTTTAATAACTCGATTATGAGCAACCTGTTCCGGCAATTCAAAGAAAAAAATAGCAGTTGGGCGAACAAACGCTTTCAGGTGTTGCTCTAAGACCTCCCAGGCCATATCAAAATCCTCATAAAATTTCAAATATAATGGTAAATTGTAATAAAACGTAGACAATATGCCTCGTGACATCAAGATATACGTTGCACCGCTCACGTTTGCAGCCTGTATCGCTTCTATCAAATCGACGGACAGCATTACCGGATTAAGCCAAGGGGCACTTTCTGACACTAATTTCCATTTGTCATGATCAGCGTACAGCGTTTTCAGCATTGTTCCGATGCCTGATTTTGTCGGCAAATCAATGTAGTAACCCTTTCCGTATTTTTGTGAAAGTTCAATCGATGCTTTTTTAATTTGCGTCGTTTTTCCCGTTCCCGGCAGGCCCTCGAACGAGAACAATGGAATGTTCAAATATTGCGATATACCTCTACTATTAAATATCGTTTTAAATACGTCTGAGAATAAAATAAGCTCCTTATTAATAGCGGAGTGCATGTTCGCGTTTTCAATAATCTTGATTGTGGAAACGCCCTCGTACATGGGAACAAACTCCACTTTCCGAGCAACACTTTTTTCAGGCAAGGATTTTGACAAATGCTGCTCACCCTTGATATAAACATCAGGATTAATAATTCGAATAGTTTCAACAGCGCTATTCTCATCAAATACTACGATTGCGTCCACTTGAGCCAACCGTGAGAGCAACTCAACACGTTCTTTCTGGCTATTTATCGGACGAGATAAACCTTTAAACATCCTAATCGAATTATCAGAATTTAAGGCAACGATAAGTTTTCGATTTGGCTTAACCGCATTACACAGCAATCTCATATGACCGACGTGAAAAATATCAAAGCGGCCATTTGTGAATGCTACTTCATAACCACACTCTCTCCATACATCACATATTCTTCGGGCACTATCAATATTGAGATGTTTCAAATAACGCTCTTTCAGGTACAACTGAAAATATTCTAGTAAACAAGAGGGGAGGTCGAGACAATACGTTATTTCATGTTCGATTGCTAATTTCCTCGCTATGTTCATAAATGCGAGTAGATATTCGGGACATGCTCCTGCCGACAAAAGTGCTGCGCCCACGGCCATGATACAATCACCCGCTCCGGAAACGTTACGTTCATTTGCGGTGAAGCC
The DNA here is from genome assembly GCA_026002715.1 of Synergistales bacterium. GTDB lineage: Bacteria > Synergistota > Synergistia > Synergistales > Aminobacteriaceae > BNVG01. The sequence continues at coordinate 8,958 of BOCC01000083.1, forward strand.
ATTTTCGTTATGTTGCTTCCCGTTACTGTACAAGACTATTCCATGTTTGCCTTTTGTAACAAAAACGCCATGTATGCTTGGTAAATCTGCCCAACCTCGCTCTGTTTGTTCATTCACAAACAAATAATCTATACCACTGGGTATCTTTTTTGCCATATCACGCGTAGTATAGAACACCATAGCGTTTTGTTTCTGAGCGGACATAATGCATTGTTCTACAAGCTCCATTGAACACACGCCGTAGCCGTAGTCGCAAATAGCCAGAACATCAAATTCCGGTAACGGCTCTTGATAAACAGAAAAATTTGCTATGGAATTTGTTGTGGAATCGCTTCTTGAAATCTGCTGCCCAGAGACATATGTGCGCTCCTTATAAATGCTTTTATTAGCGCAAATTTCCAACATCTCACAATTAATACCGGCATTTAACAAAAGATTGCGAATCTGTTCGCCATGCGAGTCATTTCCTGTGCATGATAGTATTGCAACTTTCCCTGCAAGTGCTGCGATATTAACAGCAATATTGCCCGCGCCACCCAAACAAAAGGTAGTTTTCTGAATTTCAACGATTGGCAAACAAACCCCGCTCGAAATTTTGCATATTTGACCAAAACGATACGCGTCAAGAAAGACATCGCCTACCACAAGAACTCGCTTGTCTTTCGCGACATCAAGAATGTTGAAAAGCTTATCCAATGTGAGTATTTCTGAATCCTTTACAGTTGTCATAATACCCTCCAATAACTGTCTCATTAAGCGCACCCACAATGATTTTATTTCCGTACACTCTGTTCAATGTTCGCGTTATCAATCCTGTCTTATCCTGCTCATATCGGACGAGCAGTACACGAATTTCATCGGACGATAGCTTCTGAATATATAACGAATTGCCGAAAGCTGTCAACTTGCCATCAATATAATACCACGGCCGTTTCATAAACTTTCACTTGAAAAATCCCCAATTATCTGAAAGAGGTAGTTTTCATCAAACATAGCCTTCAAAATACTTTGTTTACCACTAATTTTCAGTTTGTTAGATTTGGTATATGTTCGGTGGACGATGAAGCTCGAGTTTTCTGAAAGAATTCAGCGTTTTATTGGACTCCTCAGATTCCAAACGACACTCATCGGTTCTTTCGCATTTGCTGTGGGAACAAGAATATACAGAAAAGCGTATACAAAAAGAGAGTGGAGAATTTATACTGAAGCCCAGCTTTTAGAGATTGGGGAGAAAGAGAATGAGAAGTCCTTACAAAACGAGCAGCCGAGAATATCGTATCTTTGAAGCCGCGTTAGACATTCATGAACCTTGGGAAATTAAAGAAGTTCGCCTTGATTATGGCAGACGTCGCTTAGATATTATCTTGGATTTTCAGCTCGGAGCAGAATTTTCCTGCAGTCAATGCAAAAAGAACCTGACGGCTTACG
>BOCC01000084.1 GCA_026002715.1 Synergistales bacterium
AGTCTTAACAGCAAATCCAAGGAAAACCGAGGAAAGCGTGATTAAAGACAATATTTTGACGCAGTTCCACGGAATAGTATCGCAAGACAACGAGGCAAAGTTTTATAACTTCGGTGATCAACACGCTACCTGTGGAACACATTTAATCCGAGAGTTAAAAGGCATAGCGGATTTAAACTTACTTGAATGGGCAAATGAAGCCCGTGTTTTTTTCATGGGAATGAACCAATACAAAAATGAAGATATAGCCAAAGGACTTAACGCTTGCGATCCTGTTTTGCTGAGTCAATTTGAACGCCAATACGATGAATTAGTCGATAAAGGCATAAATTCGCTTGCGGAGATGAAACAAAAATCATTTGGTTATGAGGAACTCATGCGTATGACCAACCGTCTTGCTAAACACAAGGACAACTATATGTTATTTATGCGCGTCTACACAGCGCCGTTCACCAACAATCAAGCCGAACGAGACTTGAGACACTGTAAAACCAAACAGAAAGTATCCGGTTGCTTTCGTTCATGGCAGGGCATATTGGATTATTGTAATCTGCGTTCATTCCTCGACACCGCGAAAAAACGCGGAGAGAGGCTCATGGATTCTCTCCGCTCTCTTATTTCGCATGGTGTTCCCGCTGGACAGTAACATTTGGAGGGAATTATCCGAGAAACGTCAGAAAAAAGAGATGGACATGACAAAGCATTTGTCTCCTTTGACATATCGACAAAAGACAGTGAACTTTCGCGTCCGCTTTCAAAGTACGAGAGAGGCGGTGGGCGCGGCATGAAGCAGTTCATAGACGAAGAGCATTTGATGAAGCTCCTGACGCGCCTGAAGCTGACGTCATTGAAAGAGAATCTGGATAATCTTTTAGACGAAGCGTCAAAGGAAGGATTAAGTTATAGGGAGTTAGTCTATCTGTTGTGTCGTGAAGAGGTCAGACAAAAGACGAATAAGTATGGGTATGTCGATAGCGCACTTTCCATGCGTGAGGACATTCGATGGATTTAATTGGGAGGCTCAGCCGTCATTAGATCGCGCTCGGATAGAAGAACTGCGTTACTGTCGATGGGTGGCTAACGAAGGAGACACTTTTGTTTCTCGGTCCACCCGGAGTGGGAAAGACTCATCTGTCGATAGCTCTGGGACGGGACGCCATAGAGCGTGGATATACGACAGCTTTTACCACAGCTGTAACACTGCTGACAAAAGCGCAGCAGGAGGGCCGGTTGGAAGAAAGATTGTCGTATTACGGCAAACCCAAACTACTTATAGCGGACGAACTGGGCTATCTACCTTTGTCGACAGGATCTGCTCATCTTTTCTTTCAGCTTGTCTCAAAGCGCTACGAGCGCGGGAGCCTACTAATAACGAGTAACCGCAGTGTTGGAGAATGGGGGGAAGTATTTGGAGATACGGTTGTAGCGACAGCGATATTAGACCGCCTGTTACATCACAGCCACGTAATAACGATTCGAGGAGACAGCTATCGTCTTATGGAGAAGCGTCGCTCCGGCCTCGTGGGGAGCGCCACAGCAAAAGAAGCAATCACAGAGTCAAAATCGACCACAAAAGAGAACTGATTTCGACACAGGGGGGTCAATTCTCAATGTCGCCAGGGGGTTAAAAGTAAATGTCGCTTGACAGCAAATCGCCAGTCTTGACAAAATTCTCAGCCAAAGAAGTATGCACATGTTTATGACTTGTTGCCGATATATCCTTTGCGTACAGAAGCGCCTTTTCAGTGTAGAACATAGCATAATACGCTCTGTTTGCAGCGGCATCGTAATCATGAATTGTCTCACTCAGGGTCACGGCAGTGCTGTAAGCCCTTTTGGTTTTTTCAAGATTCAATTTAATCAATTCAAGAGTTTCTTCAGTTGTCAGCGCCATAAAGAACAACTCCGTCTTTTTTAATATTTTCCATAAGACTCCAAAACTCCAAGCCCTCACTATCTTTCTCTGAGATGGTAACAGGTTGGATATAAGCGTTTTCGTTAAAGTCCATATCCCAATGCACGTCCGCTCCAATGGCGCTTATATTTTTGAAATGCTGACGCGCGCATTGCTTTAGAATGACAAGCACATCCACATCTGAATCTTCGTTGGCCTCGTTTCGCGCCACAGAGCCAAATAACACGACCGATTTCAGATTGTCGCCTTCGTGCTCAATGACTCTTTGCGCAAAAAGATTCAACGCCTCGGCGGTGACAGGGTGTATATATGACAAACTCTTATTCTCATCAAGGGACGACATTCATTCATCTACACCCTTTCTTATCGAGTTAGTATTTCAAAAGCAAATCCCCTCGCGCGTCGTCAAGATAGTCAAACTCGTTCATCTGTTGTTTTGTATAAAAACATTACCTACAATATTCCGCGGTATTTTCCAACTGCGCTCTTTGACATTTTCTCAGTGACGCGCTATTCCAAATATCATACAGACTATCCGCCCCGATATTGCCTAATTTCGGCAACGGCGCGCTAACTGTCCCAACGCCACAATCACATGGAAAAACATCTCCCGACGCGTCTACATGAAGCAGATAAAAAGGCTGGGGACATATTGTGGCGGATAAACCTTTAGTTTGGTGGACATTGCCAGAATCTGCCACTTTCACTTTGCTATAATCCACAGACTTAAACAAAGGGAGGATGTTCTGTACAACAAACACGTCGCATTTGTCTTTGTATATCTCGTCGCATCGTTTCCTTTTTTCGTCGGTATCAATACAAAAATGGGGTATTTTCAAAACGATTTGACACTTGCGCTGTCTATTCCTCCCCCCCCGCATGGGCATATTCGATGCTACGCAAAAACCTGTCAAAATCCATTTTGTGTCCACAGGTCTTATAATAGCCATCAGCATCTAAACCCTGCAACGATATACGCATAGTAGTCAATCCAGAATCCAGCAAATTATCCACGGTCTCTTGAGTCAATAATGACCCATTGGTTATCAAGACAGTCTCTTGCGCAATTTGCTCGGTCATGCGTATCATCTCAAATATACCTTTGTTCAACAATGGCTCACCCTTACCGCCAAAAGTTACCGATTTCAATTTCTGTTTGAATTTCCAAGACGATTCAAATAGACTTCTATACGAACCTACACTCAAGTACTTATTATTATCGGCTTCGCGTTCGTTATAGTGGTAGCAATATACACACTTAAAGTTACAAGCGCGAGCAGGTTCCACCTGGAGAGAAAAAGGCGTCTCCAAAGGTAACACGTCTTTCAAAATTGTTCTGGGTTTATATTCTACCCATGATTGTTCTTTGGCGCTCATATTTTCTTACCACCTTTCAGCAAATCCGCTATTCTCTCCGCGTCGTCGTCCAACGCGTCCGCAGGGTGACTTACGTCGTCAGGGGCACAACATGGTACGCATTTCTTGATGTTTTCCTTGCCTTTTAAGAGCAGCAACTGAAACTCGCGGAGCTTTTCGCCGCTCCAAATATCGGCTAATGACTCGCTGTTGCAGTTTCCCAAATCAGACGGCTTATAGATAGCGTCACAAGGCGCTACTGTTCCGTCCGGCCATATGTTTAGCATATAGAAAGGCAATGGGCAAACCTTGCGTGACGCGTGCGCGTTGTCGTAACGGTCAACGAGGACTTCTTGGGGCGAGTCGGCATAAGAAATTCCCTCATAGACAGGCCGGATGCTCTCTATGTACATGCGGTCAGATATAGTGTCGAACATTTTATAAAAAAGCTCTTCTTCGCCGCTCTCCAAGGCGGCGTCCACAACCTTTACAAAAATCTTGGCCTCGTGTCGCGAGGCGTATTCGTGATAGTACGCGATGTTCTCCAAAAACGCTTCAAAATCTATGGACGCGCCGCATATTTCCTTGTATTTTGACGCGGACAATCCCTGCAACGATACCCTCAGGTTGTCCACGCCGGCGTCGACAAGTTTGCGCGAAAGCTCGTGAGTCAGTAAAGAGGCGTTTGTGATAATCTCAATGCGCTCAGCTATCCCCGCGTCGCGAACCAGCGCGATCATCTCCGGCAACAGAGGATGAATCAAAGGTTCTCCATGACCCATAAACGAAACTAATTTATAACGGTTTTGAAACGACAATGAGCCCTTGACTATATTTTCCATAGTCGAGATGGTCATATTAGCATGGCCCATGTGGGGATATTTATCTTTTAACATATTCATCCCAAGGAATTGAGCGCAATAACTACAACGAAAATTGCAAAAATCAGATGGAAAGACATTGAGTGTAAAAGGCGACTGTAAGGGAATCACCGCCGCCAATGGCGTCCTGTCGGCAAAGCCTGAAATAGGCTTGATGTCAGACATGGCTTCTTTTCTCTTTCAAGCGCACTGTTATTTCTTCCCTTCGGTCGTCCAAGTTATCCGCGTCGTCTGTAAAACAGCGATAATTTTGGCAAACATTACAAACCGGGACGCCGTAATGGCTTTTTTCGAGCAAATCAAACAATAGTTTTTCCCTTGTTTCGCCTTCCCAGATATTCCGTAAAGATTCTTTATTGACATTTCCCAAAGAAAATTCCATCGGCAAACCTAGAGGAGGGCAAGGATAGACATTGCCTGCCGCGTCAATTTGCATATAAAAAAACGGATAATGACAAACCGCGCGCTCTTTGGCTATTTCGCCGAACATGGTACGCGCGTCGTCGGTTCGCCCCGCGTAGTCCCCCATAGCCGGTTGCGCCAAAGCCAAATGCTCCACGAATATCTCGTCGCAAATATCCCCGAATATTGCGTGAAATTCGCTCTCTTGACCTTCCGCCAACTGAGCGTCCATAATCTTCACATACAAAATCGTGTCTTTGCGATGTTCGTAAAAATATCGAATCTGCCTCACGAGACGGTCGAAATCTATACTAACGCCCGCGACGGTTCTATACTGCTCTGAATTCAGGCCTTGCAAAGATATTCGGAGGCGCGTCAGTCCCGCGTCCACCAAACGGTGAGTCATATCCTCATCAAGAAGATAACCGTTGGTATATATATCTAACTGAACCGAGGCCAATTTCTCTTGGTGTAATATTTTCACCATATCAGGAGTCTGAGGATTCGCCAAAGGCTCACCCAAACCGGTAAAGGCTATCCGTTTGATCGGTTTTTCGAACGCCTTTAGTTGCCTTACTATTTCGAGAAAAAGTTCCCAAGACATTAGAGTGTCGCCGTAGCCTCGCGTCTCTTTTTCTTCTTTGCTCAAGCTCTGAGTGCAATAGTTGCATCTGAAATTACACTTTTGCGAAGATGACAGCGCAATAGAATAAGGCGCTGTCAATGGAATTTGGTCGGCAAGGATATTCCTTTTTTTATCATAACCTGCTTTAATCGCTGCTTTCAATTTAAGACACTCCTCATAGGTTATACAAATGCGTCAACTCTTCTTTATAATCGTCCAAATAATCCCCCTCCTGAAGTCCGAAATTGGGGACGGAACATCTGGCGCATATGGCGTTGTCAAATCGGTTTCTTAGCTGCAACGCCAAAAAGCGCTTGCGAAGCGAAGAGTTCCATATATCGCTCAGAGACTCTTCGTTTATATTGCCAAAAGATATAGGGATTTCCGTTGAACAGCACGGCAGTACATCCCCGTTTGGAGCGAGAACAATCATATAAAACGGCATGGCGCAAACCATCGTGCCTTTGGCTTTATGTCCTTGTTTGGCAAGGCCCGTATTTTTGCCGTAGCTATTATAGTCTATCTCTTTTACAAATGGAATGGCGTACTCCACAGCCGCCATGTCAGCAAGCGGCGCGAATAGTCTTTGAAAACGCTCTTCGTCTTCCTTACCGTCGAGAGCCACGTCTATGATTTTGATATAGACATCCGTGATAGTTTTATGCTCGTAAAACCATGCCAAATTTTTCAAAAATATATCAAAATCTACATCCACGCTGCTGACATTTTTGTATTTCAAGGCGCTCGTCCCCTGTATAGAGATTTTGAGCCTGTCAACCCCTGCGTCTATAAGATCGCGCGAGAGGCTTTGCGTCAAAAGAGAGCCGTTTGTCACAATTTCTACCCTGTCCGCCGCCCGCTTTTCTTTGGCGTAGGCGACCATCTTAGCTATATCGGGATGGGTCAAGGGTTCGCCATGTCCGGCGAAAATCAACGCCTTAAATCTGTCAGGAAAAAAAGAAAGGTCGTCAATAGCCTTTTTATATATATCCAAAGGCATCATTTGACGCTCGAAACGCATATTTTTCAGGGCTTCGTCGCTCAAGCTATGCAAGCAATAAGAGCAGCGAAAGTTGCAAAAATACGACGGGAATATATGCAAAGAAAACGGCGTAGTCAGCGGCAACTGTTTATATAGCTCCGCTCTTGATATGTCAGCCATTTTTATCAGTCCTCCTGAACGGCGTACAAAACGGTTTCCATCGTCGCGGAGCTATGCGCTCTCAGATAAAATTTATACCCAAGATTCCAAGAATCGAGGAGCAGAGGGATGTCCCAATAATGGTTGATTGCGTGGTACACGCATATCGCCAGATCGGGCTTGTAGCGGGTTATTGTATTACGCGCGCCCAATAGAGCGTCTATCTCGGCGCCTTCAATGTCCATTTTGATAAAAGTCGGGGCAAAAACTTTCAACGCGTCGTCTATTCTGACTACGGGAATTTTTAAAACTCCGTCATTAGTTACGCTGGCCGACCCCGGGCTGTCGTCGTCCAAGCCCGATATTGTATTTTGGTTGCCTACAGCGCAGGGAAATAACAGACAGGCTTTGACTTTATCCGTGAAGTGTTCGGCTTCTTGAGATAGTTTCTCATAAACGGGCAACATCGGCTCAAAACCTACATAAGCCTCCGGCGCGTCGCAATGAGTCATCCACTTTCTCATCGTGTCGCCGGTATAAGCCCCGCAATCGACAAAACGTGAAAATCCTTTCGAAAAAGGAACTTTTTTCAAGAAATATTGCGACTCCTCATCGGTTTCAAAGCAGGCGTCATAATCACGAGAAGCGTGAGCCAAAATGCCGGACGTAAAAGTCTCCATGCTTTCTTCATCGGCCATAAGTTCTAAAGTCCGCGAGGCATTGTTGATGTTTTGCTCCCAAGTGGACGCATTATCTGAAAAATTGACGGCCATGGCGTTTAGCTCTTGAGCGTCGAGAATATTCACGTATCCCCACGCCCTTAAATCGTTCATAATCTGCTCACGTTCTTTTTTGCGAAGAGTGATCGCCAACAGGACAACGGCCTTTTTTTTCACAGATTCCGACACAGAGGAAGACGATGGATGATAAACGGGCAACCCATCTTTCGAGCCTATGCGTTCAGCGTTTCTGTCTATAAAAGCCGTAGGTTCCACCGAATAATCGCGCAACAGACGTAACGTGACGCCGCCTCCCCCTCCCGCGCCATAAATCAGTACGTCGGATGGAAAAGACTTAATTTTATCGGCAAGAGCATCCGTAGACCGAAATGTAAGCTCTTGCAAGTTTTGTTTTAACAATGTCTCATGCCCCCCAAACCAAAACGCTCCGTCCACTATACTCTTCCACGCGTTCATACACCTTCTCATCCCAAGTTTTTCCCGGTCTCTCGTCGCATATAACCAAATGCGCCTCGCCAGCGTTGCATCGAGAGGCGTAGCGAACGGTTTGTTCCAAGCCATCGGGAAGCACTTTACTCGCATTGTGCGTCTTGACTCTTATCGCCTTTAGCTCGATAACTATTCTCTGTTCTTTACGGGTATTTATATCCGCTCCCTTAGGATAACGCCAGCGTACAAGCAAATCAACTCGCCCGCGCCCTAAGGCATATTCTCTGTCTATCAAACCGCCGCTGTTTACGATTCTTTGCAAGAAAGCCTGTAATAATAACTGAAACCCGGCTTCTTTATAGTCAAAACGATCTAGCCAGCTCTCTGAGTTTTCTCTAAAAAACTGCTGAAAAGCTCGGAGTAGCTTCGGCATATCGAGAGAACCGTCGGGGGATATGTACCAAGCCTGCTTATGTGTGGCCCCCAAATTATCCTGAGTTGCGGATGTCAGTTGACGCGGTATAACTTCTTTGTATATATCATTGGAGATAACCACGACTCGTCCTTTGTCGTAACTCTCCCTGCGGATTAACCCCAAGTCTATGACATACTGTATATCGTCGTCCATACTGTCAGGGCTTACGTCCCAAGTCTCGCCATTGAGCATTGGCGCGATAACCCTACGTACTCTGTCCTCTCGCAATTTATCGGCAAGTTGATCTAAATGCGTTGCTCGTTCTATGATAAGCTCGTTAGCGGCTTCTTCTATCATGTCGAGCGTGATGTGTCGGCTTCTGTCGCGGTTCTCTCTCATCTTCCATGTGGCCTGAAGAGCGAGGGCGTTTACGAGCCAAGGCTGACCATGGGTAAGATTCCAGACTTTGGGGTATATATCTTCCTCGAATATCTGCCCTGTCTCTGTCGTATGCTGTTCATAAAGCTCTTTTATCTCATCTTGTGAAAAATCTCCGATGCGCAGAGATTCAGCTTTAATATTGAAGCAGCTGCCGCCTGTTACAATATCTCCGTTTCCCATATGGATTCTATAGTCTCTTACGTCTCGCACGCCGCAGAGAATAACGGCAATAGGGAATGATTTGGGTCGGTTAGCGTAACCTTCGCGAAGTTGACGCAGGACAGAAACGAGGGTATCGCCTATGAGTGAGTCTATTTCGTCTATCATAAGAACTAATGGTTTGTCGATAGCTTCGCAAAAGTTTTTCAGAGCGAAAGACAGAGCGGCTTCGGAACCTCTTTTTAAGACAATTTCATTGGGGTCGTTCTGAGTGAAAAGCGTAAACCGGCTTGAGAACTGACGAGTGGCGTTATCAAAGCAAGACATAATAGCCGTCATTCCGCGAGTTACGTCATTCCGCGCCGTCTGTGCCGGCTCGACGTTTATGTAGACGCAATAATAACGGCCATCTTCATTGATTCGCTCCGCCATAGCCAAGAGAGAAGTCGTCTTCCCGGTTTGGCGCGGGGCGTGGAGGACAAAATAACGCTTCTGATCTATAAGCGAGATAATTTCGTCATAGTCGATGCGACGTAGTGGGTCTACCATATAATTGTCTTCTGGTATACCCGGCCCCGCGGTGTTGAAGAACTTTGCTACTTTGTACGCGTCCATTGAGACCTCCTTGCTAACAGTGCCGTTGCCGATGTTATGATTTTATTTAGGTACGGACGCAAACAGCTTCTTCCGTTTCTGTACGGGCATTATAAGCCAGATTAGCCTGGGTCGTTCCGCAGTTTTTGTATTTCCTCCAAAGAAAGACCGGTTGCTTTAGATATGGTGTTTTTGTCAATGTCCATACGTAAAAGATTGACCGCCGTATCAGCCTTGCCTTTCTCTATACCTTTCTCTATACCTTTCTCTATACCTTTCTCTATACCTTTCTCTATACCTTTGGAATGAGCGTCTCTAATTCTCACCATCTCATCCATAGCGTACATCTCTCTCGCCTCGTACAGCATCCTTGTCCGTTCGTCGGCTGAGAGCTGCACTAATCTCGATACGGCCATTTTCATCTCGGGGGTCTTTGTGGCAAGCAATTTTATCTCCTCCTCTCTGTCTGACCTGATAAGCCTGAGCCAGTCGAGTAATTCATTTTCCTTGGGGTTGTCCGCTGCCACTTCGGGCAGCTTTTTCAGTTCAAGTGTATGCACTTCCATAATATCTGTAAAACCTATGTCATGTTCAG
>BOCC01000085.1 GCA_026002715.1 Synergistales bacterium
TTTATTATAACATATACTCAAATTAAGGGGAAACAATTACCCTGCATAAATACAGGGTTTTTGATAGTTTAACGCACTTGTTTTCCGGGATTATGATGTTTTGAGTATATATAATCCGACTTTAGGGATAGCATACCTTGTGGCGAAAGCTGAGCCTTTTATTGAATTGTCGCTCGTCTATGATAATGCCCTCTAGGCGGAGAAACAACAAACGCAACCCTCTAAATTCTGCAAAAGCGCAGAAACTGTGCGGATTTCAAGACATAATTGCAAACTTTTCCCCAACACGAAAAAGTCCTTGACAAAACAGTCCGAAGCTCTTCTGAGAAAGAACAGAAGTCGCGATAAGGCAAGATCTTTTGTCGCGCGCATCGAGGCAGTAGGGGCTATGCACTTACCGCCATTTTTAATACCTTAGCCTTCGCCCGAAATATTTGAACGCACAAAAGCGGGCACTTTGGGGGTAAAATGAGATAAAAAGCCAACGCGTTTTGGAGAAGAGGCAATCAAATAACTTATAAAGGAGAATAGGGAAAATGTCGCAAGAAACGGTAGTTGTCAACACTTTTACAAACGGCACCATTGGCCCGGACAGTGAAATGCTTGGGCCGGTAAAAGATGGGGGTTACATCGTGGCCAATACAGCGCCTGGTTGCTGGGGGCCAATGCTCACGCCAACGATTGAGGGCGGCCATGAAGTGACTCAGCCCGTCGCGGTAGAGGGAGCCGAGCCCGGCGATGCTATCGCCATTCGCATTGTGTCAGTAAAAGTCACCTCTCAGGGAACTTCAAGCGGCAACGAATACATGCGCGGGGAACAGAATCTCAGTGACGCTATAGTCGATGCCCGCTGTCCAAGCTGCGGCACTCAGTACCCCAAAACTCACGTCGAAGGCTCCGGCCCCGACGCTATACGTTGCGATGTTTGCGGCAAAAACGCGTCTTCCTTTGCTTTTACAAGCGGCTACACTGTTGCTTTCGACGATGACAGACAGGTGGGCATTACCCTAAACGAGGCAGCCGTGGCAAAGGCCTCCGCTGAGCCTTACGACTTTATGAGAATCCCGGACAATTCGGCACAAAATCCGGTCGTTGCGCTTGCGCCAAGCGATCTTCCCGGAATGGTGCTGCTCACGCGCCCATTTATGGGGCAGTTGGGAACAGTGCCCGGCAAGACCTTCCCAGATTCTCATAACGCGGGAGATTTCGGTAGTTTTCTTGTCGGCGCTTCTCATAAATATGGAATCACGAAAGAGGACTTGAAATACGTCACTGACGGGCATATGGATATTAACCGTGTACGCGCCGGCGCTGTCCTGATCGCTCCAGTCAAGGTGCCGGGCGGCGGTATATATGCAGGAGACATGCACGCTATGCAGGGGGATGGCGAAATCGCGATGCACACCTGCGATGTCTCCGGTGTAGTTTTGTTGCAGGTAAAAGTTCTAAAAAAGCTGAATCTGGAAGGCCCTATTCTTCTTCCTGTGGAGGAAGACCTTCCGCATTTGGCTCGATTCCTCACACAAGCCGAGAAAAATACGGCTCAACGTCTTTCCGCGCGGTGGGACGTTCCCTTGGAAGAAAACGCGCCAATCAGTTTCATTGGGACAGGGGAAAATCTGAACGCCGCCGTTATGTGCGCGATGGAGCGGGCGTCGAAACTGTTGGGAATGACGGTGCCTCAAGTTATGAATCGCATCACCGTTGTTGGCGGCCTTGAAATTGGCCGCGCGCCGGGTTCGGTAACGGCGACTTTCAAAGCTCCCGTTGTCCGCCTCAAGGAGCTAGGACTATACGATCTTGTAGCGCAGCAGTACTCTCTATAGAAGTCCATATACCCCCGGCAAAGCCGGGGGTATACTCGAAGGATGGATAAATCGAATGGCTGAAATAACGTCGCTGAATCTCGGCAAAACAATAGAGAAAAAATTGAAGTCCGTGGGGATATACTCCGCGGAATCTCTTCGGGAAGTGGGCAGCAAAGAAGCGGTGTTTCGGCTAAAGGCAAAATATCCGTCAACTTGCGTGGTAATTTTATATCATCTGGAAGCCGCCTTGCGGGGAGTTGAGATGAAAGAACTGGATTCTTCCTGTAAAACTGGATTAAAAGCATTTTTTCGTCAGATAAAAGACGTTTGATTTAAAGATTCGCCCGGGTAAGAAATTCGGGATATTCATGCAGGAAGATGTTGTCTTTCCATTTTCGTATTTCTAAACAAAAGGTATATACAACGCGTCTTGTGTGACGATGTTGGAACACAAGATAAAAAAATCCCCTGTAATTGTCATTTACATACAGGGAATACCTTTCTATTCGGCAAAGTGGATTGGCTTGTCAGTTCATCATGCCACGAACCTGGTCCATAGGCAAACCTGTACTCTTAACGATAATATCCAGCGATATACCATTGGTAAGCAAGTTGCGGGCCACTTCGAGCTTGCCTTTTTCCATGCCTTTTTCCATGCCTTTTTCCATGCCTCTCGCTAACAGGTCGTCCGCTTGATCCCTCAAAGCTATAGGTATATACATATTTTTCCCCTCCTCTTTGTATTGCCGCAAAATCTCGCTGTACTTGACCATCAACGCTTCGTCTTTTATGTTGACGATACGCTCTGTAAAGAGCAGAAGGTCTCGTTTATCATTCAAACTCCAACCTCGTTCGCCGAGAAGCTCAATCGTTTTGCGAAGAAAGTTGAATTTCTTGAGTTCCTCTTTCGTTTGCATGGCGAACTTCGCCGCGTAAAGCACAATATCTATCGGGTTGTCGGGATTGTTGGCTTCGCTTAACCTGTTGACATTTGGATAACTCTCTATTCGGTAAAAAGGATTGGCCCATTAGTTCATCATGCTCTGAATTTGGTCCATAGGCAAACCTGTACTCTTAACGATAATATCCAGCGATATACCATTGGTAAGCAAGTTGCGGGCCACTTCGAGCTTGCCTTTTTCCATGCCTTTTTCCATGCCTCTCGCTAACAGGTCGTCCGCTTGATCCCTCAAAGCTATAGGTATATACATATTTTTCCCCTCCTCTTTGTATTGCCGCAAAATCTCGCTGTACTTGACCATCAACGCTTCGTCTTTTATGTTGACGATACGCTCTGTAAAGAGCAGAAGGTCTCGTTTATCATTCAAACTCCAACCTCGTTCGCCGAGAAGCTCAATCGTTTTGCGAAGAAAGTTGAATTTCTTGAGTTCCTCTTTCGTTTGCATAGCGAACTTCGCCGCGTAAAGCACAATATCTATCGGGTTGTCGGATTCTATCAGTTCGTCGTCGTCAAGTTCCGACAGCGCGAGATTATTATACCTGTAAACGCTCTCGGTTCCATAGTGCTTATGCGAATAATAGGGAGCTTCGTCTATGGGGCGCCTCTCCGTGATGATAGCGAGAGCGACCGGTTCTTTTCTGTAATGAGCGTAAATCAGGCATTTGTAGTGGTGCATTCTCTCGGATATGTTGCCTCCGCCATGTCCCTGAGCCTCACAGTGCAGGATTATCCACTCAGCGTCTCCGTTTTTGAGCGGTACTTCCATAACGTAGTCCGCAAAGTGCGGACTTGTATGAATCGTGGGATCGGCGGTGTTGAGAATATCCGTGAATTCTTTGTCAAGCGGACGCGGTTTGGTTTCCCTGTCGGCTGCTTCATAAAGTTCAGGTATGGCTCTTTTAAGAAGAGAATAAAAGAACCTGTCGATAAGGTCTTTCCAGAAGCCATCGTAGTCAAAGCGTTCTGTTTTATCAGAATCACCGTTCGGCGTTTTCATGTCGTCTCGTTGAATGTCAACCTTGTTCGTTTTTGTCATAGACATTCACCTCCCAATACTATGCTTATTATACGATATTACGCCTCAGAAGACAGGTCTCACCGCATAAGTGAACGCGCTTTCTGCTAATCGGGCTACAAGTAACGGCTGTCAAAACCAAGGTATGGCGCAGAGACAAGTCAGAAGGTATCGTTTGGAACCACCTCTATCTCTTTGAGCATAGACTGTTTGCGGCTTACATACCCACGCTTTATTCCAAACGCAGAGATCTGAAAGTTTTTTCTTCATCTTTGTTTAAGCTCCTCCTAAATAAGAACGTTGAGGTTTTGATTTTGGGGAAACTCAAAATTTTTGCGCTTGACATTTTCCACGGTATCTGCAACTTCACCGAATAATGGTTCGCGGTTTGCTGTGCATACGGTAACAAAATATGAGGCGCAATTAATGAGATATTGAATTCAAAAGTTAATTTATGTTATTTATGAAAAATAGGTTAAAATTATAAGCGGCATTGTTTGCGGTATAAACTGTAAAGGAGCGAGCATATTTTATGAAGAATATATTTGCGCAGGACATTAAGCATAGCACATTTTCTTGGGATAACATCGGAGACATAGCGGAAGGACGCGGAGATCTCGGCGAAGATATGCCCGTGCTTGTCTATCGCCTTATGCAATACACCATGCTGGACGAATTAGCCAAAGCCTATGGCATGGACAAGGCAAACGAGCATTTTCGTAACGCCGGTCATCTCGCCGGCAGCGAGTACGCCAAACATACGCTCGATCTTTCTTTGGATTTCAATCCTTTTCTGGCCGCCCTGCAAAAATCTTTGCATGATCTGAAAATAGGCATCCTGAGGATGGAGGCGTTCGACCCGGATACGGGCAAAATCGTGCTGACGGTCGGTCAGGATTTAGATTGCAGCGGCCTTCCGGTGACAAACGAAACGGTCTGCTATTATGACGAGGGGTTCATCGCCGGGATACTCGAGGCTTACACCGGCAAAAAATACGACGTGAGAGAGGTTGACTGTTGGGCTACCGGAGACCGCGTCTGTCGTTTTAACGGTTCGGTTACAAACGATTAAGATTAGGATTGAGATTAAGATTGAGATTAAGATAGAACAGCCGCGATATTGGATTTTTAAGACGGGAGCGTTGTAAGATGGCCCAAGACAATAATGGCCGCGACAATCTGGGCTTTATAGGCGATCTTCTATATAAGTACTTGTGCGATGTGCTTTACGCGCCTCTCAAGGCTCATCTTGACATATCGTCGCTCCCGGAAGAGCTTCACGCGTTCGCATCGGGACTACAGTTCTTTGCCGAGTGCGTAATAGAGGTAAACAACTTGGCGAAATCCCTTTCAAAAGGAGACGTTCTCAGGGCAAAGCTTCCATCCAGAGAAAACGAGATGGCCTCTCCCCTCAAGTCCCTGCATTCCTCACTCTCTCACCTGACTTGGCAGACTATGCAGATAGCCAAGGGTGACTACGGTCAGCGTGTGGAGTTTATGGGCGAATTTGCCGATTCGTTCAATGTTATGGTAGAGCAGCTGAAAGAACGAAGAGACGCTCTGAACGTAGAAATAAAAAACGGGCAAGAAAAGGCCAAGGCCCTCGAGCAGAGCAACAGTCTATTTGAGGCGGTAACCGCCTGCCTGCATCAGCTGATAGCGGTCGTGGATATCGAAACGCCGCAGGAATGGCTTTTTCTGAATCATCCGGTGGAGCAGTTTCTTAAAAAAAGAAAATTTATGCCTTATGTATTTAAATGGATAACCGAGCAGGTCGAGCGGAACGAGGGATTAGATTCCCCAAGCTCGACGGAGTTAGATCTGTCGGACGCGGAGAAACCGCAGTATATCTCCGTAGAGCGCTATCCGTTGCGCTGGTATGGACGCGACGCCGCGGTTTTTGTGCTGGCCGACATCACGCTCGAAAAAATACGCTACTCGCAGTTGGAGGCTTATGCGTACCGTGACGCGCTGACAGGGGCGTACAACCGCCATTACGGTATGGAAATACTCAATAAATGGATATCTGAGGGTCTAAGTTTTCTCATATGTTTTATAGACATAGATTATCTGAAGTACGTCAACGACGCATACGGACATGAGGCCGGTGACTCTTATATCCTGTTGACCACTGAGACCCTGGGGGCTTTTACCAAAGACATGATGATATTTCGTCTGGGGGGAGACGAATTCATGCTGCTGCTCAGAGACTGGGAGCTGAAAGCGGCCGAGGAGCGCCTTGAGGAAATCCGAACTAAACTCAGAGAGCAAAAAGCCTCGCCAAGCGCCATAAACCCCTACAGCATAAGCTACGGAGTGGTGTCGGTCGACAAAAATAACACCCTACCCCCAAGCAAACTTCTTGCGAACGCGGACGAAAAAATGTACGAATACAAGCGGGCACATAAGGTGTCGCGCCTTGGTGACGCCGCCAAAATATGATAGACATAAAAGGGCTTCGCCTGAGCTTTGGCGAGCGTGTTATTTTTGACGGGGTGGACTGGAGAATCGGCGACGGCGCGCGTTTTGGTCTTGTAGGGGACAACGGCGCGGGCAAGACGACTCTCCTTCGTATTTTGGTGAGAGAAGCGGAGTCTGACGACGGCGTTATTTCGCGCTCTAAAAATCAGACCGTAGGCTATTTGCCGCAAGACCTTACGGAGCTTGGCGCTGGCCGCGCGGAGTTGGAGCGGGGCGGAACGGTCTTGGAATATCTCAGACGCCGCGTCGGACTGTCGGCGGCGGAGGAGCGTCTGCGCGTATTGGAAAACGAGATTTCAAACACAAACGCTCACTCCAAATCTCTGCCGTCCCTCTTGGAGGAGCATTCGCGCGCCGCTCGGCGTTTTGAGTCTCTCGGCGGGTTTGAGTTCGATTTGTCCGCCCGTAAGATTTTATACGGCTTGGGATTTGCGGACGGCGACGAGGCGCGAGGCTGCGCGGAGTTCTCGGGCGGCTGGAAGATGAGGATAGCGTTGTCCGCTCTTTTGCTGTTGCGCCCTGATGTTTTGCTTATGGATGAACCGACCAACCATCTCGACTCCGAAAGCATGGAGTGGCTTGAGTCTTGGATAAACGCGCATGTCGGCGCGGTCGTGGCCGTCTCACATGACAGACGCTTTCTGGACAATACGATAAAGGAAATAGCGGAGTTAGATCGCGGCAAACTGACGGTTTATCCTTGGAACTACGAACGTTATCTCATAGAAAAAGAGCTCTCCAAGGGACGTCTCGAAAAAACCGTTGCCGAGCAGAAGGCTAAGGTGGCTGATATAGAACGTTTTATATCGCGCTTTCGCTACAAGTCCTCAAAGGCCGCGCAGGTGCAAAGCCGTCTTCGCCAGCTCGAAAAAATGGATATTCAAGAGTTATCGGGTCCCTCAAAAACCGTGCGTTTTCGCATCCCCGAAGCACCCGAAAGCGGGCGCGAGATTTTGAGCGCGAAAAACCTCTCAAAAAGCTACGGCGCGACTCAGGTTTTCAGCGGTGTCGCGCTTACTATCGCCCGAGGCGAAAGAGTCGCGCTTGTGGGCGTGAACGGCGCGGGCAAATCGACGCTGCTGAGAATTTTGAGCCAGACGGAGGAGCCGGACACGGGCGGCGTGAGCTTGGGGCATAACGTCAAGCGCGCGTTCTACTCTCAGGAGAGCGCGCAAAACGTGAACTACTCGCGCACCGTATGGGAGGAGGCTCGCACCGCGCCGTCCAAACTACTCGAGGCCGACCGCCGCACGCTCTTAGGTTCTTTTCTTTTTTCGGGCGCGGACATACAAAAATCGGTGTCAGTCCTATCCGGCGGAGAAAAGGCGAGGTTGGCCCTCTTCAAGCTAATGCTCTCTGAGACGAATTTCCTGATACTCGACGAGCCGACAAACCATCTCGACATGAAAACCAAAGACCTTTTTCAGAGAGCCTTGCTTCAGTACGGAGGCGCGCTTCTCATAGTCTCCCACGACCGCCACTTTTTAGACGCTCTCGCGGACCGCGTCATAGAGATACGCGGCGGCAAAATCTACGACTATCCGGGCAATTACTCCTGGTTTTTGGAAAAGCGGGAGGAGATTTTGAAAAAAGAGTCTTTTGAGAACATACCCGAACACAAAAAAGACGCAAAGCAGGGGAACGAAAACCTAAAAGCCAAACGGGAGGCGGAGCGGGCGATCAAAAAAGAACTGTCGTCTCTCGAAGCCGCCATAGCCAAACAAGAGACGCGTAAGAGTGAGATAGACGCGTCTTTATGTTTGCCCGAAACTTTTACCGATTCCGACCTATCGCGCGCGCTCGCGGCTGAAAGGGCTGAGTTGGAGCGATCTCTGGATCGAGACTATATCCGATGGGAAGAGATCGCGCAAAGCGTATAAAACTAAATTTCAGGAATTCCGCCATTCAAATTATCATCAAATTATCATCAAATTATCATAAAATTATCATCAAATTATCATAAAGATCACAATGGTGATTTAATACATAAATTTTATAAACATTGACAGCAAGCCCATTTATAGTATTATTGACTTGTTTTATGAGTAGAATATGGTGTTGTGTAGAGGTGTATTGCATTGCATCTCAATAATATTATTTTAGGGGGCATACGCGCATGGCAGTGATGGGGAGTATATTGGAAGCTATAGGCAACACGCCTCTCGTCAACCTCGAACGTCTTGTGAAACACTGGAAGGTCGAGGGGCGCATCCTCGCGAAATTGGACCACCTGAACCCGTCGGGCAGCAAAAAAGACCGTATAGCCCTCGGGATGATCCGCTCGGCGGAGCGTAAGGGCCTGCTGAAGCGCGGACAGACCGTCATCGAGGAGACGAGCGGGAACACGGGCAATGGGTTGGCGTTGGTCTGCGCTCTTCTGGGTTATCCCTTCATCGCCGTTATGTCCAAGGGCAACTCTATTGAGAGAGTGCGCGTTTCCAACGCGTTCGGCGCTAAGGTCGTTAGGGTGGATCAGGCGCCGGGGTCTAAATCGGGGGAGGTCAGCGCGGCGGACTTGGATTTGGTCATAGAGGAAACGGAGCGCCTTACCAAAGAGCTGGGGGCTTTTTGCGTGGGACAGTTTCATAACGCCGACAACGCGGTTGCTCAAGAGACGACAGGCGACGAGATGTGGGAACAGTCGGAAGGAAAAATCGACGCAATAGCCGATTTCGTCGGGACGGGCGGTGGTTTTGTCGGCATCGCGACCGCCATGAAGCGTCACGAGCCCAAAACGCGCTGCTATCTGATCGAACCCGCAAACGCTCCTTACTACAGCGGAGAGAAGCCCAAAGAAGAGGCGGGACACCATATTCAGGGAGGCGGGTACGCCCGAGAGGTGCCCTTTCTGGATCGCTCGCTTATCACCGGCTGCGTTTCCGTTTCCGACGAAGAAGCGATAGAATGCGCGCGTCTTTTGTCGAGCGTGGAGGGTATTTTCTGCGGGTTCTCAGCCGGAGCCAACGTAGCCGCGGCCAGAAAGCTACTTCAAGGAGCCGAGAAAGGCAAAACCGTCGCCGTCGTCATCTGCGACAGCGGCTTCAAATACCTCAGCACCGATCTCTATCCTCTGAAAGACTGAATAAGACCCGATCCGCGCGAGCCCAAAACCTTGATTTTCCAAGGGTTTTGGGCTACCTTGAGGGGTCAGCGTTTGGGAGCGAGTATAAGAACCAGAATATTCGCCGCCATGCCGGGAAACAGCGGGTCTATACTTGCAGGCAGAAAGAACTTCCCCAAAAGCACAAAAAGAGGCCCGGCAACCATGGCCGCTATAGCGAACTTACCCTGTATTCTGCCCTTGAAAAACAGAGCCGCGCAAAGCGGCCCGAAGGCCACCGCGCCCCTGAGCCCCATGGACAAAAAGCTCCAGCTCAAAATCATCGAGCCCATGTTGCCGCCCGAGAAAACAGCCGAG
>BOCC01000086.1 GCA_026002715.1 Synergistales bacterium
AACTGAAGGATATAAGGTATCAATCAGCCAATATGGACTTTTGAACCGAAGCTGATTTGAAGAGCCGTATGCGGGAAAACCGCAAGTACGGTTCCGTGAGGGGCAGTGGACAGTCTTATCACTTCGAATGTTAAGATTGTTCGCTGTCTACTCGACGGATGTGATGTTGCAGGATAGAATTTTGACCTATTCGGAAGAAGCGGCGAAAAAAGCGGCGAAAAAAGCGGAACTAAAAGGTATTGAGAAAGGTATTGAGAAAGGCAGAGCTGAAGGTAAGGCTGAAGGCAAAGCTGAAGGCAGAGTTGAAAAGGCTTTTGATATGGCGCGAAAGTTGCTGGCGCGCGGCATGACGTTGCTGGAAGTCGCCGAGATTGCTGAATTGCCGATAGATAAGCTCCAAACATTAGTTCCTTGATAGTAAACAAGACAGATAGACAGCCTAAAGCATTGCAAAACAGCAAAAAGGGAAGCCGCGAGATGCGGGAGGCTTCCCTTTTGTATATTCTTCTTAAGTCTGAAATTTTTTATGAAACGGCCGTGCGCCAAAAGAGGGGCGTTATGTATATAAGAAGGCACGCGGAAGCGGCGTTAAAAGAACTTACGAAAGATGTTCGGAGCTGTGTTGGTATCCGGCGCGAGGCGGGGACTTTCTTTAAGGAGTCAAAGCCGCCTTTGATAATTGACGAGATACAATACGCGCCGGTCACTTTTTCAAAAACGCCGGCGCGGCTTCCGCCAGTATTACCGCGCCGAATATTAAAGAACATCCCAAGCCCATCTGAAACGTAAAGGTATCGCCCAGAAGAAAAACGCCTCCCAGGAGGCCGAACACGGATTCCAGCCCCAGAAGAAGCGCCGCGTGAGCGGCGCTCGTGTGTTTTTGCGCGACGTTTTGGATCAGAAAACACAAAAACGTGCAAAAAACCGTCACGAAAAACAACCCGGGCAAACTATCCGCTCCGCGCCACACAAAACCCCCGTCAAAAACGAGCGCCAGCGACAGCGACAAAACAGCCGAGACGAGAAACTGCCAAAACGTGAGGACGAACGGGTCGCTTTTAGCCGCGCAACGCGATATGGCAATTATCTGCGCCGCGAAAAACAGGGCGGCGCAGATGGCCAATATGTCCCCTATATTGAGCGGGTCCGCTACGTCCGACGTCAAAAAGCCCATGCCCACGAAGCATATGACAGAGTCCGCGACGCAGAGCCAGCCGGGGAATTTTCTGCTCGTAGCCCATACTATGAGAGGCACCATAACTATATACCCGGCCACCAGAAACGCCTGTTTGCTGGCCGTGGTGAAGTTGAGGCCGAGGGTCTGGATGCCCATGCCCAAAAAAAGAAAAATGCCGATAACCGCGCCGCGAACGGCGTCGAGCAGGGCATGTCCGCTTTTGAAACTCGCCGCTATACGCGCGTAGAAGCAGGCACCCATCAAGAGCGTCCCTCCTCCGAAACGCACGAAGAGCAGCCACCATGTCGGATAGAAGGCGAGCGAGTCCTTCATAGCCACAAAACCCATTCCCCAGAGAACCGCGCAAAAAACAAGGCACGAGTCCGCGAGCCATACACGAATATTTATTGTAAATCTCCGCCTCTCAACTTTAGATTAAAACTTTACTTTCCATTGACTCTCATTCGTATAATTGGTATATTTTACTATAATCTATTTATTTTGTAGCGTTGATACTATCTTCTCACTTAAACTCCATCTTAAGATAGGGTAAAATGTCTGAAGATTATATATTGATCAGCGTCGCGAGGGTGAGAGGTGATCTTCTTTGAACGATATGGCCGAACGGGTCGGTCTTTATACGGTAGGGCGGATATCCGCGTCTTTGCCGCAACTGCTCTTCAGGGAGCAATTCAGCGGAGATACGGGGTTGGGCGCGCACTTAGAGGTGACGGAAGACTTCCCCAGACCGGGAAAGACTATAGGCCTGCAGGTTCGTTCGGACGGGAGCACTAAATTAGAGCGCAGCGCGCGGGGTTATATATATCGAGGTGAAATGCCGCACTTGGTCTATTGGCTTCAGCATTCCGTTCCGGTTCTCGTGATGATACATGAACGCGAGAGCGACAGGATTTTATGGGAGTTTGTGAACACCGCTAACGTCGAGATAGAAGGCGCGGAGTGGGAGCTTGTGATTCCTTTCGATCAGGTTTACGGACAAGACTCCGCTTCGGCTATAGCGGCCCTGCCCTGCTACAGCCCGCACTTAGCCAGGCTTGCGCTCGACAAACCCTGGATGGAGCTGATAGCGGGGGGGAAAACCTTATCCTTAGAGATGGACGAATGGATAAACCGCCCCTCCGCCCGGGGCGTTCTCAGGCTTTGCTTGTCAGGGGAAGGCGGCGCTCGGGACGCCATCTGCGACTGGGCGTTTCAGACAAACTCCGACATGCCCTATTCGTTCCGTCTGCCCTCTCTTTTCCCTTGGGCCGTCCTGTCAATTGACGAGGAGTTTTACCGAAGCAAGGACGCCTATATAGACGGCGTGGCGGGGAACGTTATTCGCCCTTGGACGGTGGAGGCGGGGGAAATAGCGCGATTTGTGCTAAAATTCTCTTTGAACGAGCTTGGAAATTCATTCCTGACCGCGGAGCGGTTTTTGAGGCGCGGGGAATTTCCGGGTACTGACAGCGAGCCAGGAGAGCGCGAAAAACGCAGCCTGACCCTGAGAAGCAACGGCGCCTGGACGGCCTACGAAAGCGGAATGAAATACAGGCTGTACGGAAAAGTTTGATTTTTCTTGTAAACGAAGTTTTGTGAGCGAGGTGCGATATGCCTGACGATGGATTTACCGGTTTGGGAGAAAATTCCGGCCTGAGAGTATTCAAGAGACGAATTTCTCTTGAAGAGATGCGCGAGTACACAAACAGTACGGCTCGCGTGGCTGACGACGTGTTGACCGAGCGGGGCACTATTCTCCTGCCGAGAGGGGCCGAGCTTGCGTCTCTTATCTCGTCCGTCGATAATTTAGAAAGAACACTCCAACGCTGGGGGATTTTCTCTATTCCGATAATCATCGAAAACACGCTCGATATAAATGAACTCGAAAGCATTTTACATAAGTCTGAAGTTCAATCAGCGACTATAGATCCGGAGTTGGCCTACGAGACGGTCGAACAGCTCAGCAATGTTTACGGGCACATATCGGAGGGGGCCTGTACGCCGGAGGACGTCTCCAACTTGGCCGAGCAGGGCAAAAAATTGGCCAAGGAAGTTGTGGACGCGCCGCAGGTCATGCTTTGCCTCGGTCAAGTGAAAAGCTGGGACGAATATACGTATAAGCATTCCCTGAACGTGACGCTTCTTGGGGGTTATCTGGCCGGCAAGATGTTCCCGGGCAATCACGAAATTGCCGAACAGCTCTCGGTCGGCGGTATTTTGCACGATCTGGGCAAAGCCCTCGTTCCGCAGAACGTGCTGAACAAACCGGGAAAACTCACAGATGAAGAATTTGAGATAATGAAGCAGCACCCAGGCTTCGGAGAGCAAATAGCTATACAAAACGGCGTCACCGACCCCGCTGTTTTGGCCGTAATTCGAGGTCACCATGAGCGTGTTGGCGGCGGCGGCTATCCTGACGGATTAGTGGGCAGTGATATACCCCAAGCGGGCAGAATAGCCGCCGTGGCTGATGTTTTTGACGCGCTCACAGCGAGACGGGTGTACAAGGAACCCATGGCCAGCCGCGCGGCGGTCAATATCATGGTGGGGAACATGGGGGCGCATTTTGACGCGGATGTCGTTAGAACTTTGCTTCTGTCCATCGGTCTCTACCCCCCCGGCACAGTGGTCGAGCTTTCCGACGGCAGCATGGGCATAGTGGTCGGCGCCCGTGACAAAGACCTCATGCGCCCCTCCGTGTCGCTCCAGATAGACAAAATGGGATATAAGGTCAATAAAATGCAAATAATAGATTTGAGCCTTTCCGAGGAGCTTTTTGTGCAGCGCACTCTTTCGGACGTCGGAAAAATTACCAGCTGGGATAAAGACGCGAAATAAATATGGCGCGCGAATTGAGCGGATAAACATGCAATTGTTAATTTTGCGTATTTTGCGTATTTTGCTGTTTCGCGCCATAATTTCCGATTGCAGCGGCCGCAAAATTGAATAAAATATAACGTATGTTTAGTAAAGATGTTTAGTTTAGTAAAAATAGCAAATGACGAAAGGGGTGTGCTGTCACTTGGCTAAATTCAGAATTGACGTCAACAGCGCATGGTGTAAGGGGTGCGGTCTTTGTGTGGGTATCTGCCCTAAGTCCGTTCTGGAAATAAGCGCTCGTTTAAAGTCCGAGGCCGCGCGCGACGGAGACTGCGTAGGATGCAGGCAATGTGAAAATATATGCCCTGATTTGGCCATTACGGTCACGGAGCGAAAGGAGGATGAGAAGAATGGCTGACGCGTCTAACGTGGCGTTTTGGCAGGGAAACACGGCCCTGGCGCATGGGGCGCTCTTGGCCGGCTGTAACTTCTACGGCGGCTATCCCATCACGCCTTCGACGGAAATAGCGGAAGTCATGGCCGAGGAGCTGCCCAGAAGGGGCGGAAAATTCATCCAGATGGAGGACGAGATAGCTGGGATGGCCTCCATTATCGGCGCTTCTATAGCCGGCGCGAAGTCCCTGACGGCCACGTCCGGCCCCGGCTTTTCGCTGAAACAGGAAAACCTTGGGCTCGCCTATATAGCCGAGGTCCCCATCGTGGTCGTAAACGTCATGCGGGGCGGCCCCTCGACGGGGCTTCCCACAAAGACGGCGCAGCAGGACGTCATGCAGGCAAGATGGGGCACTCACGGCGACCACGCCACTATCTGCTATTCTCCCTCTTCCGTGCAGGAGTGCTACGACCTCGCCATAAAGGCTTTCAATATGGCGGAGCGCTTCCGTCAGCCCGTTTTGATTCTCTCTGACGAAGTGGTGGGGCACATGAGAGAGAAGGTCGTCAAAAAAGACGCCGCCGCAATTGAGATACTGAACCGCGCCCGCCCGACCGTCAAGCCCGAAAAATTTACGCCCTATGAAGCCGACCCGCGCACCGGCGTGCCGCCCATGGCGTCGTTCGGCGACGGCTACTCTTGGCACGTCACGGGCCTCACTACAAACGATTGGGGCTTCCCCACCAACAACCCTCCCGAAATTGAAAAGAAAATGCTGCGCCTGATGAACAAAGTCGACAGGGCGCGCGGCGACATAGTGGAGTATGAGTCCGAATCCATGTCCGGAGCCAACGTCGTAGTCGTGGCATACGGAAGCGTAGGACGCTCAGCTCTCAGAGCCGTCAGAGACGCCCGGAAGAAGGGCATACCGGCCGGGTTCTTCCGCCCCATAACGCTTTGGCCTTTCCCGGGAGAGGAGTTGGCGAAGGACGCGCTCGGCGCTAAAGTCATCCTTGTGCCCGAGCTGAACTGCGGACAGATGGTTCTCGAGGTGGAGAGGGTAATCAGGGGCAGAAGCGAGGTTCGCGGGGTCAATCTCGTGAACGGAGAGCTTTTCAAGCCGCAAGAGATTGTAAAAGTCATAGAGGAGGTGGCATAGATGCCTAATAATGAGGTTCTGAGCTGGCTTCGGACGCGGTTTATGCCGCACATTTGGTGTCCGGGGTGCGGGCACGGGATAATCATGCACTCCATCATAAGGGCTCTTATAGCTCTCAAAAAAGATAAACCCAACACGGTGCTGGCGTCCGGTATAGGCTGCTCCAGCCGCATGGCGGGCTATATAAACGCAAACACCCTCCACTCGACACACGGACGCTCCCTCGCTTTCTCCACGGGTATAAAGATGTTCAACCCCGAACTCACGGTCATCGACGTGATGGGCGACGGAGACTGCTCCGCCATAGGCGGCAACCACTTTATCCACGCCTGCCGCCGCAACATAGACATAACCGCCATAGTCATGAACAACAACATCTACGGCATGACCGGCGGACAGGCCAGCCCGACCACTCCCGTCGGAGCATGGGCCACCACCGCGCCCTGGGGCGTTGTGGACCCGGCGTTCGACATCTGCAAGCTGGCGGAAGGCGCCGGCGCGTCATATGTCGCGAGAACGACCATAGCCAACCCGAAACAGGCCGAGAGCTTCATTGTAAACGGCATCAAAAACAAGGGCTTCTCCGTCGTGGAGATAGTCACCCACTGCCACACGCAGTTTGGCCGCAAAAACAACCGCCGCGCCCCTATGGACAACTACAACTTCTTCAAAGAGGCGTCCGTGCCTCTCACAAAGGCCAAGACCATGACGGGCGAGGAGCTGGCCGGCAAGATCGTAGTCGGCGAGTTCGTGGACAAGAGCATGCCGGAGTACACCGAACAGTACAAAAAAGTCATCGAAAAGGCTCAGAGGGGGTAGGGGACAATGGCCGGAGAAAGATTTGAAATTCGTTTAGCCGGTTCCGGAGGCCAAGGAGTCATTTTGGCGACAGAGATAATCGGGCAAGCTATAACCCTTTATGAGACCGGGCTTTATGTTGTGCAGTCTCAGGCATACGGCCCCGAGGCGCGCGGCGGCAAGTCCAAAGCCGAGGTCGTCATATCGAGAGAGCCGATAGACTATCCCAAAGTCATAGCGCCCGACCTTCAGGTCATCCTGAATCAGGCGGCCGTCGAGTACGCCCCTGACACGTCGCCTGGCGGACGCATAGTCTACGACGACTTTTTTGTGACCGATATACCGGGCAACGGTGCGTCCTACGGGCGCGGGAGCGTCGAGGAGTTTCAGAGCAGGATAGACGCCCGCACTTACTCCCTGCCGATAGTGCGCGCGGCGCGGGATATTCTGAAAAACGAGATAGTCACCAACATGGTGGCGCTGGGCTGCGTAGGGCGGGTTTTAGACCTCGAAAAAATAGCCTCGTCCGACTCGCTGCGCAAGGCCATAGCCGACCATTTCCCGGCCGGCAAGATAGCGGATCTCAACGTCAGCGCCTTCAACGAGGGCTACGAGATCTTCCACAAAAGCCCGCTGCCATAGAGCCGCGCTGACGGGGCAACATGAGCGAGACGGGACGCGAGAGCTTCATCTCCGGCGAGCGGCTTTACGAGGGGCGCATACTGAACTTGCGCGTCGACAAAGTGGGCTTGCCAAGCGGCAGGACGTCCACGCGCGAGGTCGTCGAACATAAAGACGCCGTGGGCG
The DNA here is from genome assembly GCA_026002715.1 of Synergistales bacterium. Classification (GTDB taxonomy): domain Bacteria; phylum Synergistota; class Synergistia; order Synergistales; family Aminobacteriaceae; genus BNVG01. The sequence goes on from BOCC01000086.1 coordinate 7,156, forward strand.
TTCTGGCCGTATCGGGCGACAACCTGCTCTTAGTTCGCCAGTTTCGCTACGCCGTAGGGGAGGAGACAATAGAGATATGCGCGGGGCTTATCGAGCGCGGCGAAGAGGCCGCCGAAGCCGCTACGCGCGAGACGCGCGAAGAGCTTGGATACAAACCAGGCTCTTTGACGGAAATTGGCAAAATCTACTCCTCCCCCGGCTTTTGCACCGAATCACTGACCATTTTTTTAGCGAGAGACCTGACGAGCGCGCCGCTGCCGCAGGACGACGACGAAAACGTTAACACTGTCACCGTCCCCGTCAGCGAGCTCCCGGCGCTTTTGTCCGGAAAAGAGACGTCGCTCGGCAGGTCAGTTATAAAAGACGGCAAGACATTCGCCGCGCTGTCTTGGTTTTTGGCTTTTCAAAACAACCTTCCATAAATAAACGCTAACCGCGAAATTTGCCGCAAGCCTTGCAATTTCGCGGCGCTTCAATATTTTACCGCGTACAGCATAAGGGCGGACCTATGTGTCCGCCCTTGTCCGTTAGATCGCGGATTGGTATTATGCTCATTTGCCTTCAAATTTACCAGACAGTCAATTAGGCGGCAGAACTTATCTCTTTGGATTCTGGCAAATTATTCAGCACTTGAGTATAACACAACCTCATACTGTAAATTCTAATCTTCTCTCTTCGGAGAATGAGAAGACACGCATACAGGAAGCCCGCAAGATGGACAAAAGCTTCTGCAAAAGAGTTACAGGCGCAACACTTTTCTCCTTATAAGCTCCCACTTTCTTCAGAATACCGCCAAGACTGAATGAACGAAAGAAAATTTAATCATCGAAGAAACTTCATTTTCAAAAAGATTTTGCTGTGTTATGCTTCTTATGGCATGAGCCTCCCCGGGTTTATTTTGTTCTGCAATACAATTTTACCCTAAAGAGAACTCATGCCGCTATTTTTTAACCTGTTATTGTTACTTTTTATTGAATTTTCAAGGTTCGAGAGATGGAAGTTTACTGCGAAGTTTGAGTAATATAACTGATATTAAACGTTATTTGGGCGGCGAAACGCGAAGGAGATGCTCGGATGAAAAGGAACAGAGATTTGGCCAAGGGATACACGCCCGAGGCTTTAGAGGAAAAATGGTACGCCGACTGGCTTGACAAGGGGCTTTTCAACGCAGAAGTCGATAAATCGAAGCCGGCTTTTTCGATAGTTATACCTCCGCCGAACGTAACCGGCTCACTGCACATGGGGCACGCGTTCAACAACACCTTTCAGGATATAATGTGCCGGACGCGGCGGATGCAGGGATACAGCGTCCTTTGGCTGCCGGGGACCGACCACGCCGGCATAGCGACGCAAAACGTCGTCGAGAAGAGCCTCGCCGCGCAGGGGACGAACCGTCACGAGCTTGGACGCGAGGCGTTTATTGAAAAGGTCTGGGAGTGGAAGAAGCTATATGGCGAACGCATAATAACCCAGATGAAGAAGCTCGGCAACTCCTGCGACTGGCGGCGCGAGCGCTTCACGTTTGACGAGGGATTGTCGCGCGCCGTGCGGAAAGTTTTTGTCGATCTTTATAAAAAAGACCTCATATACAGGGGCAAATATATAATCAATTGGTGCTCGCGCTGTCACACCGCTCTTTCCGACATTGAGGTCGAGTATGACGATAAGCCGGGCAAGTTCTACTACGTCCGCTATCCGTTTGAGGACGGCACGGGCGAGATTGTCGTGGCGACGACGCGGCCTGAGACTATCTTGGGCGACGCGGCTATAGCCGTCCATCCGAGAAGCGAGCGGTTCAAGCCGCTCATAGGTGTTCGTGTGCGCGTTCCGCTCACCGACAGAATAATTCCCATAATCGAGGATAACATGGTGGATCCGGAGTTCGGCACGGGTTGCGTAAAGATAACGCCGGCTCACGACCCCAATGACTTTTTGGTGGGGCAGCGCCACAACTTGCCGCAGCTGCAAGTCATAAACGGCGAGGGGTTTATGAACGAGGCGGCGGGAAAATATAAAGGCATGTCCATTCTCGAAGCCCGCGAGGAGGCGGCCAAGGACTTGGAGTCTCAGGGGCTTCTCGTGAAGGTCGAGGAGATGACTCACTCAGTCGGGCACTGCTACCGCTGCGGCACGACGGTAGAGCCTTATCTGTCGGAGCAGTGGTTCGTCCGAGCAAAGCCCTTGGCGGAGCGTGGCGTGAAGGCCGTGCGGGACGGCAAGATTCGCTGGATACCGGAGCAGTGGGAGAAGACTTATTTTCAGTGGATGGAGAACATCCGCGACTGGTGCATATCGCGCCAGCTCTGGTGGGGGCACAGAATCCCGGCATGGACATGTGCGGACTGCGGACACATAACTGTGTCTGAGACGGATCCTACGGCTTGCGAGAAGTGCGGCAGGGGGAATATTCTTCAGGACGAGGACGTGTTGGATACATGGTTCAGCAGCG
>BOCC01000087.1 GCA_026002715.1 Synergistales bacterium
CAATAACCGCTGACGCTATGCATTGCCAAAAAGAAACTTGTGAAAAGATAATAAAGCAAGGCGGAAATTATTGTTTTGGGCTGAAAGAAAACCAAAAGACATTTTATGACGATGTGAAGCTTTTTATAGAAAATCCGCCAAGTTCTGACAACATCGAAATTTTTACCGCACCTACAGAAAAAGGACACGGGCGCGTAGAAACACGTCGTTGTTATAAAGTTCATGACATATCGTGGCTTGAAAACCGTCAGGAATGGGCAGGTTTGAATACAGTTTTCGCTGTTGAGCACATAGTTGAAACAAAGCATAAAACTACGCAAGAAATAAATTACTACATTTCAAGCCTTGCTGAAACGCCTGAAAAACTGATGCAAATCACCCGTGAACACTGGAAAATAGAAAGTTTGCATTGGATTCTTGACGTAGTGTTTTCGGAAGATGAGTGTCGTTTGGAATCTGAGGAGTCCAATAAAACGCTGAATTCATTCAGAAAACTTGCACTTCATCGTACACCGAACATATGTCAAATCTAACAAACTGAAAATTAGCGGTAAACAGAGTATCTTGAAAGCTATGCTTGACGAAAACTACCTCTTTCAGATAATTGGGAATTTTTCAAGTGAAAGTTTATGAAACGGCCGTGATAGCCATATTGTGATATTTGACTTTACTTTTTTATGATATTATGATAAAGTATTATCATAAGTAAGGAAGAAAAGTAAGTAAGTAAGCAAGTAAGTAAGTAGGTTGCGTTTTTAAAAATCTATGCGAATAAAACGCGGAATTTGACAGTGAAAAGAAAGGCAGGAAACTGAGATGATTGTGTTTTGCAAAATTTATCGCAAATATCTGGCCGTGATTTTGGCCGCCGTGTTGGTTTTTTCTATGACGCCTCTCGCAGGCGAGGCGGCGGGAAGCCGTTTGGAGAATATTCTGGCTCGCGGGACCATCGATGTCGCCACGGAGCCCTATTTCGCGCCAAACGAATTTATCGACCCGTCCAAACAGGGCGACGCGCGTTACGTAGGCAGTGATATCGAGTTCGCTAAATACATCGCCGGGAAATTGGGCGTGAAACTTCGTATAGTCCCTGTCGAATTTTCCGCCGTGCTTATAGGCGTCACCGAGGGTAAATACGATCTCGCCATCTCTTCTCTGGCGTACACCCCCGCGCGGGCTCAGGCCATGAACCTCTCCAAAGGCTATTATTTCTCCAAAAGCGACCAAGGCCACGGGCTTTTGGTGCGGAAGACCGATCTGCCGTCGGTGACGGGGCCGGAGTCCTGCGCGGGCAAAGTCGTCGTCGCTCAGAGCGGTTCGCTTCAGGAGCTTTTTGTAAACGAGCAAATCCCGTCTTATAAGGAGTTTAAACGCGTATCCTCTACCCCCGATGGCTTTTTGATGGTGCAGGAAAAGAAGGCGGACGTGTGCGTCACCTCCAAGAAAACCGCCGAGCTATACATCGCGGCCAACAAAGAATGTGGTCTCGCTCTCGTGCCGAACTTCACCTTCGCTCAGGACGAGGAGACGCTTGGCACCCGTATCGGCATTCCTCCGGGCGAGACGGAGCTCACCGAGCGTATAAACCAAATCGTTGACGAAGTGGTGAAAAACGGCGTTTACGAGAAGTGGTACGACGAATACTCCGAGTACGCGGCCAGTCTTGGGCTTTAACAAGGTCTAAAATTGAAACTGCTCGAAACGGTGGCCGGGCTGTGGCAAAAATATTATTACGTCTATCTCGGCGGACTCTGGGGCACAATATGGCTTTCCGCCGTTTCGGTAGCCGCGGCGACGGTTATCGGTACGGCGATAGCGTTGATGAAACTTTCCGGCGTCAGGGTTTTAGACTGGATTACGCGCGTTTATGTAGGGATATTGCGGGGAACCCCCATCCTTCTTCAGCTTTATTTCTTCTGGATTCTTCTCCCAAAGGCCGTTCCCTTCGAGCTTTCGGACACGGCTTGCATTATCGTGGCGCTTATCGTCAACGCCAGCGCTTACGTGGCGGAGGTTATCAGGGCGGGAATACAGGCGGTGGACGCCGGCCAGACCGAGGCCGCTAAAAGCCTCGGCATGCGCCCGCGAAACGTTATGCTGCGCGTCGTTATGCCGCAGGCCGTCAAAAACATACTCCCGGCGCTCGGCAACGAGTACGTCACGATGATAAAGCAGACTTCCTTGGCTTCGGTGTTTTTTGTGGAAGAACTTATGACTTCCTACAAAACCGTGCAGTCCGCGACGTTTCTGGCGCTTCCGTCCCTGATTATCGTGGGGTTTATCTATCTGATTCTGATAACGGTTCTTACAAAGGCTTTGGATTTATTTGAGAGGAGGCTCCAAAAAAGTGAGCGCAGATAGCATTAAATTGGGCGGGAAAATTAAACCGCGCGTTCTGATCAAAGTAGAAAATCTCAACAAATCTTTCGGAGACCTGAAGGTTTTGCGAAACATCAGCGAAAGCATTCACGAAGGGGAGGTCGTCTCCATCATAGGCCCGTCCGGCAGCGGCAAAAGCACGTTTCTCAGGTGCCTCAACCTGCTCGAGCGGCCGAGCAGCGGACGGGTGATCTTCGAGGACGTGGACATCTCCGGCAAAAAGGTGGATATAGTTAAGCACCGCCAAAAAATAGGCATGGTCTTTCAGCAGTTCAATGTTTTTCCTCACCTGACCGTCACGGAGAATATCACCCTCGCCCCAACTCTGGAGAAAAACATCTCCAAAGCGGACGCGAGGCGCCGCGCGCACGAGCTTTTAGAACGGGTTGGGCTTTTGGATAAAAAGGACGAATATCCCTCCCGGCTTTCCGGCGGACAAAAACAACGGCTCGCTATCGTCCGCGCTCTCGCGATGAACCCTGACGTTATCCTTTTTGACGAGCCCACGAGCGCGCTCGACCCTGAAATGGTGGGTGAGGTCTTAGACGTCATACGCTCTCTCGCGGAGTCCGGCATGACTATCCTAATTGTAACTCACGAAATGGGTTTTGCGAGAGAGGTCAGCGACCGCGTTTTCTTTATGGACGGGGGCGCGATTCGCGAGCAGGGCAGGCCGGAGGAAATATTTTTTCACGCGCGTGACCCTCGCACGGCGGAATTTCTGAGCATGGTATTGTAAACAAGCGCGGGGGGAAATCGCTAAAATGAGAGATTTAGAGCAAATAGAAAAAATTATCGAGAAAAAACAGGCTCTGCTTTTGGACGTGAGCCATAAAATATGGGGTTTCGCCGAGCTGCCCTACGCTGAGACGCGCTCCTGCGCTCTGCTATGCGAAACGCTCCGCAAAGAGGGCTTCACGGTGGAGGAGGGGGTCGCTGAGATGCCCACGTCTTTCACGGGTACATTTATCAACGGCGCCGGAAAGCCCGTCATGGGGTTTCTCGGCGAGTTCGACGCGCTCGACATCCTGAGTCAGGAAGCCGGAAATCCCGTCAGATGCCCCGTAAAAGAAGGCTTTCCAGGACATGGCTGCGGACATAACGCGCTGGGAGCGGGGTCGCTCGGGGCGGCGATTGCCCTCAAAGAATATCTGATGGCGAACGGCAAGCCCGGTACGGTCGTCTATTACGGCTGCGCCGCCGAGGAGGGCGCCGGGGCAAAACAGTTCATGGCGCGCGCGGGTCTGTTCGACAGCGTCGATTTTATCTACACCTGGCATCCCGCCAACCATAGCGGCGTGGACGGCAAGGGCTCTAACGCCATCATGGGCGCCAATTTCGAGTTCACGGGAGTGACATCTCACGCCGGAGGCAGTCCTCACCTCGGACGGAGCGCGTTAGACGCCGCCGAGCTGATGAGCGTGGGGGTCAACTATCTTAGAGAACATACCATCGACAAGGCCCGTATTCATTACGCCTACGCGGACGCGGGCGGCGTATCGCCAAACGTGGTTCAGGACCGCACCCTTGTCAAATACGAGGTCCGTTCTCCAAAGATCGCCCAGGTCAAAGAACTGTTCGGGCGGGTGGTCGACGTGGCCCGCGGAGCCGCCCTCATGTCGGGGACGGTGATGAAATACGAAATAACCTTCGCCTTTTCCGACTATATCCCAAACGACGCGCTGGCCAAAGTCGCCGGCGAGTGCATGAAAGAAGTCGGCGCGCCAAAATGGGACGACGAGGATTACGCGTTGGCAAAGGCGTTTTTGGACACTTACAATGAGGAGACCTTGCGCGGCATAAGAGAACAGGCTGCTGAGCTTTACGGCTCGGACAGAGTGGATGAGGTTCTGGCAAAGCCCTTGGACGACGCGGTCCAACCCTACGACCCCTCCGACGCCAAAATCGTCAGCGGCGGCTCCACCGACGTTGGCGACGTCACCTACGCCGCACCCACGCTGAACCTGCGCGTAGCGACGGCCTGTATCGGCAACGTAGGGCATACTTGGCAGACGACCGCTCAGGCGGGCAGCAGGCTCGCGGACAAAGGATTGCTGACGGCGGCGAAGGTTCTGGCTCTTTCCGCCATCCGCACGATGGACAGGCCGGACGTTATAGCCCGAGCCAAAGAGCTCGTCCTCCGGCAAAACGGCGGCAAATACGTATGCCCGTTGCCCGATACCCTGCATCCTCCGGTCGGGCGATACTGAAAACCGGACAAAAAGGATCTTTTGTCCGGCCCTGTCGATTGGCGCGCCGCCGCTCTTACGTTGCCGTTCCTACACTGCCGTTCTGCCGATGGAGTGATACCTGAACCCGGCCTTTTTCATCTCTAATAATGAATACAGGTTGCGCCCGTCGACAATCAGGCGGCTCTTCATGAGTTTGCCGACGCGCTCGAAGTCCAACTGACGGTAGACGTCCCACTCCGTGACCACGACAAGCGCGTCCGCGCCGTTTGCCGCGTCGTATGGGTCGTGCGTGTAGAGCAGACCCTGCCGCTCGCCAAGCGCATGGCGCGTCTCGTCTATGGCGCGCGGGTCGTGAGCCTGGACGCGGGCGCGGGCGTCTAAGAGGCTTTGAATAAGAGTCAAAGCCGGAGCTTCGCGGGTGTCCGACGTTTTGGGCTTGAAAGCCAGACCCCACAGAGCTATTACTTTCCCCTCCAGTCCTCCGTCTTCGGCAAAGCATGCGGACAGTTTCTCGTAAAGAATTTTTTTCTGACGGACGTTGACCTCGTCCACGGCCGTCAGTATAAGCGAGTCGTAGCCCGCGGCGCCCGCGAAGTCCCGGAGCGCCCGGACGTCTTTCGGGAAGCAGGAACCGCCGTAGCCGCAGCCGGCGTACAAAAACTTGCCGCCTATGCGGGAGTCTAAGGCCATGGCCTTACGGAGGCTGTCGACGTTGGCCCCCACGCGCTCGCAGATATTGGCCATCTCGTTCATAAATGAAACGCGGGTGGCCAGCATGGCGTTTGCGGCGTATTTTGTCATTTCGGCCGACGGAATATCCATGAATATGAGCTTCTCCGGTTCTGTGTAGGAGTATATAGCCGTCATTCGCTCTCTTGCCGCCTCGGAGTCCGCGCCGATAACCACGCGGTCCGGCTCCGTGAAGTCCCTGACCGCCGACCCCTCGCGCAAAAACTCAGGGTTTGACGCCATGACAAACTCGACGCCCGAGCCGCCAAGCTCTTCGTCTATCCATTTTTTAACCTTCGCGTTCGCGCCGACGGGCACTGTGGATTTTACGACCACCAGCATAGGCTCGGTGTTTTGCGGATCGGGCTTTGTGTTAGCTTTAAGGGCGTTGGCTATGTCGCGCGACGCCCGCTCGACGTAGGTCAAATCCGCGCCGCCGTCCGTGGCGGAGGGAGTGCCCACGCAGATAAAGCAAGCCTCCGCGCCGCTAAGGGCCTCCGCCATACAAGCCGTGAAGAACAGCCGGTTTTCCGCCATGTTGCGCTTCATCATATCCGACAGGCTTGGCTCGTAAAACGGGACTTCGCCTTTACGCAGAGTCTCGACCCTGCTCTCGTCCGAGTCCACGCATACCACGCTGTTCCCGAAAAGAGCGAGGCAAGTCCCCGTGGTCAGACCGACGTACCCCGAACCTATGACAACAAGCTTCACTTATGAATCCTCTCCTCGCATACTTAGAATTCCTATCCAAACACCGCGTTCGGCAAAAATAGCACAATTTGCGGGAAGAACACCAAAGCCCCTACCAAAATCAGCAGCATAACATAAAATGGCATAGCCTCCCGCACGGTCTCCTCCGGCGTGCAGCCCATTATCTCGGACGTGGAGTAGAGCGCGACGCCGACAGGGGGCGTCATTATGCCGGCTGTGACCGTGGTCATCATCACGACGCCGAAATGCACCGGGTCGATGCCGAGCCTCGTTATGACGGGGATAAACACGGGCGTCATGAGAAGCGCTATTACGCCGGTTTCTATGAACATCCCGGCTATTATCAAAATCACGATTATCAGGATGAGCAGAATGTGTTGGTTTGAGGTCAGGCCAAGCAGCACCTCGGCTATGGTCTGCGGTATACGCCCGAACACGATGGCGTAGCCGAACGTGCCGGACAGCCCCAAAATAAGCATCAAAACGCCCACGTCCGCCAAAGTCTGCCGCGCCGTCTCCCAGAGCGTCTTCAGCGTCATCTCTTTATAGACCGCCATGCCCACAAATACGGCGTAGCCTGCCGCGAAAGCGCCGGACTCGGACGGCGTGAATATACCGAATCTGATTCCCGCTATCAGGATAAAGGGAAATATCAGCGCCCACATGTTTTGCCAAATGGCGCGGACGACCTCGCCGAACTTGGGCGGGCGCGGGGACATCGGCATGTAGCCTCGTCTCTTTGACGTGATATGCACCGTAGCCATAAAAAACACCATCATCAAAAGGCCGGGTATCACCCCGCCGACAAAGAGCCTCCCTATAGAGACCTCTCCGACTGAGCCGTATATGACAAATCCCATGCTCGGCGGGATAGTGCACGTTATGAGGGAAGTCAGGCCGTTTATCGCCGCGCCGTAGCCCCTCGCGTAGCCCTGTTTTATCATGTCGGGGCCGAGTATGCGGCTTTCCATGACCGCGTCGGCGTTGGCGGAGCCGGACACGCCGCCCATCAGCGTGCTCATTATGACGCTCACCTGCGCGAGGCTGCCCGGCAAATGCCCCACAAGCACGCGCGAAAGGCTCACAAGGCGGGAGGTTATGCCGCTCGAGTTCATCAGGTTTCCCGCGAAGATAAACAGGGGGATAGCCAAAATAGTGAAGTTCTGCGTCTGGGCGACTATGCGCTGCACGCTCACTACGACTGGAATATCCGGGTTGTTTACGATAAAGATGAACCCCGACAGGCCGATAGAAAACGCCACGGGCATACCCATAAACAGCAAAAACAAAAACACGGCGACCAATAAGACCACAACCTCACCCCCTCTAAACGACGTCCCGCCCGTCACTTTGAACAACGGGCGCGCCGCAAATCTGATTTTTCAGCTTTATCGACATAGAGATAATCATCAAAACCGCGCACACGGGGATGCTGGCCGTTATGTAGGAGTAACTCACGGCGATGTTCTGAAATTGACGTTTGGCGTTGCTTATGCAAAGCGGTACGCCGTAGACCACGAGAACGACGAGAAAGGCTATGATGACGACAGACCAGATAATCGCTATATATTTTTGGACCTTGAGCGGAAAACGCTTGATCAGAAAATCGACGTTGATTATCCTGTTCAGGCGTATCCCTACGTCGGCGCCCATAAATGAAACCCAGGCAAACAGCATCAATGAAATGTCCATTCCCCAGTTTATGGGGTATCCTACGGACCGTCCCAATGCCGACAGCAAAACCAAAGCCGTCATGACGATGAGGCCGAAAGTGGCGAGCGTCTCCTCAATCTTACAGACCGCGCCGTAAAACTTTTTAATGGCAAGCATACAAGCACCTCCGATATAAAGCTCGGCAAAAAGCCGCAATAAAAAGCCGCGTAACGCGAAAAAGTTTCGCGCCACGCGGCGGGCAAACGCCAGCGTTAGGTCAGTTCTTGCCAATCTCCTTGTAAATCTGCTCTCTCAGAGCCGTAAACCCCAAAACGTCGTAGGCTTTCTTGGCCGCTTCTTTGAACGCCGCCACGTCAACCTCCACGACCTCCATGCCCTTCTCGACCATCTGGGCCTCGTACTTGTCGGAAAGCTCGATGTTCTGAGCGGAGGTAAGCTCGCCCTGCTTCGTGAACTCCTCAATAAGCAGCTTCTGGAAGGGCTCCGGGATGGTCTTGAACCACTTCTCACCGACTATCATGCCGTTAAGGAGCTGGAAATGTCCCGTCTTGTCGATGTATTTGAGCACTTCGTAGACGCGTAAGCCCCAGTTTGCGGAATGCTGACTTTCACAGCCGTCGATGTTCTTCTGCTGAACGGCCGTGTAGACATCGGGCCAACTCATGGCTATCGGCGTAGCGCCGAGGGACTTTATGGACTCAGACCAGGCGGGGGCGCCGGGGGTGCGGATACGCAAGCCGTTGAGATCCTCGGGTTTTTTTACGGGTTTGTTTGTCATAAACTGACGCGCCCCGGCGAACCAGTTGAAAGAGAGGACGCGAATGTCGTTTTCGTCGGCCAATTTGCGGACGCAATCTTTCCAGTAATTCGTGCCCTGCACCTTCACAAGGTCGTTGTAGTCGTCGGCGAAATACGCCACGCCGACAATGCCTATCTCCTTGACGTAGTTGGCCATGCGCCCCGCGTCCGTAACGACCGCGACATTCACGCCCTGAAGCGCCTGCTCGATGACGTCCTCGTCGCTGCCGAGCTGCGCGCTGGGGTAGACTAAAACCTTGAGTTTTCCGCCCGTACGCGCGGCAACGCGCTCGGCGATAGCGCGAAAGCCCTCGCAATATGGATCCGAATCCGCCATCTGAGTCGAAACCCTGAGCGTGTACTCCTTGCCGTCGCCCTCAACCTCCGCGGCGAAAACCATCGGAACGAAAACCAAAGACAGCGCCAAAACAAACATAATAGCCAAAGCTTTCCTTTTCACTGCGAACCCCTCCGTAAGATAAAATAATTTCTGATATTTTTATTGTAGTTTTAGAAAGAGAGAGTGTCAACGCGCCGAGCTGATATTTTTCAATATGACTATAGGATTCTTCAGGAACACCTCAAAATTTGCGCGCCCCTACGTTTGGATTACGTCCTGAGTAAACCCTATAGTCATGATTTACAATCGCCCCAAGAAAATGAATTGCGGGGGGCGATGAATTCTTGGTAAATCATTAGGCATTTGAGTATATTTCCGCGCTTCAGCCGAGAGGCTCCTTTGTCATGCGAGGAGCGCGGTGTCAGTTCGCCAAGGCTTGAATTTTATCAGCAGGCAACCCTGAACTCTTGGCTATGACGTCCAACGCTACTCCGTTAGCTAACAGATTTCTGGCAATTTCGAGTTTGCCCTGCTCCATGCCGCGCTCCATGCCTTTTTCCATGCCCTTTTCCATGCCGCGCTGTTCAGCCTCGGCGGTCTCGTCTTTGGTAAGCAACGATATGTACATAGCTTTTCCCTCCTTAGCATATTGCAACAGAATTTTCTTATATTCAGTCAATATCT
>BOCC01000088.1 GCA_026002715.1 Synergistales bacterium
GTGTTGAAAAACCGTTCTTGCAAAGTATTAGCCTCTGGCAAAATCCTACCAAGCGAACCCACAAAACAGCAACGCCTTATCGTTGAGTCTATTGCCGGCATGGTAGGTAAATTCTCGGGAGATTAGGGTTATCTTCTTTTGATATGTTACGTCTACGAGGTGCTTCAATAAATGTCGCGTCCACTATCGCGCACTTTGAGTATTCTAAACTAACTTCAGAAAGCTCTGCAAGCAGAGCTTGAAACAAATCGTCATATTTGCCTGTTTCTTTGAGTTTCTCTCTCAACAGCCAAAAGGAATTGGCGTCTGGTGAAGCGTCGCCAAACTCTACTTCCGCATAAGCAGAGAGCCAGCGAGGAACGAGCTGTGCGATAAGCATACAACCGACGCGCTTTTTGCGTCGTGTTGGTCGCTTAGGGTCTTCATCAATCGCTTAGGGTCTTCATCAAAAGCGCTGGAAGGACGCTCTGTCCGTAATTTGATATTCTATCTGTGCGTCACTGAGGTTGTAAATCTCGCCGATAAGTAATCCTTTGAATAAAACAGAACTTTTGATAGGCGGACGGCCACCGTTACCATCTTTTGTTTTATCAGGGCGAATACCGTCAATTATTGTGATAAATGGTGTCTAATTCATAATCTTGTCTAATCTTTCTAACGGATCACCGAGATGGTCAAGGCGTCCATATATCTTTTCGTCAAGCAAAAAATTTAGTTGCATAATTCGCACCTACCTTAGTCAATATCGTTGTTTATCATGTTATATTACAGCATTTTTTCTCTTAATCTGCAAGGGGGTTTTTATTTGAGTTTCCCCATTTTTTCTAAGCGTATGCCAAAGAAGAAGCTGATTTGAGCATCGTTACCTCTCAAAGAACGATGAGATTCCGGTGTGCAGTTTTACCAAAGATTTCAGTCAAGCCGTCTGCAAAAACAGTGCAAAACCTTCCGGTTTTTGATATAACCCGAGTCGACTAAAACGCAGCTATATCAACTTAAACGGAGGTTTTGCACATGTTTAATTATAGTACACTCGGACACAATTTGAAAAGAGGTATTTCCAGTTTTTGTGAGAAGATTTCAGGTGATTTTTCAAGGCCGACACAAAAGTTCATTTTGGATATGGTGTATGGCTTATTTGCGGCGCAAAGCTGTTTTCTCACTAAAATAGCGAGGGAACTAAAAGAAAAAATCGCATTGGACAAGCTTGTTGAGCGCTTGTCCCGCAATCTGATGAACTTTGACGGCGCGGACGAGCTTCACAAAAACTACTTTAACGCAGTTAAAAAGAACTTCGACGACAGCACCGTTCTCATAATAGACGACAGTGACATTACCAAACCTTGCAGCAAGAAGTTGGAGGGACTTTGCAAGGTACACGACGGAAGCAAAAATGAAACTCTGTAACGGTTATTGGGTTGCAGGCATCAGCGCACTTACAGCGGAGCACAAACAGCCTATTCCTGTGTATAGCCGCGTGTATTCAACTCTTGAGAAAGGATATCTCAGTAATAATGATGAAACCTTGAAATCGCTGAAATTCCTGTCATCGCATTTTCCTAAAACAAACATCCGTGCGTTCGACAGAGGATACGACGCCGGATATATTTTTGACTATCTTATCCCACGCAAGGAAAGTTTTATCGTGCGTATGTGTGACCGCAATGTTCTCTTCAGGGGTAAAAAGATACTTTTGAAGACATTGGCAAAGAGATACAAAGGCAAATATGCACTTAAATTTGAGACAAAAGACGGTGATAAAGCCGATTGTAAAATTTCCATCGCGCCTGTGTCACTGCCGGATTATCCCGATGTGTCACTGAATCTTGTCATTTGCTCCGGTTTAGGAAAAGAACCTTTGTTGCTCCTTACCAATCTTGCAAGTGACGACAACAGACTTTGCATAACTATCACCAAAGTGTACCTCATGCGGTGGCGTATTGAAGAGTACTATAAATTCAAGAAGCAGAGCTTCGGATTTGAGAAGTTTCTTGTACGCTCATTGAAATCTATCAGGAACCTTGATTTACTGCTGTCCGTTGCTATCGGGCATATTGGCGTACTGAGTGAGAAAATAGATGAGAGTCTTGAGGTTCTTGAAGTCATTGAAGCCTCGAAACGCCTGTACGGCTTGTCTAAATTCACGTTTTACGCAATAGCTGACGGCTTGGCTGAAATATTTGGCAAACTGTACACTGGAATTTCATCGTTCTTTGAGAGACCACCACGCTCAAATCAGCTTCTCCTTTGGAGGTGCGTTTGAAAAAATGGAAAACTCAAAGGTTTTCAACCTTGAAACCACTAAAAACATAGCAATATCAATTACTTCGAGAGATATGGAAATAAAAAATGGGGAAACTCAAAGGTTTTTAGAGGTGACCGGAAATGATTGAGGCGGTAGGGGGGTAGGGAACCAGAAAAGACACTCTCCCGCGCGCGTGACTCCTGAGGGAACCCAAGTTGATACAGATGAGGACGGACAAATTAGTGATTCCTTGTCCTATATATGCTAATATAGAGCGTGAGGGGGCGATATTATGCCAACACCACCGACAGCGGAACGGCCAACAGAGAGAGAACGCGGAACAGCAGATTATATTTTCAGCGAAAGGGCGGTATCACAGCAGACTTTCAACGCCGAAATGAGACGCGTTGATTCCGAACAATCCACGCTTGCAAGAACGCTTGAGAGGATAGAATCGCGTTTTAATAAGATAGACGAGCGCTTTGATAAGATAGACGCCAAGTTTGAAAAGATAGACGAGCGTTTCGACAAGATGAACGCCAAGATTGACGGCGTTCAGACAGGCTTAAACGCCAAAATCGATAACCTTTTTTACTGGATGATTGGCACGATGATTGTCTTGACTGGTTTGTTTTCAAGCATAGTGTTTGCGGTTTTTAAAGGATAATAACTGATATAAGCCGATTCGATACTCACTCCGATATTTTGGAGTGAGTATTTTTTTATGGCAAGAATCGAACTGGCTTTATAGGTTATTGGTATAACAGTATTTGTTGTGTGGACTTTTAAGCTGTAGTCCCTTTACACCGAACACAGAGGTCACGAATAGACGGGCGCGGCAGGTAGGGAGTGGGGGTATAGTCGCGTTGGTTCCATACGCGGTTGCGTGACTCTTGAGGGAACCCAAGTTCGTGTAGATGTCGCGTATAAAAAACCTTATCGCTATGTTAGTGTATAATCGTATAAACTAATACAGCGAAAGGAAATGTCTTGATGAAAACAGACGCTGAACGTATTGCAGATTATTTTAAGTATTGTAATGATTCGCCTGAAATAGTAGCTTATCGTCAGTTTGTCGTTAAATATGGCGACATACCCTCTATTTCTGAGGCGATAAAGAATTTTGAGTTGCGCATAGAAGATTTCATATTGAAAATGTTCGTGTTGCATCCTAATTTACCATCACCGAGGGAGGCAACGAATGAAGAGCGTGATGAGGTTAAAGCAGAATTCTTTGAATTCTTTAATGACGCCAAACAAAAATTAGATGTAGTACATGAAGCGCGACGTGCCCATATAAAAGGCGAAATTGAAAAGAAGCGAGTCCTCAAACTTGCCGATAGTTGCTTAAAAACCTAATTTCCCGAAAATGTAACAATGAATCCAGTAGTAGTATGGGTTACTGGCGATTTTCATTGTTGTAATTACAAATCGTACAACTATGCAAAATAATCGTCTATTTTTCCTTAACATGGCGATAAAAATGCCTAAATCATCGGTTTTATGCCGAAATTTGCGTCATGGATAACATTTCACTGCTGACATAGTTACATTTTACGGGAAAATAGGTTAAAAAACTACACCGACAACAAAGATAAGCTCAAAGAAAAACTCTATGAGCTTGAAAATTTTACGGGGAAAATATCAAGCCCGCAATGGGAAGAGCGTGTGTCTTCGGGCGGCGGACATGCTGATTACACGTCTGACAATACCGACAGGAAGATAAAATTGGAGGAAGAAATAAACAACCTCAAACAGCTAATAGAGCCTGTTGAAGAAGTAATTGAGTATTACAGAAGAAAAATGTCAAAATACGAAATCCTGTTAGCCATATTCAAAAAACGTTTTATTGACGGGAAAAGCGTAGATGAGACGACAAGCGAGATTGGGATTGCCAGGAACACTCACAATAAGTACCTAAAAATGCTGAAAAACAAAGTGATAGACCACATTAATGCCTAAATTTTTGGTACTTTTTTTGGTACTTTTTTTGGTATTGTTTGCCGCCTAAGCCAGTTTATAATTTATTCTGTCGCAATGCGCGACAAAAAATCATTTTATTTTTCAATAGCCACACGAGAGATTCTCTCTTGTGGCTATTTTATTTTGACTGGAGATGGTTTATGAAAAAGGTAACATGCTGGTATAACTGATTATGTTGGCGTTTTTGGTTTTAGTTTGAGCGCTACCGGTTAAGGCCGGAGCGCTCTTTTTATTTGACGAAAGGTTTGGTATCACAGTGACTACAACTATTATATCACGGAAGCGCACCAATGGCGGTATTTTATCGAGATTTTCAGCGAAGGAGGTGATCTCTGGTGGTATCTACGACACAAAAATATTGCGACGTTAAAGCCGTAGCTGAATTGTTGGATGTTTGCCGCGCAACGGTTTACAACCTGCAACGCGAACAAGCACTGAATTTTCCGAAAGCGCGCAAATTTGGCAGAAGCTCTCGCTGGAATTTGGTTGAAGTTTTGCAGTGGGCGGAATCCACGCCACGTGGCGCGTATGGAGAATCCGAGGCACAATCATGATACGCGAGCGGAATAAACAACGGTTAAAATTTTTGCTCATTTGTGCGGCAAAAGCACGACTTGACGGAGATTCTGAGCTACACTTGCTTTTCGTGAACGCGGCGCAAAAGTTTTTTTGTACGGAGAAAAAATCATGAGCGCTTATCTCAGAGTCTTGCCGCAACTCATTCCGCACGAGCTCAAGACGCTCAAGCAATGGTGCGTCTGGAAGAGTCTCAATCGCAACGGAAAAGTCACAAAAATACCGCATATCGCTGACGGTAGCGGTTACGCAAAAGCTAATGACTTAACCACGTGGAGAGACTTTGAAAGCGCGATGTCGACGTATAGCGCCGGACGGCGCGCTGGCATAGGCTTTATGTTCGCGCGTGACGGTGATTACACAGGAGTGGATTTAGATTCGTGTTTCGACGAAGACGGCGCGCTCACGCCGGAAGCGGATGGTATTGTGAAGCGTTTGGACTCTTACACGGAAAAGTCGGTTTCTGGCCGTGGTTTGCATATCATTGTAAAAGCTCAAATCAAATGTGGACACAGACACGGAAAAATTGAAATTTATCCGCACTTGCGCTACTTTACGTTCACAGGCCACGTGATAGACGGTTATTCACAGATTCAAAGCAGACAGAAAGAGCTTGAGCACTTGGCCGGAGCTTTGGAGAGACTCAAGCAGTCCAATGTATCACCGAAGCAAAGCATACCACAAGCGAGATACCTATGTAATGTGGAACTCATAGAAAAAGCCAAAAGCGCGGCGAACGGCGTTAAATTCTCTCAGCTGTGGCAAGGCGAGACGGCGGGCTACAACTCAGTGAGTGAGGCGGATTTGGCACTCTTGTCTATGCTGATGTTTTGGACTCACGGCGATGAGGACAGAACGGATTTACTTTTTCGACAAAGTGGACTTTATCGCGACAAGTGGAACAGGCCGGACTACCGACGCCGTACCTTTGAGAGGTTGCGACAAGGAGGCGTTAAATGTGGACAGCAAATCTAACATACTGACGCTCTTTGACGAGCAGTCGACGCCGGAGCCGAATAGCACAATCAAGCAGTCCGAACAAGATGATGAGCCAAGATTATCATCCGCCGTGGTTTTATTCAGCCTCTGTCATGATTTAGGCGTGACTGCTTTTTTGTCCGAAGACTTTGATGGCGTATTTGTCCGTTATTTATGTTCAGGCCACTACACAATCGGTACCATAAAATCACTGAGGTTTGCGGCATGGCTTACCGACAAATTCTACATTGCCACTCAAAACGCGCCAAACAAAACGGATATAGAGAAAGTAATTTCGCTGCTTGCTTCTGAGGCGTATAAACAACCTAAATACAGGATATTCACACGCCTTGGCCACAATGACGGCAAAATTTACCTTGACTTGGCCGATGAGGATTGTCACGTTGTTGAGATTGACGGCGGCGGATGGCGCGTTATTGGTGGAGAGTCCGCGCCTTGGTTCATGCGCTCAAGCGGTATGAGGGCTTTACCTATACCAGAGCGCGACGGCTCTCTTGATGAGTTGAGAAATTTTTGCAATGTATCGGACGATGATTTTGTGATGATGGTGTCTTGGCTCGTGGCCGCTTGTAATCCGCGCGGTGCGTATTCATTGTTAGTTTTATCGAGCGAGCACGGCAGCGGCAAGAGCACCATGACGACGCTTTTACAGCGACTTGTCGACGCTAATACAACCGAGCGACTATCGCCGCCAAAGAACGCGGATGACTTATTCGCAGCGGGCGCTGGACGTTGGATTATTCCTTTCGATAACTTCGGGCGCATTGACGAGACTCTATCAAACCACTTGTGTCGCCTATCAACAGGCGGCGGATACTCAAAAAGAGCTCTATACACCGACAACGACAGCTTTTCTGTGTCTATGAAAAGGCCGCTGATTCTGAACGGAATCGCTCTAACATTATCACGCCTTGATTTATTGGATAGAGCATATCCGATTCACTTGGAAAGTATCGCCACAGATGAGCGGCGGACTGAGAGAGAGCTATACAGCGCTTTTGAGCGGATACACGCCAAGCTATTAGGCGCACTACTTACAGCTGTTGCGGCAGCTTTACGCGAAAGAGACTACGAGCCGAATAATTTGTCGCGTATGGCCGACGCGGAAACTTTTATCTTGCAAGCCGAGAAAGGCGGCGGTTTACCTTGGCAAGTTGGTAAGTTTAAAGCCGTGCTCACAAGGAGAGAGGCCGCGAAGATTGATGAGGCGCTTGCTGATGATGGCGTTGCGGCAAAGATTTTGGAACTTATGGAGAACTTGGAAACTTGGAGCGGCACGCTCAAAGAGCTCTTGCAATTCATCACAGAAGGCACGGACGAAGAGCGGAAGTATCTACCGCAGACAGGCAAGGCGCTTGGCCGGAAAATGGAAGAGCTAAGGCCTATGTTGCGATATGTGGGAATTGAATTTGAGAAGCGCAAAGGAACAGGAGGTGTATATTACGTGAGTTTTACAAAATGTGAGGTAGCTATTCCGTTTTAATTGCCAAGAGCGTGTATAAGTATTTTGCACGCTCAAAACAAAGTCCACTAATTTTTATAACAACAGTAATATCAAGTCTTTGTAGAGTGGACTTTGTTTTTAAGGTATCAATTCTGTGGATACTCTTTTTATTACGCGCGTAACATGCCGCGAGAAAGTGAGGTTGTTGTGCTTTCCGATTCAGCTGATTATTTATCTTCACAGATTAGAGCGTTGCTTAGGTGCCGTGTCGATACTCAATCCAAAATTGATACTCTCTCTTATTTGGTTAAGCAACTCACAAGAGCGATGTGCAAGCCGGATAATAGGCCGCGCAAGATTTGGAACATGGAGAATCTCTTTTATGTGTCTACACGCAGTAAGGCACGGCGCTGTATAGCACGGTACTACGATAAATTGAGAGGTGATAAAAATGAGCAAAGTTATCGACAGTAATTATTTGAAATTTGGCCGGAGGTTGCGGAAGGCATACCGCCACAATCTCAAAGTCTTGAAACGCTTTGAGCTTGACGGGCAAGAGCGGCGAGATATGGCGCTTGGTATCGCGGCATGGTTGGCAAAGGTGCCGCAATGACAAGTTCACTTTGTGGTTGCTGCTTTTTCGGTAAGGCGCGGCGTGATTGTGGTTGTGCTGATTGTCCGGTTTACGATTATCCATATCGAGACAATAGGCCTAAAGGCTCAAAAAGTATGATGAGTCATAAGACAGTTAAAAGTGCTTAACCAATTTTGACAATAAGTTAAAAGCTGAATTTGTTGAGTCGCATTTATGGCAAAAATCAGCGTGTCAAAATTTAGCAGCAGGTGACAAACAAGCGGCTTGTGCAGCGAGTCCACAGAGACAACGAAACCACATGGCAAGCTATACAAGCCGGTATTCTGTGGAAACATGACAGAGCAATATTTTTTATCGGTGGTATAAAGATCCTGTTTTGATTTTAAGAGGCGTTGTAGGGTGTTGTGGACGGCTACAAGGTGACGAAAAGAATATAACTGTGGTTATGTCCTAAATTTAAGGAGGTTTTACTTATGGATTTTTACGGTTGTCCAAGTTTGGAAGATTGGCGCAGGTGCGCTAATAGCGGCATTAATCCACGGAATATATACTCATTTGCCTTCAAATTTACCAGACAGTCAATTAAGCGGCAGAACTTATCTCTTTGGATTCTGGCAAATTATTCAGCACTTGAGTATATCTTGTAGGGATTATAATTATTGCGAAGTTGAAGAGATACCAGAGTCGACAGACTATGAAGAGAACGACGCGGAACGGGCTTTTCGTTTGGGAATGAATGAGTATATCAAAGAGTGCACGAAAGAGCGCGAACGTAAGGAGCTTTCCGATAAGATTGTGGAGTCCGCGAAGGTTATTTGGCAAAATGGTGGTAGCGGCGCGGGCGAAAGCCGAGACTTCGGACGGCTTGCGGACGAAGAGCGCGAACTTGAAAAGCTGTATACTCAACTTCGCCGTGAATCGTTGGCAAAGGCCATTGACGGTTTAAGCCTATCGTCATTTGAGAAAATGACGTTGTTTGCTGAGTTGTACAACGATAGCTTTTGCATTGCAAGCCGCGAGAACTGGAATAAGGCACAAGAGGAAGATATACCGTTTTAGAGTTTAACGATTTTAGGCCAAGGAGCTCAAAGCTGAGTTTCTTGGCCGGACTCTTTTAGCGGAATAACAAATCTTATCAGCTATCACGGACAAGTCAAAAACGCTTCAAAAAGGCCCTATAATATTTTTACAGGTATCTATTACCTATTTAAAAATAAAACGGCTTGTATGGCGTCTATGCTTGATGTGGGGCAAAAAATCTTATATCGAGGTGATTGGAATAATTACTGCCAACAACGAAAAATCAGTGAGAATGAATAATCCTAATCTCCCGAGAATTTACCTACCATGCCGGCAATAGACTCAACGATAAGGCGTTGCTGTTTTGTGGGTTCGCTTGGTAGGATTTTGCCAGAGGCTAATACTTTGCAAGAACGGTTTTTC
>BOCC01000089.1 GCA_026002715.1 Synergistales bacterium
AAAGTCGTTCCCCCTGTCAAACAATAAATCCGTCAATTTTTTCTCTTTCGTCCTTTGCGGATATTTACGAGCATATTGCTTCGGCCTGAATTTCTTAGCCTGTCTATCTCGGCTAAAGCCTTGCCCGTACCAAGCGCGACGCATTCCATCGGGTTCTCCGCCGTTATACAGCTGATGCCTGTCTGCTGCGTAATGAGCTCCGTAAGCCCCCGCAAAAGAGATCCTCCGCCGGTAAGCACAACCCCGCTATCTATAATATCGGCTGAAAGTTCGGGCGGCGTTAGCTCCAAAACATTACGAACGCCGTCGACCAATGTCTGAACCATTTCGCCTATGGCCATATTGACGGCGGAGCTCGATACCTCTATCTGCCTCGGCAGGCCCTGAACGAGGTCTCGGCCCTTGATTATCATTCGTATATCGTTTTCGAGCGGGATGCACGTGCCTATCATTATCTTGAGATTTTCGGCCGTCTGCTCGCCTATGGCGAGGTTGTACTGACGCCTGAGATAGCGCATTATGCCCTCGTCGAACTTGTCGCCGCCGATACGCAGAGATTTAGACTGAACGACCCCGCCGAGCGATATGACCGCTATATCCGTCGTGCCGCCGCCTATATCGACGACCATCTTGCCGCGCGCTTCCTCGACGTTCAGGTTAGCGCCTATGGCGGCGGCCATTGGCTCCTCGATAAGGTATGCCTCCTTGGCCCCCACCTCGATAGCGGCCTCCAAGACGGCTCTGCGCTCGACGTCCGTAGCGCCGGACGGGACGCATATCATAACCCTGTTCTTAAAAAAACGGTTCCAACCCTTGGTGACGCGCCTCATAAAATGCTGAAGCATAGCCTCGGTCATCGAGTAGTTGGCTATTACGCCGTCTCGCAGAGGGCGTACCGAAATGATGCTGCCGGGGGTGCGCCCAACCATATTCTTGGCGTCGTTGCCGACGGCTAAGATGTCGCCCGTATCCGTATCGACGGCCACAACGGAGGGCTCCCTCAGAACGACTCCGCGTCTCTTTTCATATATGAGGATTGTCGCCGTGCCAAGGTCAATCCCGATATCTGTTCCAAACATACGTCGAATTCCCCCTCGTAGGCGACGCGCCAAAAAAACAAACCGCCGCTCGGGGCCGTCATGCCCGATCGGTAGCGCTCCGCCCCGCTCAGAAGCCCCTCGAGCCATGACAACGGCTCCTCACATCTTGCGACTTTATCTATATTCCCCACCATTATACGCACCATGTTCATCAAAAACGAAGGCGCGCGCACGATAATAATCGATAAATCACCAATCCGTTTATACCTGACGCGAGTAATATCGCGCATAGCGTCTTCGGGACACTCGCCCGTCTTGCAAAAGGCCCTGAAATCATGCCGCCCTTCCAAGGCGCGGCACGCGCTTCGAGCTAAGCCTGTGTCCCACGAATGTTTCCTCCACCAGCAAAGTCCACGCAAAAAAGGCAAACAGCTTCGTCCGTGCCATATAAAATAGCGATACTCCCGCCATAGCGCACAGGCTCGCGCGTGAAAAGCGTCCGAGACGCGCCAAACTTTCATGACGCTCACGTCGTCCGGAAGGTGAGCGTTCACCGCCAAAAGCAACTTCTGAGGCTCCCAGTCCCTGTCCATACAAAAAGAAGCAACCTGCCCCACGGCGTGAACCCCGGCGTCCGTGCGCCCCGCTCCCGTAACAGTGACAGGGGCGGAAGACAAACAACACAAAGCCTCCTCCAGAACCTGCTGGACGGACAACGCGTCGGGCTGTCTTTGCCAACCCGAATATTCTGTGCCGATATAAGCCACCTGCGCCGCGTACCTGAACATTTTATTTTATATTGTACTCTAAATAAAGGCTAACATACGCTCTTTTTCAATTCAACGTAATATTGGCAATATCGCCATTATGGTAATCGGCAAAATAACAAAAACAAGGGCGCGCGTATCTTGTTTTTTCCACGACAAGGGGCGTCTCTTGGTGCGTCCGACGCCTCCTCTGTAACCCCGCGCCTCCATAGCCAAAGCCAGATCCTCGGCCCTCCTGAATATTATCACAAACAGCGGTATGAGAATCGGAAAGAACGCTATCATCCGGCGGATAAAATTCCCCTGATCGAGTTTCGCGCCGCGTGAAAGCTGCGCCTTGACGACCCTATCGGCCTCGTCCGTCAGGAGAGGGATAAAGCGCAAGGCTATACCCATCATCATGGCGCACTCGTGCGCGGGGAAGCCGAAACGCGCAAAGGGCGTCAAGAGAGACTCGAAACCGTCAGCCATTTCAAGGGGCGCGGTGGTGAGAGGCAAAAGAACGGCAAAGGAGACGAGCAAAACAAGACGCGCCGCCGCGACGGCCCCGGCCAAAAAAGCGCCGCCCGGGTCGTTATCGCCCCACAAGACCGGCGCCGCGTTGAAGACAAACGTAAAGAGAGCCAAGAATAAAACGGGGCGGCAAGATTTTAATAACATCCCAAACGTTATGCGGGATAGTTTAACGATACCGCACAAAACTAACCACCACACAGCGAGCGATTCCGGCCCATGAGCCGGAAACACAGCCGCAAGAAGAACCACGAGCAAAAGCAGCTTCGCCCGTGGGTCAAGAGAATGCACATACGACTGAATAGGGACGTACTGCCCCATGGATATAGACGCGAAAGCCAAATAAAAGACTCCTTAATTATGGGAACGGGCGGACACGCAGGTTCGCCCCTACGCTGTTATTTCCTCGCGCGCTGCGCGGGCGTTTTTGATTATCTCTTCGCGGTCGAGCGTGAGGTACGCGCCGTCGCGGTAGAGCCATTTGCCGTTTACCATCGTGCCTCTGATGTCAGCGGACGAACCGGCGTAGACTATGTAATTGACCAAGTTTTCCTCGTTTACGCCTATATAGTGCGGGGCGTCTAAGTCTACCAAGATCAGGTCGGCCATCCATCCCTCGCGGATAAGCCCCTTGTTTGCGAAGCCAAATGCCCGCGCGCCCTCAAAAGTCGCCATGCGCAGGATGTCGATAGCGGGGGCGCTTGTGGGACTGCACGTGACGCCCTTGTGTATCAGCGCGGCGCTTGTCATTTCGCTCCACATATCAAGGCGGTTGTTGCTTGAGGCGCCGTCCGTGCCGAGCGCGAGGCCTACGCTCTTGTCGAGCCAACAGTCGAGCGGTAGCGTGCCGCTGCCCAACTTCATGTTGCTGCGAGGGTTGTGTACTATAGTAGAGCGCGAAAAGTCGAGTTCGTTGGCCCACTCCGGGTCCATCCAGACGCCGTGCGCGAAGACAGCGCCCGCAACGTCCAAAATACCTATGTCCTGAAGATACTGCTCAGGCGTCATCTTGAGTTCATCGCGGATATAGCCGAGCTCCCATTCGGTCTCCAAGAAGTGAAAATGAAGGCCGATGCCGCGCTCTTTTGCTATTTGCACGATCCTTTTCATATCGCTTAGAGGCACGGTGTATGGGGCGTGAGGCCCAAGCTGAACCGTCAAAAGCCCCTCGCGCCCGTGCCACTTCTCAAACAGCCTCAGACTGTCGGCGATAGACGCGTCTATTTTCCTTGTTCCGTCCGGAAGGTCAGGGCCGTTCGTTATGCCGCGGCATAGGGCGCAGCGTATACCGGACAAGAGAGCGGCGTTCGCCACGCCGTCCATCTCGAAGTACATGTCGGCAAAGCAGGTCGTTCCGGTGGCCAACATCTCCAAAATGGCCGACATTGTGCCCCAGTAGATATGCTCGGGCGTAAGTTTCGCCTCTACGGGCCAAATCTTGTTTTGAAGCCACTCCATCAGCGGAGACTCCTCGCCCAAACCCCTAAGCAGCGCCATGGCCGCGTGGGTGTGCGCGTTTACGAAGCCCGGAAGCACGGCCATATGCCCTCCGCCCTCCACGATTTTATCCGCGCTGCCCGCGTCGCTTTCGGAGACGGACTGTATACGCCCCTTGGATACGAGAATATTGCCCTTTTGCGCTATTTCACGTTCTCCGTCCAGAATGTAGACGTCATTGAACAGCGTAGCCATAATCTAATCGGCCCAGCTTTTCATGTATTCCGTCTGTTTTTGCGTGGGCTTGTCGAGACCGATACCGAGCGCCGCGAGCTTGGACTCCATGACGGCGCGGTCGGTTTCAGGCGGCACGGCGTGGACGCCTGGCGTCATTTTGTGGGTATAGACGTGAAGCGCGGCCTCGAGCTGCAAAGAGAAGCTCAGGTCCATAATTTCGATAGGGTGTCCGTCGGCGCAGGCGAGATTGACGAGACGTCCCTCGCCGAGCAGATTCAGGCGCCGCCCGTCCTTCATGACGTAGGTGTCTACGTTGTCGCGGATATGCTCGACATGGTCTGATAGGCGCTCAAGGTCGGGCTTATTTATCTCTACGTCGAAATGTCCGGCGTTGCCCATAATAACGCCGTTTTTCATCAACGGAAAATGACGCTCGTCTATTACGCTGATGTTGCCCGTGAGGGTCAGGAAGATGTCGCCGACCTTCGCGGCCTCCTCCATAGGCATGACGTCGAAGCCGTCCATCAGGGCCTCGCAGGCTTTATGTGGGTCGAGCTCCGTCACCACAACGCGCGCGCCGAGGCCGGCAGCGCGTTTCGCCACGCCCTTGCCGCACCAGCCGTACCCGGCCACGACGACGGTTCTCCCGGCTATGACCATGTTTGTTGTACGCATCACGCCGTCCCACACGGACTGGCCCGTGCCGTAACGGTTATCGAAAAGGTATTTGCTAAACGCGTCGTTGACCGATATGACGGGCAGTTTGAGAGCGCCGTCGTCTTGCATGGCCTTCAGGCGTTTGACGCCCGATGTGGTCTCCTCCGACGCGCCCAATATGCTCGGGATAGTCTCGGGTCTCTCTTTATGAACGGTGGCGACGACGTCCGCGCCGTCGTCTATAATCACGTTTGGCTTGAAGTCCAAAATGTCGCGCACGTAGGCGAAATACTCTTCTATAGTCATGCCTCTGTGGCTGAAAACATTGACGCCGCCCTCGGCCAAAGCGGCGCACACGTCGTCCTGCGTGGAAAGCGGGTTACTCCCGCAGGCCGCCACGGTAGCGCCAAGCCGCGTCAGAGTCAGCAAAAGGCAGGCCGTCTTGGCCTCAAGGTGCAGACACGCCGCGATAGTCGCGCCTTTGAAGGGCTGAGCGGCTTTATATTTGTTCTCAAGAAACTGCAGCGACGGCATGTACTGCCATGTCCACGCGATTTTGTTGGCCCCGTGGGGCGCTTTTGATATATCGGCCACTTTATATTTTGCCAAAACGAAACCCTCCCGAAAAGATTTAAAAGTCAGAAATTCAAAACTGGAAACTTTAATTACCCTCTGATGACGCAATTATAACAGAAACGCCGTGAGTGCGCGGCGATATAATGCTAAGATATGTATAAGCCTTTCTACGATACGTATTATTGAAGGGGGAGTTTTTGTATGAAAAAAATTGCGGTAGAATTTGATGAGTGAATATTTTGAGTAAATTCAGCATAAGCGCGGGGTTATTGGTATGGGGAAAATCGAAGGAATAAGCATTCAGAATTATGGTTCTCTGAAATCCGTCAAGCTGGGGAGACTTTTCAGCGATCAAGAGGGCGCGCCTCTTGGCAATATGGTGACTATAATTGGCCCAAGCGGAGCCGGCAAAAGCACAATAGCGGATGCTTTCGGGTTTATCGCCGATTGCCTTGAAAAGGGCGTAGAAGAGTCATGCGACCTTGGTAATCGTGGGGGTTTTGACCAACTTATTTCGCAAAAATCCACCGACACTATAAATTTTGAACTTTATTACCGTGAGACAAGCAACTCCAAACCGATAACATATGAGTTATCTATTGCGTTGGACGCAAAAAACCGTCCTTATGTGCAAGAAGAACGACTTCGTCAAAGAGTCAAAAAGTACGGCAGACCAAAATCGTTCTTGCATCTTCATGATGGCGAAGGCTTTGCGTTTGAGGGTAATGATGGTTGGGAGGATGAGACGGGAGAAATATCCGGCGGCGGTAAAAAAGTCGAAGTGCGCCTCTCTGACAAAAGAAAACTCGGCATAGCGACTTATGGCGCGATGAAGGAATATACGCGCATTGTGGATTTTATGAATTTTTTGAAAAGTTGGTATCTCTGCTATTTTTCGCCCGACTCCGCCCGTCGGGAGCAACCGTCGGCGCCTCAACCTTTTCTTGACAGGATAGGTGGAAATTTGAACAATGTGGCTCAATATATGTACAGGGAGGACAGTGCGGGGTTCAAGAAGATTCTGGCGGAAATCCAGACAAAAATACCCGGTATTGAAAAGATAGAGCCGACTAAAACGGATGATAACCGTGTGGTATTGCGTTTTTGGGAAAAAGGTTTTTTAGCGCCGTTTTATTCGCCCCGAATGTCTGACGGGACGCTTAAATTGTTCGCTTATTATTTGTTGTTGCATGAGAGAACACCAAGGCAACTTGTCTTGATAGAGGAGCCGGAAAACGGTTTGTATCATCAGTATTTGACAGATTTGGCAACTGAAATGAGAAAAAACGTCGGGACAGGGTTTTCAAAACAACTGTTTATCACAACTCACAGCCCGTTTTTTGTAAACGCTTTGTCGCCGGGGGACGTGTGGGTTCTGGAAAAAGGCAATGATGGGTTTTCGACCGTAAAGAGAGCCTCTGACTACGATTACGTCAAGGCTATGACTGATGAAGATGTGCCGCTTGGCGACTTGTGGTACAGCAAATACTTCGGTTAGGCGGTGAGAGGCTTGTTTGTGCAGTTTTTGGTCGAAGACCAATCCGGCGAGAAGTTGATTGACGCTGTAATGAATAAATATAACCTTGAGAGACCTGATAGTCTGATAGAATACGAGATCAGGTCGTACAAGGGGATTGGCGGTTTCAAAAAGGGGCCGAACGCCAAGAATATTAAATCGGACAAATTGCTTACCGATTTACCGAAGCGGATGCGAGCCTTTGACAGCATTCTCAGAAGTATGATAAGCGAACTTCTGTGTAATTGCTTGATAAAAAGTCAGACAATTTATCGTCTATGTACAAAAACCATCGTATTGGAACGAGGCAAATCAAGCCCAGAGGTCTGATTAAATTAAATTTACGCAATTTTTATTTATCGCTTTACGGTAAAAATATGTTATCGTATGATAAAATTTATTGGCATGCGCGGTAAGTGAAATCGACGGATAATTTTAAGATATTTTTTGAGATTTTAAGATGAGATTTTAAGAATTGAAAAATTAAATTGAGAAATTCTCGATTTACGCTTGGGAGGGATGTATTTCATGACATCCGAACGCAGAAGAAAATCTTCACGGAAAAACACCCAGAAAAACACTCGATGGGGATTTGGTTTTGTTATTTTGTTGATGGCCGTTGTTTCCGTGTTTTTGATGGCGTTAGCCGACAGCCGTTTTTCTGGACTTGCTTGGGGACATCTCAAAGAGGATAGAGAGTTGGCCTTGGAGCAAGACGGCGAGGACAACATATCGTTAGATGGTTTTATCGTTGTAGACCTAAGCGACGCCGATGATTCGGGCGCGGGACAGATCACTGACTCTATAACGCATGACTACAAATATACCACGGACAATTCAGGGTCTGCTTACGCCGCTCAGTCTCCATCAGAACGCGTTGCGATTGATTCTTCGGCTTCTTCTCTGCCCCCCGTGGGATACCTCTCATCTGATGCCGCTATCGCGGAGCTTGCCTCGCTGCCTCTTTTTTCCTTTCCGGAAGAAGCCGGTATAGGCCCAATGCCGAAGAATTTTTCAGATTTTGAATCCATAGTGCTTGATACCAAAAACGACGGAACGCGTATGCCGGAGGACTCAGAAGCATCCGATGATATGGATGATGGGATTATTCTGTCGGAAGTCGGCGCGACTTGGAAAGAACACGTTGTCAAATCAGGGGAAACCCTGTCTGATATAGCCCTTCAGTATGGCGGCGTAACCACTCAAGATATACTGAGAGCCAATGGACTCAAGGATGCTAATCGTTTGGCGGAACAACAGATTCTTCTCGTCCCTAACTCAGAACAGGATATAGAAGACACGCTCGAGGAAGTGCGCACGCGACAGACTCGCATACTGGCGCTTAGAGAACATGTCGATCCTCTAAGCGTTAAGTCTTATACTGTCGCGCAGGGCGACAATCTATGGTCTATAGCAAACGCCCAAAACTTAGAAGTCGATACGCTGGTTGGCAGCAACACTTTCAAAAACTCCGTTTTGCAACCCGGAAATGTTTTGCGTATCCCAAACCAAGACGGTATTTTTTACTCGATCAAGAAAGGGGATACCATTGAAAGCATAGCCAAGCGTTATGGCGTCTCCATGGATAAGATTCGTAAAGTCAATGTATCTGTTAATTTGGCCTCCATCAAAGCCGGCGGTGAGATTTTCTTGCCCGGCGCGCGCCCGGAGGCTATAGCCGAAGCCCAGGAAAAACCTTCAGGATCCAAGGCAAATCAGTCGGTGGCTTCAAACTCCAAAAAAACCGACAAATCGTCAAGCGGAGCTAAAGACACACAAAAGTCGTCGCGCAATTATCGCTGGCCCGTTATGGGAAGAATAAACAGCCCCTTCGGCTGGCGCAGGCATCCGGTCACTCACCGCCGTGACTTTCACACGGGGCTTGATATAAAGGCAAGCCGAGGCACTGTCATTCGCGGTTCGCGTGAAGGCAAGGTGGTTTATGCCGGATGGATGGGCGGATACGGCAAGGTTGTAGTGGTAGATCATAGCGGCGGGCAATCCACGCTTTACGCGCATTGCAGTTCCCTTCTTGTGCGCCAAGGCGAAAAAGTCTCCGTCGGGCAAAATATCGCGCGCGTAGGCACCACGGGCAGGACAACGGGGCCCCACCTTCATTTTGAAGTCCGCACCGGCAACAGTCCGGTGAACCCCTTGAAGTATCTGAAATAATAAAATATTGACACAAGCGAACACAGTTCAAAAGCCGAACCGGAATTTTTTTTCGGTCTTCGGCTTTTGTTTTTATGTTAAGATTCGGAGGGGCAGAGAAAAATGGCTAAGTACGTTTTTATAACAGGCGGTGTGGTTTCTTCGTTGGGAAAAGGCATAACGGCGGCTTCTATAGGAACCCTGTTGAAAAAAAGGGGTTTTAAGGTTTCCATAATCAAGGTA
>BOCC01000090.1 GCA_026002715.1 Synergistales bacterium
TTATCGCCATGTTAAGGAAAAATAGACGATTATTTTGCATAGTTGTACGATTTGTAATTACAACAATGAAAATCGCCAGTAACCCATACTACTACTGGATTCATTGTTACATTTTCGGGAAATTAGGCTGTAACTATTCAGTCTCGTGGCCATAAAGCCTTACGAAAATAAGACAGTATAGTAGGTTCTTTCGCATTGACTGTGGGAACGAAAATATACAGAAAAGCGTATACAAAAAGGAGAGTGGAGAATTTATACTGAAGCCCAGCTTTTAGAGATTGGGGAGAAAGAGAATGAGAAGTCCTTACAAAACGAGCAGCCGAGAATATCGTATCTTTGAAGCCGCGTTAGACATCCATGAACCTTGAGAAATCAAAGAAGTTCGCCTTGATTATGGCAGACGTCGCTTAGATATTATACCCAAATGCTGAATAATTTGCCAGAATCCAAAGAGATAAGTTCTGTCGCCTAATTGGCTGTCTGGTCAATCTAAAGGCAAATGAGTATATCTTGGATTTTCAGCTCGGAGCAGAATTTTCCTGCAGTCAATGCAAAAAGAGCCTAACGGCGTACGATACTCGGGTAAGAGAATGGCGCCACCTTGATTTCTTCCAGTTTGAAACGCATATCTTCGCGCCGTTACCCCGTACTAAATACCCTGATTGCGGAGTCAAGACAGTAGAAGTTCCTTGGGCTCGTCCCATGAGCGGCTTCACATTGCCCTTCGAAGCTTTGGCCATAGAGTTATCCCAACAAATGACAATCAAAGCGGCGTCGAATCGCCTGAGAATTACGGACGACAGTTTATGGCGGTTGCTAAAAAAAGCGGTAACGGAAGCGTTGTCGAAATTGGATTTGTCAGGTATACGCCAAATAGCGTTAGATGAAACATCCTGGCAGAAAGGGCATAAATACGTCTCTTTCGTATTTGATTACGAGGAACGGAGACTTATCTTTGGGACAGAAGGCAAGGGGCATGAGGTATTGAAAGAATTCGCCGCCTTCTTGGAAAGCCACGGAGGTAAACGAGAGAACATAAAAGAAGTCTGCTGCGATATGTCACCGGCCTTTATCAAAGGGATAGAAGAGAATTTCCCAAATGCTTCACAAACGTTCGATAAATTCCACGTTATCAAAGCGGCCAATGAAGCCTTGGAGAAAGTTCGCCGCCGAGAAGTAGAAACAAATCCATTACTGAAAGGTACGTGTTGGGACTGGATGAAGAACCCCAAGAACCTGAGCCAGAAGGCTCAGGAGAGAATAAACGCCACACTGAGTCGAAAACGGCTCCAGACAGGAAAAGCGTATCGTTTGAAGGTATTGTTGCAGGAAATTTTGGATGCAGGAAGAACACTGAGTTGTGCAGAAGGCAAGGCTGAACTGGAAGGATGGTTGAGATGGGCACTACGCTGCCGCATCGTAGAGATAATAGAAGTTGTCAAAATTATCGCTCGCCACATGGAAGGGATACTCAACTATCTTCCACAGCCGAATGACCAATGCCCTGCTTGAGGGGTATAACAGCGTACTGCGCGCCGGCCGTGGAGTAGCCAGAGGATTTCGGACATCCGCCAATGTGATTATAAAGAGCTTTTTAACAGCAGGTAAATTGGACTTTGGCTATCCTCAGAATATTTGGATTGTTTAGCTTCCCACATTAAATGCGAAGGAGCCCACCGGCAATATCAAGACTGTAGATATTCATTCTTCGTCGTGCTATGGAAGCTCGCTGAATTTCAGGTATAATGCGTATCATGTGCTAAGAACCTGTTCAATATCTTTTCAACAACAACGAAACAAAGGCAAGTAAGATCATTTGTAAAGTTGTGGGGATTTTACGCTCACAATTTTTCCATAGACGGCGGCATTTGTCGAGCCAAGCGAAAGTTCGTTCAACAACCCACCGCTTTGGAAGTACAGCAAATTTGTGTAATTCGTTGCGCTTAACAATCTCTACCTCGGCTCCGATAAGCGACTCAACCTCATATGCAAACTTCTCACCTGTATACCCACCGTCTCCCAAAATCTTCACAACATGAATAGACAGTTCCGGAGCATATGGACGCAGCATTTCAAGCGCGCCTGCGCGGTCAGTAATGTTCGCGGTACTTACAAGAAGCGTGTGCGGCAAGCCATTCGTGTCAACGCCGATATGTATCTTTACGCCTGAAGTTTTTTCCCCGCGTCATAACCCTTTTCTTCGGCCGTGTCGGCATTTTTGACGCTTTTGGAGTCGACTATGATCATAGATGTACTTGGTTCGCGTCCGAGCATAATACGCTCTGACATAACTAACTCTCTCATTATTTTATCTAATAACGAGATCTCTTCAATATCATCCTTTTTGCTCCACATTTGAAAATAATGATAAGCCGTCTGCCAATTAGGAAAATCATGCGGTAAGCCGCGCCAAGTACAACCTCCTTTCAGAACGTAAAGACAAGCACAAAAAATATCGTAAAGGTCGTATTTGCGCGGCCTTGTAACCTTTCGAAATGTTTCAAAGTGGTAGCTTATAGTTTCAAACTGCTCACGCGTAACATCACTTGGGTACGATTGCCTCATCAATATCCAGTCGAGTAGACAGCAAACAATCTTAACACTCGAAGTGATAAGATTGTCCACTGCCCCTCACGGAACCGTACTTGCGGTTTTCCCGCATACGGCTCTTCAAATCAGCTTCGGTTCAAAAGTCCATATTGGCTGATTGATACCTTATATCCTTCAGTTCATGTTCCACGCTCTTAAGAACCTCATGTGTTCCGCGTGTTTCCCTTCAGGAAACGCTGATTTGTTATCCCCTTCGCTCCATGTGCTTTCACACACTTCATCACTACTATGAGATAATCCGACTTCTGACAGACCGTCGGGTTCACTCCATTTTCAAG
This sequence comes from Synergistales bacterium, assembly GCA_026002715.1. GTDB lineage: Bacteria > Synergistota > Synergistia > Synergistales > Aminobacteriaceae > BNVG01. Next base: position 2,889 of record BOCC01000090.1, read on the forward strand.
ATTTCATTTACCCTTACCGCTTATATGGTTTCGTAGCAATAAAGCGGAGTCTGTCAGACCTCCCAGGTATGCGCGTACTACCTTTGTATGCTCGCCACTCTCTTTGACCCCGACGGAACCTGCTCACTCTCGCTTAACGAATGGAGCATTGCTGTCTGCTGTGAAGAGGAACACATCGACTTCCATTCAATAAAATTACGGGGCTGAATCGCTTCACGCTTTCGCATTGCGGCTCTCATACTCCCACGCCTACGCTTAAACCTCGCCTCGCGGCTTCGGCTCCAAGGCTTGGTACTGGCTGTTTGCTAAACTTTACCAGGTCAGGACTCTCACCCGACTATATTACGCACACCGAACTGGCGCACCCCCTTAACTTTTTTGACCGATTGTACCATGTTTATGTTGGTTGTAAAAGATATTAAACAGGTTCTAAGCGCTGATATAGAGGAATTGTAACCGTTCAAGCCCCCTGAGAGGTTTGAAAGTTAAAAATACTCGGCGTTGTTGTGTTTGCGCGGTGAGAGGCGATTAATTGCTTCAAAAAACTTGTCACATTGACGCCATTGCGGCGGCATGTCGCCCATATACTCAACATGGATTCAACATATCGAGCTCCTCGGTCGCTTTCTACGCCAAACGAACGCTTCTTCCACACCACCGCAGGACGGATGGCCTGTTCTGCCGCGTTATTTGTCGGCTCTACGTCCGGTGTGTTCGTAAACGTCCATAGTAACGGTTCGACTTTTAGAATCGTTTTGCATTTCGGTACGCCACGACTCGCTCCTTCTTCAAGCAACGCTTTGATTCGTTTTCGTATTGGTTCCACTTGTTCTTGAAAGCCGGACATCGATACTTCAGCCCCGGCTTTCTCTCTTTCTGTTTTCCATTTTTTGAAAACGACGGCCACAGACGGAACACAGTTCGCGCGCTCTTTCTCAGAGCCAAGCCTATTGCTCTGCCATCTGAGCTTGTATCAATCATTGCCTTGAAATCACGGATTAGATGCGCCCAACATAACTGATGTTTTGCTGATGGGTATTGGTTGTACCCGCACCACCGGTCACTCGTAAGTATTCCCTCGAAAGCTCCGATTAGCTTTGACGCCCATTCCTGCCCTCTACCCTTAAAGAGGCGGAAAACAGCAGCAAATTCTGTCACGAGTACCCATAACCACCCCGATTTACCAAACCCTGTCTCGTCAACGTTCCCATGCGATGAATTTTGCGCTACCACCTCTATCTCTTCCATTACGGGTAGTGACGCTTCTTTCAGTTCTTTTTCTAAGTTCGATACGCTTCCGACGCTTATAGGAATATCGCATAGGTTTTCAAGGAATACCTTTGTCAGTCGACGGCTCACCTGCAATACCCCGGTGAGCATTCCGGTAAGCAAGGTAATGTTCTCACCATATGCTCCGCCCTGAGCTTCTTTGGGAAGTATTCCTTCTGTAACATGTTCGCATTTAGGGCAGTTTAGGCTATGTTTGCGGTATTCTGTAGTCTGCCGCTCGATTTTCACGTCGTGTTTTTGCCTACGGTATGGTTTTGGGTCGGCGCATCCTAAAAGTGATTCCCCACAGCGTTTGCAGAATTCCGGTTTAGCGTCAATTGCGACGTCGTTTGGCCCAAGCTCCACTAAAGGAATTACTACTGCTTTATGACCCGGTTGAGCGCCTTGTTTTCGCGTTCCATGTTTAGATTGACTCTCTTTTTGTTCGGCTTTGCGTTTGGCTTTTGCTTCAGGGTTGTCGCTGGATGGAGAACGGCTTGAATTTGTTGAGTCCTGGTTTAATCTTTGGTTGAGTTTATCCCAGTTTTGCAAAGCCTCATGAGCTATATGTGATAGATCTTTCGCTGGCAGTTTCTCTAACTCTTCCTGTGTGAGGTTTTTGTAGTTTGTCAACAGTATATTCTCTTCCATATGTTTACTTTAGCATTTTTTATGTATTTGTCCAGAAGCAAGGGCTTGAACGGTTACGAGGAATTAAAGCAGGATAAACGCGTCTTTGCCTTGGTTGTTTTGGCGGCCAGACGGATGCTCGACGCCGGTGGTAATGCAGGTGATCCGATAAAGCGCGGGAAATATTCTCTGGAGCTTCTTGATTTAACACGAGAGCGCGGCTACGACAACGAAAAAACAAGATCGCTTCTAAAGTTTATCGTTCACATATTGAGAGTCAACGACGAAAAAGTTGACCCTAAAGTAAGGGAGACATGGAAAATGCGGTGGGTGCCGATTGATGAAGTGGTAAGAGATATTCATATACCTATTTTCCCGTAAAATGTAACTATGTCAGCAGTGAAATGTTATCCATGACGCAAATTTCGGCATAAAACCGATGATTTAGGTATTTTTATCGCCATGTTAAGGAAAAATAGACGATTATTTTGCATAGTTGTACGATTTGTAATTACAACAATGAAAATCGCCAGTAACCCATACTACTACTGGATTCATTGTTACATTTTCGGGAAATTAGGTCATATACGTGATGCCAGAGAGGAAGGCATGGAGGAAGGTATGGAAGAAGGCAAAGAAGCAGGAGAAGCAGGAGAAGCAGGAGAAGCAAAAAAAGCATTCGAGGTCGCGCGAAAAATGCTTGCCCGCAAAATGTCCGTCAGCGATATTATTGACATCACCGGACTGAACGAGCAGGATATACTTTCAATCCAATAGTCATACATTCGCAATGTTATTATCAAAAGAACAGCCGGACGAAACTTCGTCCGGCTGTTCTGTGTCGCGTATCGCGCTATTTCTCTTTCCGTTTCATACCCGCGCACGCAAGGGGTAGCAGGGCAAGGGCGAAAACTCCGACTCCCGCGTCGCAGCCTCCACCTCCGCCGTTATCGGGGTTGTTCGGAAGTCGCCGGGTTGCCGAAGATCGTCTGGTCCGTTGACGATAACGACCGCATTGGCTCTGCATTCTATACTCATTTGCCTTCAAATTTACCAGACAGTCAATTAGGCGGCAGAACTTATCTCTTTGGATTCTGGCAAATTATTCAGCACCTGAGTATAACAAGTTCGAGTCTTAATAATCCGAGCGCGGATACTTTTATATTTTTTCGTGGCGGCTCTTCGCGCTCGAAAACGTGAAACGGGAGCGTTTTTGAGAAAAACAGTTATACTCAAGTGCTGAATAATTTGCCAGAATCCAAAGAGATAAGTTCTGCCGCTTAATTGACTGTCTGGTAAATTTGAAGGCAAATGAGCATAACGATAAGCCGGCTGCAAAAGATATTAAACAGGTTCTAAGCTGTTGTTCGCGTTCTCAAAAAAGCGATTGATCAAATTCGGTTCCTTCATGAGAGGCCGCGCGAGACCAAAATAAGCTATGCCAGTGCTGTTCAGTATCTCAGTCATATTTTTAAAATCACGGTTGCCGCCAGTCAAAATTATTGACACTCCTGTCTCGGTTGCCAGGGCCTCAGCTTCATTTCCAAAGAAGGGGCCTGAATTCTCCGGGCGCTCCATCCAATCGCCGCTGATTTCAATCGCGTCTATTCCGCGCTTCGAAAGCTCGCGCCCGGCGTATAGACAATCTTCCAAGGAGACGCCCATATCGAAACCATCGTTGACGTTGATCTTAACCCATACTGGAAAGTTTGCCCCCACAGCTTCACGGATGGCCTCGTAAGTTTCCACGAGCATTCTGGCTCGATTTTCGATTGAGCCGCCGTAATGGTCGGCACGACGATTGTAGTATGGCGTCAAAAATTGACTGAGAAAAAACCAGTGAGCAGCATGAATTTCCACTCCATCATGACCCGCTTTCTTTGCCCGGAGCGCGGCCTCGGCAAATTTTCGTTGGATCGTCTTGATTTCTCCGACGCTTGCCTCTCTTGGAGTCGCATTGGATCGCAGATGTTTGACCGCGCTAGGGGCGAGCAATACCTCTCCATGCCTGCCGCCTATAACCCAAGAACCGACGTATACCAATTGCGAAATGATATTGACCCCAGATTCATGAACCAGGGTAGTCAGTTTCTTGTGATCCTCTATAAATGTGTCGTTGTATAAGGCAAAGATGGGGTATAAACGCTCCGTCTCGTCAACCAGCGTGAACCCGGTAATGAGGGCTCCGGCGCCACCCTTGGACAATTCTCGGTAAACACCGAGGATATGCTCGTTGACCGTTCCATCGGCAGTCTTTTCCCCCACAGCCGCTCTGATAAAGCGGTTTTTCAAACTCAGCCCATTCAAAATAGTAGCGTCAAACAAGGTCTTCATCTACATCACCAACCTCAAGAAAATCTATTTTGGCGAGGCGTTTCCGGTGCAACGGGTGCTTTGTTTTCCTGATCGCTTCTGTTACGTTCATCGAAAATTCCTCCTTTTTGATGGCTCAACTCTATTTTATCGCAAAAGCTACTGGCACGCCCATAGGTATCAGTATGTTTTCATAGAAAAAGCAAAATTAGTATCTGATAAAATGTCTTCGATACGCCATCTATTAGGACGGCCATTCCACGAGGAGGTTTGTCGCATGGAGTGCCCACCCTGGTCGTCGTTTTGGCGGGAGGAGGGACGCATCCCGTGCCCGGCAGTGAAGCGGAAATCGAACTGGCGGAGCAATCATTTCAACGGCTTGTTGAAGGAGCCAGAGTAGCGCGCCTTCTTGGGTGTCCTCTTTTGTATGCGGGCGGATACGACGAAGGGAACCGAGACGCTTACGAGAACGCGATTCGGAAAATTGCCGCCGACGCGAATTTCGAGGAAGAACTTTTATTGGAAACACGTTCACGGACCTCACTGGAAAATATGAAAGAAGTCTCGAAGATCGTCGAGGTGAGGGGATTCAAACGCTTGGTGATTTCCACGACGGCGTACCATATGAGACGCGCCCTGTGGACGGCGGCTCGAACAATGCCGGACGTGGAGATTATCAGCTGGCCGTCCGGCTGGCGTTCTACGCGAGACCGTCTGACGGTCGGCGCTTTCGGGGTGAGTGCGCGGGCTTTTCTGGACAGTTGCACCGCTCTGCGCGAATTCATCGGACTTTTGGCGTACAAGCTGTTGACCTGAACTTCCAGTAAGTAATGGGATCGAATTATGTGAGTGAAAGACAAATTATGGCAGCGGGTTCTGAAACTTAAATCTGAAACGGCGGCTCTCTATTGAAGAGCAGATGGGTTACAATAAAAAACTGCGATGAAAATGAAAGGAAACGCTAAAAACATGAAAAATATGAAAAAAATAGTTTTATTCGCGGTTATCCTGCTTTTCGCGGCGGCGGCCGTCGCCTCGGCGGCCCCGTGCATCGTGGCGCGGACACAGAAGTACGACGGAGCGGACATCGATAACGGGGGCAGCGCCATCGAAATTCTGGGCCTGAAAGACGACGAGAAAAACGCGGGTGCGGACGCGTTCAACAAGGCCGTGCGCTCCTCCGTGGGCAAGTTCTACGACGATTTTCTTAAAGGAAAGGAAGAGTATCCCGACGAGCCCGACTGGGTCGTCATCAGGTCATACCCGTTTTCCGGCAAAAACTATTTACAGGTCGTGACGCATTACGCCTCGTACCCCAACTACGGCAGCGACGGCAACGTAGCCAGTTTCGTCTACGACAAAAAGAAAAAAAGCCTCGTGACGCTTGCCGGCGTGATGAAACAATATGGCATAGACGGGAAAGAGCTGACGCGGCTCGTGGCGAAATGGTACGACGACGGCTATAAAGAGGACAAGGAGCGCGTCGCCCGGGCGGAACCGGCGGGCTTGTACATCTGGGAGAGCAAGGACTCAGACGCCAGCGACGTTATGATTATCGTGTACGTGACGATCGACGTCCCCGGCGCGGACGAGTGGACGTACCTCTACACCTACTCGCCCCGGGGCGACGCGGAGGGTTGGTCGAAAAACCCTCTCCAGCGGCTGGAGCCCGACCGCCTATTTTCCCCAGCCTCGGTCGTCAAAATGAACCCGCCGCTTCTCATCAACAAGGCAAGCGATTAGGCTATCCAGCCTGAAAGCTGAGAGGAGGTGTTTGCGGAGGGGATATTTTCTTTTTCGGAATAGCAGTTGAAGTCGTTCGAAAAACACAAGCTGACGGCGGCGGCAACGCCGAACGGGACAGTCGGCCGCGCTTCAACGTCGGCTGTCCTTTTTTAA
>BOCC01000091.1 GCA_026002715.1 Synergistales bacterium
TATATCAAATTTCCCTTGCTTTTCACAACTATATTTATCGCAAAACTTGACAAAAAATTCCTTTAAAGTTATTGCACCACAATGTGTTATGGAACATTACCTATTTGGCTTTCTGCAAAAGTAGGGAATGCGAAGGAGCCTAATATTTAGTTTTAAAATACGCCTTAGTTATGCTACCCAAGAAATTATGATACTATAATCCAATAAATTATAGTATCATAATCGTTTTTAACGAAGGGTCGTGCTCACGATGAATTATCGTCTGCCGGCGTCTCGTATGAGAGACGCCATGAAGGGCGGGGGAATACGCGAGATATTGAACAAAGCCAGCGCGCTGGAAAGGGCCGGCAAGAGAATAATACATCTCGAGATCGGCAGACCCGATTACGATTCTCCGTTCTGCGCTAAAGAAGCAGCCAAAAAAGCCTTAGACGAGGGGCGCGTACATTACACCGATACGGCGGGGACTTTGGAGCTCAGGCGCGCCATCGCGGACGCCATAGGGCGCGATACCGGAATGGATATAGACCCCGAGCGGGAGATTGTAGTGACGACCGGCGCCGTGGAGGCCTTGGCTGCCACGTTCTTCGCGTTTCTTGATCCTATGGACGAGGTTATTGCGCCTACCCCGTTTTTCGCGGCTTACGCCGATCAGATAGCCGTCGCGGGGGGCGTTTTGCGTGAAGTCCCTTGTCGATTCGAAAACGGTTTCAGGCTTGATCCAAAAGACATAGAGGCCGCTGTCACTAAAAAGACGCGTCTTCTGCTTATAAATACGCCCAACAACCCAACAGGCGCCGCCTTGAGCCGCGATGAGCTTTCGGACATAGCGTCAATAGCTCTGAAGCATGACATCATAGTCGTGAGCGATGAGTGTTATGAAAAATTTATGTACGACCGTTCCTCTGTTTCTATCGCCTCCTTGCCTGGCATGAGAGAGAGAACTATAACCATCAGCTCCGCCTCCAAGACGTTTTCGATGACAGGCTGGCGCGTGGGCTGGATATTCGCGCCCGCGCCCGCAAAGCCGTATCTGGCGAAAGCTCACCAAAACCTTACGAGCTGCGCCACGTCATTTGCTCAGTCTGGAGTGGCCGAGGCGTTTAGAAGCGCGTCCGACGACGTGAAACGCATGATTGACGGCTACAGAGCGCGACGCGACGCGATTGTCGGGCGCCTCGCCAATATTGATGGTTTTGAGGTCAATAGGCCCGAAGGCGCTTTTTATGTTTTCCCGAGAGTCGAAAGATTGACTTTGCGTTTTGGTATGAGCGCGCCGGAGTTATCGTCTTGGCTTTTAGACGAGGCGGGCGTGGCGACCGTTCCGGGCGAAGCGTTTCACGCGCAGGGAAACTTCTTGCGCATGGCCTATTGCCGTTCTCTTGACGAAATTCACGAGGGCTTGGACAAGATAGAGGCAGCCGTTAAAAAACGGACGGGCACAAGATAAGCGAAACAGAAGGGAACGAGTGAAATTGAGCGACGAACAAGATGCCGTCGGCAAGGTCAGGGCTGCGCTTGACGCCAATGGCTGCGGTGATATAAAGATAAAAATCACGGAAGAGACTATTTTTACAGTCGAGGATGCCACGAAAGCCGTCGGAGCGCCGCATGAGGAGATATTGAAGAGCTTGGTCTTTTTGATAGACGGAGAACCTGTTTTAGTCTTGATGAGCGGAGCCAATCGCGTGAATGAAAAGGCGGTTTTGAGGGCCGCAAACGGGAAAAAAGTCAAGATGTCCGCGCCCGAGGATGTTTTTGCGCGTTTCGGTTTCAAGGTGGGCGGAGTGCCGCCTATAGGCTACCCGACGCGCTTGCGCGCGTTTTTGGACGAAGACCTTTTCAAGTATCCGATTGTCTGGTCAGCCGCCGGTACGGATCACGCCTTTTTCCCCATAGCGCCGGAGAGACTTCTTGTTCTGACCGATGGAATAAGAGCCGCTATCAAAAAGGCCTCGAAGCCGGAAGCCTGATAAGTTGGACGGCAAAATTGCGCCCTCGGGCGCCTTTTTCAGGACTAAAAAGCGGTTCGGGCAAAATTTTTTAGTAGATCGCTCCGTGCTTGCCGATATTCTTAAAAGGGCTGACGTTAGGCAAAGCGACGTTATTCTCGAAATAGGGCCCGGAGAAGGGGTTCTCACGCGAGAGCTTCTCCTTGCGCGCCCCCTTTTGCTTTATGCCGTAGAGCTTGACGTCAGGCTGAAAGACGCGCTTGAAAAACTAAAGACAGAGTTTCCAGATAGGTTCAACCTTGTGTGGAACGACGCCGTCAAGTTGGATTACAGCGGCTTTGTTCCGTTTCCAAACCGCGTTGTCGCCAATATTCCATACAACATAACGACGCCGCTTATATGGCGTCTTTTAGAGTTCGCGCCGCTTGGTCTGACGTCTCATATCTATATGGTGCAAAAAGAGGCGGCTTTACGCCTGATAGCGCGTCCTGATACCAAAGACCGCTATCCTTTAGGCGTCGCGCTTGAGGTTATGGGCGCCGTGTCGCTTGTCCGCGATGTCGCAAGCTCTTGTTTTCGCCCCCGTCCGCGCGTGGAGTCGGCTGTCGTGGAGATTTGCCTGTCGCGCAATTTTCATCTTGTGAAAGACGGGCGTTTCAGCGCGCTGCTTCACGCCGGGTTTAGACAACGCCGCAAAATGCTGATAAACAACCTTAAAAATTTCGACCCTCTCATAATATGGGAGTCCATATTAGAGAGAGCCGATATAGAGCCAAAAATTCGAGCCGAAGACCTTAGCGGGGATGAATGGTCAAAGCTGTATAACGCTTGGACAAACGCCGTCATCTCCCGGACTTCCTCTTCTCTCTGACCCTTATCCGCTCAATGATAAACGGCAACACTTGCTCACGCTTTATGTCTAAAACATGCGCAAACTCCTCGTACAGCATTTTTTCGGCGTCTTTCATAAAACGGTCGTCCGTGCAGGAGAGTCTTTTGCCCTTGCTCCTTTGCGATTGCTGATGATGCCATAGCGATTTGACGAGTTTCACAAGTTCCGTCCTGTCTCCGCGCTCGAGGATTTCTTTATACTTCTCGGTGCGCTCGTTTTCGTCCTCCGTCCAAACGGCACCCTCGTCCGGCATAGCCTCGATAAGTGCGTATATGTTGGAAACGGACAAAAGACGCCGCATTTTAGCGACTAATTCCTCGTTGGCGACAGGGACGTATATTGTGCATTTATCATAATAAAGAGGCTTCAGCACGTAATATTCTATGGGCGTACCCCTTAAATCTTTCTCCGCCACTTCCACAATTTCACATACCCCATGAGTCGCGTACAGAATAACATCGTTCGCTTTATAGTTTATATTTTTGTTTTCACTTTTGCTTTCGCTTTCCATGTTTTTTTCCCTCCCGCAAGCCTGATTTTTTTACAAAACAACGAACGGTGAGAATCAACCGGACTTACGTGATTGTCACCGCTCGTTGATATTGGCTATTTTATCATATTTTTTTATGTGATGTAAGCGTATGTTGTGCAGTAGTAGCTATGGAAATCTATGCCTCAATCAAAAAAGAAATATATCGCGGCAATGTAAGGATTATATTATAATGAAGCGGCGAATCGCGAAAGGTTGCGTTCGACATTATTAACTGGGGGTTGGAATCGTGAAGAAGAGAACTATGTTTTGGGCAGTGTTGCTGGTTTTTTGTGTTGCGACTTCGGCGTTTGCCGCCGAGGGGCCGTTTGTTATCGGGTTCAGCGAGTTCGATATGAGCAATTCTTGGCGTACTCAGAGCGTCGAGGAGGCCAAGTACGCCGCGACTCAGAACGCAGACGTCAAGGAGTTGGTCATCACTCAGGCTGAGGGCGACATCTCCAAACAAATTGCTGACATTGAGGACCTCATCTCCAAAAAGGTTGACGCAATCATCCTCAACGCCGGCTCGCCTAAGGCTCTGAATCCGGTTATCGCCAAGGCGGTCGCCGCCGGAATTCCTGTCATCGATTTTGATTCCGGGACCGATTCTGACAAGGCGTACCATCTCACTATCGACCAAAAGGATTTTGGCCGTGTTCTGGGCGAATGGCTTGCAAAAACCATGAACGGCAAAGGCAACATCGTCGTATTCAATGGGATGAAGGGGACGAAAGACAGCGCCGAGCGCTTTGAGGGAGCTGACGAGATATTCTCCAAAAACCCCGACATAAAGATCGTCCAGACCGTCTTTGCCGACTGGGACTACGCGAAGGCAAAGAGGGCTATGGAGTCGATATTCGCCTCGAACCTGAAGATCGACGGGATCTGGTCGCAGGGCGGGGCTATGTCTCAGGCGGTCATTGACGCGTACACGGAGCGTGGCGAGGAACCCCCTTTCATCACCGGCGAGGACAACAACGGTTTCTTCAAGGCATGGAAAAAGACCAAAGAAAAATATCCCAAGTTCGACTCTATAGCGACAAGCTGCCCGACATGGCAGAGTTCGGCGGCTATGGAGATGGCTATCGACCTGCTGAAGGGGAAACAGCTCGAGAGAACCACCGTCCTGCCGATTCCGATAACAACCGGCGAAACTATAGACCAGTACGTAAAAATGGATCTGCCCGACAGCTACTGGTGCAACTCCAAGCTGCCGGAGAGCGTCGTTAAAGAATTATTTACCCGTTAAAAACACTCGGCAATTCTCATGGAGGGAGCGCTTAGAGTCACGCGTTCCCTCCATATTGTTGAGGTAGAACGAGCGAGCGAACGCAAATTTTAAGGAGGTTTTTTGATGAAGGGTATTCTTTATACGTTTGACGAGCTTTCGGTTGGCATGAGCGCGTCGTTGTCGCGTACCGTGACGCGGGACGACATTGCGCGTTTCGCGGAGGTTACGGGCGACCGCAATCCCATTCATATAGACGAGGAGTTTGCGCGTGAGTTTTCTATAGGCAGGAAGCCGCTTGGGCGAAATATCGCGCATGGGATACTCGGAGCCGGAATGTTGTCAGCCGTTTTGGGTACGAAACTTCCCGGCCCGGGCAACGTATATATGGACCAGACGCTCAGTTTCAAAAAGCCCGTATTCATCGGAGACACGATAACGGCAAACGTCGAAATAACCGACTTGAGGCCGGAGAAATATCACGTCCGCCTCTCTACGGTTTGCGTCAATCAGGACGAAGTCGTCGTAATAGATGGTGAGGCCTTGCTGTATTTCAAGATTTTGAACAAGTAGGATTTTATGATAAATTTGATGGCTAATCCCGCGCGTTCCTTGTGGTACACTATGACTAAAAAAAGGAAGTCGTGCAAATGAATTTTGAGCTTCCGATACTGCAACTGAAAGACATCACCAAGAGCTTCGCGGGGAACTTCGCCCCTGATGGCAATGGAAGGAGCGGATTATAATTTCTATAAATCTTTGGCGTTACTGTAATTGGCATTGGAAATGAGCGAACGTCCGCATAAGTGGCGCGATACCGCGTGGAAGAGGGCTATCGCCGACGGAGCGCGAGACGCTATTGAGTATTTTATGCCGGACCTTGCGGCCAACATGGACAAGTCGAGGGAAGTGACCGGGATAATTGACTTAGAACTGCCCTTAGAGGGTTCAGGCTCTGATAAAGATATGCGCGTTTCGGATGTTTTTATGAGCGTCCCACTTGTTGGGGGAAAAGAATGGAGCGTGGCTTGTGTCACTGAGCAACAACACGAAAGTGACACAAGTTTCGGGGAAAGGATGTTTGATTCGTATGTCCGACTGAGGGCGCAGCGGCAAGCCGGAAGGACGACGGGATTCGCTATATTTACGGGTAACTCCAAGAACACGAACTCTTATTCTGAATCGTGCTACGGCTTTGAGGCGTCGATTAAATTCAGGACGTTTCATCTTTCAAGCTATAACGCGGAGGAATTGAAAGCGGATAAACGTCCTTTCGCTCGCGTTCTATACGCCGGACTATTGTCGTTGGGGAGCGAGAAAGATGTCGCGTTGCGTGAAAAATACGCGTGGGAACTCTTGAATATGACAACCGAAGAGGAATATGACAAAGGACGACGAAAGTTTATCCTTGAGTTCGTGGATAGGATATTCTGGTTGGATGACCCTGAAATAAACCAGAAGTTAAAGGAGGCGTACAAGATGAAAACCATATCGCTGAAAGAGTACGTGGCTATGCTCGACAAAGAAGAAGCCCGTATGGAAGGCAGGATGGAAGGCATGAAAGAGGGCAAGGAAAAAGGCAAGTTTGAGGTAGCGCGTTCAATGCTCGCCGACAACTTTCCTGTGGAAGTTATCAAGAAATACACCGGATTAGATAAAAACTCCATACTTTCGCTGAATTAAATTATGGCATAGGACGCTTACAACCAAATCCCGCGCGTTCCTTGTGGTACACTATGACTAAAAAAAGGAAGTCGTGCGAATGAATTTTGAGCTTCCGATACTGCAACTGAAAAACATCACCAAGAGCTTCGCGGGGAACTTCGCGGTCAAAGACCTGAACTTGGATTTCAACGTCGGCGAAATACACAGCTTAGTCGGAGAAAACGGGGCGGGGAAATCCACGCTGATGAAAATTTGTGCGGGGATCTACGCCCCTGACGGCGGCGAAATTCTGCTCGATGGAAAACCCATACGTTTCGCCGGCTATGACGCCGCGCAAAAGGCGGGCGTTGGGCTTGTTTATCAGGAGCTTTCCCTCTTGCCGCAAATGAGCGTCGCGGAAAATATCTTTATGGGGGTCTGGAAATCTCGTTTTGGCCTCATCAAATGGAAAAAACTCAAAGAAGAGGCGCGCGAAGCACTTGTCTCCATAGGCGCGGACATCGACCCCTCCCTTTTGGTGGAGTCCTTATCTATGGCTCAGCGCCAGATGGTGGAAATAGTCAAGGTCTTGATCCAAAACCCCCGTATCATCATTTTCGACGAACCGACAACGGCGCTGTCAGCCGAGGAGGCGACGCGCCTTTTCACCATCATGCAGGGCCTCAAGAAAAAAGGCCGCGCCGTCGTGTTCATCTCTCATCGCCTGAAAGAGGTCTTGCAAGCCTCGGATAGGGTCACGGTTATGAAGGACGGCGTCAAAGTAGTGACGGAAAACATATCTTATTTCAATGAAGAAAAAATCATATCGCTGATGATCGGGCGCGAGATTACGGATATTTATCCTCCAAAGGCGCATGGAGGGGGCAAGGAGATTTTTTCATTTTCTTCCTCCGTCAATCGCTTCGGCAAATCGGTGAAGTTTTCCGTCAAAGAAGGTGAAGTATTGGGGATTGGCGGCCTTACGGGGCAGGGACAGGACGAGATGCTGGAGTCCATGTTCGGCATAGGGGACTATGGCAAGCCGGCCATCACCTTAAACGGAACCGAGCTCAAGTTCGACGCGCCAAGCCGCGCTATTGCGTCCGGCATTGCCTTGGTGCCGCAGGACCGCAACCGTCAGGGGACTTTTGGAATATTGTCGATTCAGGACAATATCTCGGCGGCGACGCTCAAACATCGGCAGCTTCTCGGATTTATCAGGCGACGGGAAGAACGTTCCGCCGCCTTTGATATGACAAAGAAGCTCGACATACGCGCGCTTTCCCCCGCGCAGGAGTGCCGCTTGCTCAGCGGAGGCAATATGCAAAAAGTCGTCTTGGGCAAATGGCTTTTGTCGAACCCCAAGATAATGATCCTCCTCTCGCCCACCAGCGGAATAGACATAGGCACTAAACAACAAATCTACCACCTTATCCGAGACCTTGCGGCAAAAGGTATTGTCATTATTATGCTTTCAAGCGACATGATAGAGCTGATAGGCCTTTGCGACCGCGTTTTGGTGATGAGCTCGCTCAATTTCCGCTTTTGAAAGCCCGCTCTCAAGGTTGTCAAGGTGTTCTTGAGCATTTTTATCTCCATTCAGAAAGGCTAAATAGAACCAAAAATAGGCTTCTTCGTTGTTCCGTGTTACTCCGTAGCCATTTTCATACATAAAACCCACGTTAAACTGAGCCGTCGCGTCTTCCTGATCCGCCGCTTTGCGATACCATTCCATCGCCTGACGGTAATCTTGGGGAACTCCGTGGCCATCTTCATACATAACACCCAAGTTATTCTGAGCTGATGCCTCTCCCTGATCCGCTGCCTTGCGATACCACTCTGCCGCCTGACGGTAATCTTGGGGAACCCCGTTGCCATTTGCATACAGAAGACCCAAGTTATACTGAGCGTCTGCGTATCCCTGCTCCGCCGCTTTGCGATACCAATCCGCCGCCTGGCGGTAATCTTGGGGAACTCCGTTGCCATTATCATACATAAAACCCAAGTTGGCCTGAGCTCTTGCATATCCCTGCTCCGCCGCCTTGCGATACCATTCCGACGCCTGACGGTAATCTTGGGGAACTCCGTTGCCATTTGCATACAGAAAACCCAAGCGCCACTGAGCATAGACGCTTCCTTGATTGGCAGGTTCTAAAAATAAATCCAGCGCCTTTTTGCCGTCCTGTTCAACTCCGTACCCAATTCTGTACATATCGCCCATGAAAATCTTTGCTCTTTCATTTTTTTGTTGGGCATAGCGATCAATCAAGGGTAATAATGCTTTATACGTTTCTGTCGATTCTTCGGTCAAATACCACTTGCTATTGATTTGTTCTAAAGTCCAACCTTTAGGAGCGGCCGCCCCTTCTTGGATCATGATATTCAAAACATGGAACGGAACTGGATTCTCGGAGTTTTCAATCAATTTCGAGAAAATCTCAAACGCTTCTTTATCTTTGCCCTCAAACCACGTAATAAGTCCTTCCGTAATAACTTCAATATTACCTGTCTCATCCGCCGCAAGTGCGCGGACGGCGCCGCCAAAGGACGAAACGAGAAGATAAACGAGAACGAATAACGCGATATGGATTTTAC
>BOCC01000092.1 GCA_026002715.1 Synergistales bacterium
TACAAAGACATAACCTCACCGGGAGTTTTGATTGGGATTCTCTATCATTCGCAATTGAAGATGAGTACGCCCAAAACTATGAATACATGAAGAACAATTCATAACAGTGGATAGGTGGTTGTTTTCAAACGAAGCGACATAGCCGGATTATCGTGGAAACGACCGTCCTTGGTTGGTTGCTCTTTTTTATGCGTTTGCCCTGGGGCTGATGCCTTGAGACTTGACCCTGCAGCATCGGAAAAGAGCGATGGGCAGAGAGACGAATTTGGAGAAGGCGGAGAATTCGGGAAGGCTATGGACATTCTGATTTTCATGTTATACAATCATGACAAAGCACCTCTTTTGCTGGTTTTTGGTTTTTCACAGAACAAATTATCCAATAAATGAGGTGCTTTTTCAATAGCTAAATCAAGCTATAATCAACGTTTTATACACATCTTTTCGCTGCGAAAGTTGAGACCCTTTACCGCAGATTCATCGGAAGACAACTTTGGGTGGAATTTAGGTTTACTTAGGTGGAATTTAGTTTTTCCGGTGACCGAATCCATAAACACGGGAAACGCGGACGGCACGTCCACGCGCATGGAAAAAAGTATGGTATTAATCCACCAATTATGTTCTGCGCATTGTAATATTATAGACTTTTAGCTTCTTGTGTTTGCAATGGTTTTCGCGGATACTTCACGACAAAAACGCACGACTTTATTGCCGGGTTAATATTCCGTGCAGAGAATCCGTTGCACGGTCTGCGGCAAGACCTTCACTATATTGCTTCCTATCATGCTACCCCACAAACACTATGCGGCTCCGGAAATAGAACAGGTACTTCAAGAACAAGAAGACTCTGAAGCTCCTCCGCATGAATGCGCGGCGGAAGAAAGCACTCTTTACAGGTGGAGGCGTGAATTCCCTGTCGTTTTGACCAATCTCGCTTCTCATCTTGAGTCTTTATGTAACTCCAAAGTATCTCTGCTTAGAGCGGCGCGTCCATTGCAAAGAGTCTATGAGGCGTTGCAAAAAGCCTATGAAACTCTCGAATCTTTTGTAAAGCCTTCTTCTGGTTCTTCTCGTCTGGCCTTTGCATTTTGGGCTGTCAAAACCCACCCGGTTTGCCTTGGATGACCGCCCGTTCGGTTTTACACTCCTTTTAGTCTCAGGTTTTCTATAAAGAAGGGGTGTTTTGTATGAAGGAGAAGGTCATAGAGGCCGAAGCATTGAGACGTTTTGCTCTCATTTCCCCTCTTTTGGAAGAAGGAATCTCTGTTCCTGAAGCCGCACAGAGGAGATGCGCGTTGCTCGGAAAAGAAGATATTTGCGAGCGGACACTGCGGCGTTGGATTGCATGGACTGTCGCGCAGGGAACGTAATGACAAAGGTATGAGTAAAGCTGTAGAACCTGAAGCATTAGCGTTGGCCGAGCAAATGAGGCGAGAACTTCCGCGCCGCAGCGCCGGGTTGTTGTGTGAGCTTTTAGAACGAGAAGGATTCAAGGTGGCGCGTTCTACTCTTGAGCGTCAGTTGCGTGTGAAAGGTTTTTCAGGCAAACAGCTCGCTAAGGAGGCGAACGGGACTCCTCAGACAAGGCGTTTCGTCAGAGTTGGCCGTAACACATTATGGCAAAGCGACGTGAAGTACGGGCCGTATCTGCCTGACCCTCAAAATCCTAAGAGGAAGTTTAGAACGTATCTGTTGACGACGTCACTCGCTTAGCGGTACACGCAGAGTTCTACGCCGACCAAAAACAGCCCATCTTAGAGGATGGACTGCGAAAGGCTATTCTCCGGTACGGTTCAAGCCTTTACGTGGACAACGGGAAAATCTTCACGCGGTTAGCTTGTGCCAAGCTCAACATTCGTCACCTCAAAGCTCGTCCCTACAGCCCCGAAGCAAAAGGTAAGGTTGAACGCCGAACGGTCGAAGGCTTCTTGGCTGAGTTGTCCTTGCAAAAGGCGCGAGACGTTGGAAGAATTGAACAGTCTATTCAGCGCTTGGCTTTCCGAAGTAACAAGCCCCACAGCGCTTTAGATGGCAAAACACCCGTTGACACATTTGCCTCTGACAGCGCTTCCTTGCATTTTCACAGCTTAGAAACACTTGCAGATGCAAGCCGAACGAGTAGTGGATAAAACCGGCTGTCTCAACCTAAACGGCAAAGTTTACGACGCCGGAGCCGAGTGGAGAAGGAAAAAGCTTCGACCCGTTCAATTTCGACGAAATTCAGCTTTGCTATGAAGGAGAGCTGAAGAAAGTCGTCAGGGCGGCGCAGATATTTGAACATAACTCTACGCAGAAGGTGGAACAGGCTGCTGAATCCAGAGTACTGAAGACGTTCATCCTTGAGCAGCAAAAACGCTTCAAGAAGACGAGCGGTGCTTTTCGTTTAGGAACCGAAGAGGCATGAGTATGAACATGCAGGGGACATACGAGGAATATTTCGGCTTTAACGCCACACCTTTCGGACGCGATATTCCCGTGGCCGAATTGATGAGAAGCGGTAAATGGAACGAGATGACCGGACGCCTTATACACATCGCCAAAACAAGAGGCTTCGGGCTTTTCACCGGAGAAACTACGGCGTTAAGACGAATGGCGGCTGAGTTGGATAAAAACCGCCATAGGATTTTGTACGTGTACGACTCAGACTTAACGCCGCGCAATTTTTACGTGGAGACACTGCATCAGTTGGGGCATACTCCGAGGTTTTACAGGGGGGACGCGAAACGACAGCTGACAGTTGCGCTGAATGAAATAACCCAAGGAGGTCAGATTCCCGTCATTGTGGTAGACGAAGCACACTTGCTTTCTCATGAGATGCTTGAAGAGATTCGTTTTTTGTTAAATCTCGAAATGGACTCGAAAAGCTCGTGTTCGTTAATATTAGTAGGACAGACAGAGCTACGCTCGAAGTTGAAGCTCCAAATTCACTAGGCTATAGACGGGCGTGTGGATATGCGTTTTCACCTTGAAGATATGAGCCATGAGGAAACGGTCACATATGTAAAACGGCACTTAGACCAAGTTAAATGTCCGCGTGAAATATTTACGGAACAGGCTCTGCAGGTAATTCACGATTTTATTCGGGCGGAAGGCCTCGGAAGGTGAATAAGGTGTCTCACGCTTGTCTTATGGCCGCCGCAAGCCAGAAGAAACAGTTGGTTGACGATTACTTGGTGAAAGAGGTCATTATGAGCGAGTTGGAAGTTTAGCTTATCCTATTTGTCCGGGGACTTATACTCAAGTGCTGAATAATTTGCCAGAATCCAAAGAGATAAGTTCTGCCGCTTAATTGACTGTCTGGTAAATTTGAAGGCAAATGAGTATATCTCCCGGACAAATTCTTCGGGTTCTTTTTACGGACATTTTTATAGAGTTGGTGGCGGACATTTAGCGTGAGCTGCTACAAGACGAGGAGATAATTGAAATCTACAGAGGGCTTTGGAAGATAGAAGAATCGTTCAAAGTGACAAAATCCGATCTCGATACCCGTCCTGTTTACTTATCGAGAGAAGACCATATACAGGCTCATTTTCTTATTTGCTTTCTGTCTCTTGTAATTATCAGGATTTTAGAACGTCGATTAGGTAATGTCTACAGCGTTTCAAGAATAATCGAAAGTCTCAGTAACGCCTCATGTTCTGCATTGGAAGAAAACTGGTACGTTTTAGACTATGCCGACGAAATTACGAAAGCGATATATGAGAAACTCGGAATAGACCTGAGGCATAAATATCTGAGGTTAGGCGATATAAGAAAAATTATTGGAGATACTAAAAAACCTGATTCCCCAACATAAAAACTTGATTTCACAACAACTTTAATCAAATTAAAAGACCACATAACCCATTGCTTCGCAATGCTTTATGTGGTCTTTTTCTTGGTGTTTGCTGCAAAAGTCAGGATATTTACCCACAGAAGACTATACCATAATCACTTATAATCCGCAACTATTTTTGTCATAAAACTTGACAAGAAAATCTCCCTGCAACGCGGCAACCGCAAGGGATTATGAAAGTTTATTTATTGCTGTTGCTGCAGAAGTGGGGAGGAAATAATGACGAATCACGAACAGAAGTTCGGCGATGGTTTTCGTGAGTTCAATCGATTTTATGGTAAACTTTCACTTGGGTTGCAGATCAAGAAACATATTTTGAGAATGGAGGAGGGTGTATTATGATGAAGAAATTTATGGTGATGGTATTCGCGTTTGTTTTGCTGACGGCGTCGACGGCGCACGCTCAAGGGAAAGTGGTGAGTACGGAGAAGGCTCCTAAGGCAATTGGTCCGTACAGCCAGGCGGTCTGGGCAGGTAACGTGCTGTTTCTTTCGGGGCAAATCGGACTCGTTCCCGAAACAGGGAAGATTATCGAAGGCGGCACTCTGGCGCAAGCAGAACAGATATTCAAGAACATCGGCGCGATCCTTGAATCTCAAAACCTTGGATTCAAAGACATCGTAAAAGTCACGGTATTTGGGATGGATATCAAGGAGTTTCCCGATGTGAATAAGCTTTACGCAACATTTTTCCCGGAGAATCCTCCCGCGCGTTCTTTTGTCCAAGTCTCCGCTCTTCCCGCAGGCGCGGCTATCGAAATAGAGGTTGTGGCTTATAAAGAATAATAACCGTACCCCCGGCATAGCCGGGGGTTTATCAATCACTATCATGGTTTGCGACCCTGACGGGTTTCCGCCCTCCTCCGCCGGCTGAAATATCAACCTCACGCGTCTGTAAGGAATAATGCTCAAAATATTGTACAATAATAAGCGCAATAACACGATAAGAGGAGATTATTTTATGTTGAGAGGAGATGATTTTATGTTGGCCGTAAATTATTCCACCGTGCGCAACAACCTGAAAAACTACTGTGATAAAGTCACTGACGAGTACGAAACTGTAATCATCACCCGTAAAGACGAAAAAAATGTTGTCTTGGTTAGCCTTGATGAATATAACGTCATGATGAAAGCCGTAAAAAACGCCGCTTATTTGGCTAAGGTTGACAGGTCGATGGCACAGCTTGCTAAAGGTGAGGGAAAAGTACATGAGCTGATTGAGGTTGGCTGATGACAAAAATCTGGTCGGACGATGCTTGGGACGATTATTTGACGTGGCAGACCGAGGATAAAAAGACACTGAAACGTATAAACGCATTGATTAAGGATATAGAGAGAAACGGCGTGGCTACGGGCATCGGAAAACCGGAGCGTTTGAAGTACCGCGACGCGTGGAGTAGGAGGATTGATCACGCGAATAGGCTTCTTTATGACGTGGACGCGGACAACAACCTTTTGATAATCGCTTGCTGTGGACATTATGACGAATAGAGTGTTTCGACGAACAATATTCCCAACATTATGACCAGCCCTCCGAAGAACGAAAACGCGTTCATGGATAGGGCCAATTTGGCGTTGACGGAACGCCTGCCCGGGAGCAGACTGTTGAGGATGCACGACTCGGCCACAACGACCATAGCTTCCAGATACCATATCCAATGGTCATCGAACGCATCCTCTCCGAAAAGGGCCTTAGGCAAAAGCATGATCAGATGCAGAACGGGGTGCGTCACGAGGCTGCAAAGCGCGACGCAAAGCAACTCCGTTTTTGCGCGGTATCCCCACAATGCCGCGAAGCCGCACTCCAATAAAAGCGTCAGAAAAAGAGAAAATAGGTAAAGAGCGGCTCGATGGGGCGCTCCTTCGATTGAGCAAAACTCAAAAACGCCCGCCAGAACAGCAAACGCCGGTATGGAAAAAAGCAACGCTCTAAAGGGCGAAGCCGCGTTTCCCAAAGACGCGCCGGCTTCGGCAGCCTTCAATTTATCGTCATGGCGATGCTTCCACACCCATAATACGAATATCGCGCACATACAAAATTTGATCAGGTACACCACTAAGGAACCGGCCTCCAAACTAAACTCCAAACTACGTGATGTTCCGCCACGTCAAAAATCGATAGAGATGACCTAATACCAAGAGGGAAAGAATCGAAAAATAGCACCACATAAAAACCGATTTTTTGGAGGGCGCGGTTTTTCCTTTGGGCCAGCAAAAGAAGATAATAATAAACACGATAATCATCGCCACTATTGCAAACAGGAACGCCTGCACAGCAACACCTACAACAACCTCTCCGGGATTAAACGCGCTATTTGCCCAAGCCAGAGTGGGAAGAATAAAAACGACGCCAAGCGTTAAAAATAATTTTACGAAACTCCGAAAGTTTTTTCTCACGGCAATATCACCATCCAAAGACAGTATATTAAAGTGGCCTATTTGCGGTATGTTCAGATACGGCTGTTTGAGCGGATAGCAACGCGGTAAAAATATCGGCGGATAACACGGTGGAGGCATGGATACAGAATTTCTCTTTGCCGTCGCTATCCTTGAGATAAATATTGTCCGTCCAACCGCCGATTTCCAGCTTGCATGCGCTGTCAAAGCCGATTGTTTGATCGTCTATCTTGATGTGATTTTTTGTCAGCGATAGGATTTTGAAAGAGTCGAAGGGCTTCAGGTATGACGCCATATTTTTGGTGAAATACGGAGAACTCATTGCTGATTTATCCACATATCTAATTTGCGCGGGAAGGTCTGTTTTCTGCCATTGATCAAAGACCAAAGCGCCGCGCTCCTTAGTGTGCAGCGCCACAAATTGTTCGTTCAACTCTGTATTGTCGCTTGTTTGCGGCGTTATTGCGAACCATTCGCTTGACGGATTTTTACGAAACGCTAAATGAGTGATATTGACTACGTTGTGAATATCGGCTCCAACGATAGTCAACGGTAATATATCTTCGATTTCCGCAAACGGCAAACAGGTGGGTTTTGCTTTTTTCGGTTTGACGACAATGCCGTTTTCGTATAATTCAAAGATTAGCTTTCCTCTCCAAATAACCGAAAGATATATCGATAGCGCCCCTCCGGCAACCAATACGGCGCCAATAGTCACAAGAAGCGACACCGGGTTGCCGCCGCCGCGATAAGTTATGCCGCCGCCCGAAACCGCATACGCCGCCCACAACGCAAACAGCCCGACCGCGACAATAACGCTCCCCGCCGCCGCCAAGCCGATAAGCCGCGCTTTCCGAGGCTTATAAATTCTGATTAATTCACCCATTTGTTCCATAATCATTCCTCCTCATAGAAAATTACGAAGATATAATACAATTTTTTTCAGATTCGATAACGAGCCATCAGATATTCATCCATGTATGCCCCGTCGCGTATCGCGGCGAATTTTTTTGTTCCCTCGACGACGAAGCCCATGCTTAGGTAAAGTTTGACGGCGGGCTCGTTGTCGATAAAAACGCTGAGTTCGACTCTTTTCAGCATCAGCCATTTGTCGGCGAGGTCGAGAATGGCGGCCATCAAAGCCCGTCCTATACCTTGCCTCTGATAATCCGCGTGAACCATGATGCCAAGTCCCGCGGTACGGCTTTCGCGGGGCATTTTTGAAACGGTAAGGCCGACGCAGCCCACAACGTGACCGTCTATCTCCGCCACTAACATGTGGTCGCCATGCGAGAGGTTCCTGATGAACGCCTCCGTGTCGGCTACCCGCTCGCTTGCTATTCCAAGTATGGTCTCCCTGACGCCATTCATAGTGCGCAAATGGTTAATATCCGGTGAATCCTCCATTTTTATCGCTCTGATAACCATAGCGCACGCCTCATTCAGACGCGCTTCATAGGACATTTTATGTTCCTCCTCGTTTAAGCGAACCGCTTTCCCAAGCGTAAAACGCATAGATAGTTACAAGTGCTATAATTACTATAAACTAAAAACAAATAAAAAGTCGATAAAAATAGAAGCACGCAAGCGCCAAGAAAATATAGCCTGCAACTTTCAAGATTAAGGTGTATCATGATAAAATGGTCAAGGTTTTTGGCGCCTCCGACAGCGTATGTCTTCAAGACGATACATTTTTCGGTAAGTGGTTGTTGCGGCGTAAATTAGCTTATAATCTACAAAAATTCCACAAATTATAAGGAGTGAGTCCGCTCGGTGACAAAGACTCGTAAAAAACGAAGCCGATGGGAGAACTTCAAGCGATTAGTCAGGTTTCGCCTGATCGTTCCTATCAAACGCTTACGCCATCAGCCGGAGTATTCCGCTCGCGCTTCCATGGTTGGGTTGGCTTGGGCGTTCACTCCTCTGGTTGGGATTCAGATGTATCTGTGCTTAATGACCTGGGCAGTCGCCCGCAAGCTGTTCAAGTGGGATTTCTCTTTGCCCGTCGCCTGCGCTTGGACGTGGGCGACCAACGTATTTACGATATTGCCGACCTATTATATGTTCTACATCACCGGCTATTACCTGTTGTGTTTTCAAAATAGCGCCACGGATTATGCGAGTTTTGCGGAGCTTTTTCAGAACGTGCTCTACTCCGATGTCGGTTTGTGGAACACCCTAAAAGTTTTCGCCTCCACCGCGAAAAAGGGCAGCTTGTTCATGGCTGTGGGATGCCTTCCTTATATGGCTATTTTCGGATGGATAGGTTATCACTATACTTTCAAATACGCTTCGGCGCGGCAAAGGCGCCATAAATAAAAAAGAAGCGGAACGGATCCGCCCCTACTCTTGTCCCTTCCTGCGCGTCAGCAGCCACAAAAAAAACGGCGCGCCCAAAAACGAAGTTATTATCCCAACGGGAACTTCGATGGGGGCCCAAATGACGCGCGACGCGGCGTCGCACAGCACCAAAAACGATCCGCCAAAGATAGCGGACGCCGCGGTTAGGCGTCGGTGTGACGCGCCCACCAAAAGGCGGCAGATATGCGGCACTATCAGCCCCACAAAGGCCACGGGGCCGCAGAACGACACGCAAAGGGCGGATCC
>BOCC01000093.1 GCA_026002715.1 Synergistales bacterium
GTCTTCGGGCGTTCTTACGGAACTGCACGTTGGCACATATGTCTTTGCCGATGCAAAGCGAGTTAAATCGGGCAGCGCCGCCATAGAAGAATGCGCTGCCTGCGTACATGTCACAGTTGTAAGCGTTTCGCCGGGCAGAGCGATTATAGACGGAGGGGTAAAGGCGTTTGGCGGCGATATGAAGGGCGATACGCCTCCGCTGTTCCTGAAGGGCTACGGAATTATACTGGACCATCCCGATCTTGTGTTTTCATCGATGACCGAGGAACACGGCGTTTTGGAAGCCGAAGACGGAGCGGATACAGGGCTGCGAATCGGACAGACGCTGCGAATAATTCCAAACCACATCTGTTCCGCAATCAATCTATACAACTATGTATATGCGCTGCGCGAGAACGGTGTGACAGAAAAACTGAAGGTTGATTGCAGAGGATTGTCTTATTGAGTTTGAGTTTTCGCGTTAATATCCCTATATATGATGGAGAATTGCATGAAAGACAGGATATTCAAAGAAATAGATGAGATCAAAGCTGAAATAATACAATTAGGCAGGGATATCCACGACAATCCGGAGCTCGGGTTTGAAGAGTACAAGACCGTTGGCTTTATAAAGGCCATGTTTGAAAAACACGGTTTTACGATTGAAGAGAAATCAGGCGCTCTTGACACGGCCTTCAAGGCCAGGCTCAAGGGGAAGAAGAAGGGTGTCACGGTCGCGTTTTTGGCTGAATTTGACGCGCTTCCCGGTTTGGGGCACGCCTGCGGACACAACCTCATAGCGGCTATATCTACTGGTGCGGCTATCGGCTTAAGCAGAGTTATGGCCGATTTGGACGGTGAAATCGTTCTGATGGGCACTCCTGCTGAGGAGGGCGGCGGCGGTAAGATCAGGTTGTTGGAAAAAGGCGAGTTTGATGATTTGGATTACGCCCTGATGACGCATCCGAGTACGGCAAACACGATTGACAAGGGTTGTCTTGCCGCGACGAAGATGGAAATAACATATACAGGCCGTTCCGCTCATGCGTCCACGCCCGAAAAAGGCGTAAACGCGCTGCGGGCAGTCATACAGACCTTTAATTTGATTGATTCCTCGAGGGATAGAATGCCCCTGAAATCCCAGATAAGCGGCATCATCTCAAACGGCGGCGTGGCGGCGGGCGTAATACCTGACCTCGCCCAGTGTAAGTTTTCGGTCAGAAGCGCCACTTTCGCCGAGCTCAAGACCGTGGTCGATATGGTAAAGACCGTCGTTAAATCTGTCGAGTGTTTTACCGGCGCGACTGCCACGATTACGACGGGGATAGTGTACGCGGAAAGGTATCAAAACCACGCAATAGGCGAGCTGTATAAGAAATATATGGAACAACAGGGCGAAATCGTCGACTATCCTCGTCCTGACGCAAAATTAGGCTCGTCGGATATCGGCAATGTTTCGCTTAAAATACCAACCGTGCAAACCCATGTGAAAATTGCGGATGAGCCTGCCACCCTTCACACTAAGGAATTTGCCGTGGCTTCCGCTTCGGACAGAGCGCAGGAAGGCGTAATGAAAGCGGCGAAGGCTTTAGCCTGCGCCGGATATGAGATCTTAACGGATGAAAATCTGAGACGGATAATCAAGAAGGAATTTGACGAGAAGGTTCCGTTGTATTCGAGCCTGAGTTTATGAGATTAGTATATGTTGCGTGTTATAAAATAAAAAGAAAGAGGGATGATTATGAGAAAGTTTCGTTGTTTAGCTATTTGCGCGCTTATGGTTTTAGGGGTAATATCCGGCAGCGCGAGCGCCGCGGCTTCAGCCGCGTCGCCAAAGTACAAAAAGGAAATTATCTACGCTACCCTTGGGAAGATAATCACTATTGACCCGCATGCCCAAAGCAACACGGAGCACAACTACGTGTTCAGGACAGTGTTCGACACCCTGCTCCGCTACGACTGGGGAAGCGCCACGATCAACCCAAGGCTTGCCACGTCTTGGGCGACGGACGACGCGAAGATATACACGCTGAAGCTTCGCAGCGATGCGTTTTTCCATAACGGCGAGCAGGTAAAAGCCTCTGACGTAGCATTTACATTCAAGCGCGCCGTGGGGACGAATTCCGCTAATGCCGTTGGCATATTGATAGAGAACATGGAACTTGTCAACGATTTTGAGATAAAGATCGTTCTCAAACGGCCAAATGTCGACTTCCCGTATCTGCTGTGCAACCCCAACGCTTCCATTATGTCCGAAAAAGCTGTCAAAGATGATCCCGTAGAGGGACCGGGCGTAGGCAGCGGAGTTTGGAAAATCGACTCTTATGAGTTTGGCGATTATTTCAGGCTTGTGCGCAACGATAACTATTGGGGCGAGAAAGCCCTGGCGGAAGTGCTTACCATTCGCTATATTCCGGACGCCACAGGACGCCTCATCGCTTTGGAAACAGGTGAAATAGACGTCTGCCAGAACCCAGATCCGCTCAACGTCAAAAAAATCTCGGAGACTCCCGGTTTGGCAATACAAACATGGGACGCTTCGACTATGACGTATATCGCGATGAATATGTCAAAACCGCCCTTCAACAACAAAGATTTCCGCATGGCTATTGCCCATGCCGTCAACCGTAAGGAATTTATCGAAGTAGGCAGAAACGGCTACGCCAGAGAAGCGTTCAACTTCTGGGGCTGGTCGCAATACGGCCACAACGGCGGGACGACCCCTTATGAGTACAATCTTGATTTGGCCAAAGAATACTTGGCGAAAGCGTACCCTAACGGTGGGGCGAAGTTTGAAATTACCGTGGCCCCTGATCGTAAACTGATTGCTGAGTTTCTTCAGGCCAAACTTAAAGAAATAGGCATTGAAGTTACAATCGCTGAAACCGACTATGCCGGACTGACCTCTACGTTGGCGGCAGGCAGGCATGAAGCAACTGCGTATGGCGTAGGGCTAAATCCGTGGGGTGATACGATCAGGAATATGATTTGCCCCGGAGGCGCCAACTCGGCGTTCATCAACGATCCGAGAATCAACGAACTGATGGATACGGCAGTCACTGAGCTTGACGACGCAAAACGCCGCGCGATGTACGCAAAGATACAGCAGATATTATACGAGGAAGCTCCTTATGTGCCTCTTTACTACGCGACCGGTTTCTTAGCGGTAAAAGAGGGCATCAGCGGAATTGAGTTCCATATGGGTTCCATGCACAATCTGTCATACATACATATGGTCGAGAATTAAGAAATCGCTGATTGAACCCATAGGGGTTTCAGGGGGCCGTGAGGACGAACGGGCCCCCGATTTTAAAGCGGAGGTTGGATAATATGTATCGTTACGTGCTTAAAAGGCTTCTACTGATGATACCTGTTATGCTGGGGGTCTCATTGCTTGTTTATTGCGTATTGGACCTGGCTCCCGGTGATGCCGTCAGTTTTCTGGCGCCCGCTGACGCCACATTGGAGGAGCGGGAGCAAATTAGGCACGATCTGGGTTTGGATAGAAATGTTTTTATCCGCTACGCGGAGTACATGGTCAATATGTTCCATGGAGATTTAGGCAAATCCTATCTGACAGGCAGAGACGTTTTTAAAACCTTTGCCGAAAAGGTTCCAAATACCCTTTATATGGGTTTTACAGCGGTTTTTATTTCGGTTATCCTTTCCATCCCATTAGGCATATACGCCGCGATTCACCGAGGTACGCTGCGGGATAACGCCAGTATGGTCTTTGCCCTGTTCGGCATTTCCATACCGAATTTTTGGCTGGGACTTTTGCTTATTCTGTATTTTTCCCTCAAATTGAGATGGCTTCCGTCAGGAGGCGCGCAGAGACCCGAGAGCGTCATTCTTCCGGCCATTACCCTTGGCTTCGGTATGATGGCTATGCTGGCGAGAACAACGAGATCGTCCATGCTCGAGGTTATAAATCAGGATTATCTTCGCACGGCAAGGGCGAAAGGCGTTCCTGAGAGAGTTGTTATCAATAAGCATGCCTTGAAGAACGCGCTTATACCTATTATAACCATAATAGGCACGCAGATATCCACCGTGCTGGGCGGTGCGGTTGTGACGGAAACCGTTTTTTCATGGCCGGGGGTCGGCCGTTTGATAGTCGATTCCCTGAACTCGAGGGACACCCCGCAGGTAACGGGCTCCGTTATACTTACGACCTTATTTCTGAGTTTTATAGTGCTGCTGGTCGATATTCTTTATGGCGTGGTGGATCCTCGCATAAAAGCGCAGTACACGTCGTCTAAGAAAAGAGGGAAAAGCGTTGGAGCAGACAAGCAAAAAGTTAGCGCATGAACCGGAAAAAAGAGAACGCAGCCAGACTACCGAGATATTGCGCAGGCTCAGAAAGAACAAGGGCGCTATGCTTGGGCTCGCCATAGTGGTGTTCTTGGTCTTGGTCTCGATATTTTCCAGCGTTTATTTTGATTATGATTCTCAGGTCATAAGACAGAACATGCTTCAACGCTTGAAAAGCCCCAGCGCTGAGCATATTTTCGGAACAGATGAACTAGGCCGCGACCTTTTCGTCCGCGTGCTTTATGGCTCCAGATACTCCCTCGTAATTGGCGTCGTTTCAGTTTTAATCGCGCTTGTATTGGGGGTTTTTTTAGGGGCGATCGCGGGATACTTCGGCGATGTGGTGGAAGAGGTCATCATGCGCGGCACGGATATATTCCAGTCCGTTCCTATTACTATTATGGCTATAGTGATAGTGGTGTCTCTCGGGCAGAATATGATTAACCTCATGATAGCGATAGGTCTGACCTCCGTACCAGGCTTCGTCCGCATTACGAGAGCTTCCGTGCTTACCGTGAAGAATCAGGAATTTGTGGAGGCCTCCAAGGCTATCGGTCTAAGTAAAGCTAACATTATATTCAACCACATCCTGCCTAATTGCCTCGCCCCGATTATAGTGCAAACTACCCTCAGAGTGGCGACCGCGATTGTAACCGCGTCGACTTTGAGCTTTCTGGGCCTTGGAATCCCCGCGCCGCGGCCAGAATGGGGCGGTCTGCTGGCGACTGGCAGAGCTCACATCCGCGATTATTCATATATGACTTTTTTCCCCGGTCTCGCCATAATGATCACCGTATTGGCTTTGAATCTTCTGGGCGACGGTCTTCGCGACGCTCTTGACCCCAAGCTTAAAAAATAGAGAGGCATCTATGAATAACGACGACGCGGTTTTAAATGTGGTTTTAAATGTGGAAAATCTGACGGTTTATTACGAGCTCGAGGAAGAAACCGTCAAGGCCGTAAATAACGTAAATCTCAAGCTAAGCAAAGGCAAGACTTTGGGCATTGTCGGTGAGACAGGCGCCGGAAAAACTACGACCGCGCTTTCTTTGCTTCGTCTGATTCAAATGCCGCCCGGCGTTATTAAAAGCGGACAGATAACCGTTTGCGGAAACGACATATTGTCCCTGCCCCTCAATAAGATGGAAGAAATAAGGGGTAAAGATATCGCCATGATATTTCAGGACCCTATGACCTCCCTGAACCCGGTATTCACAGTGGTCGATCAGATAGCCGAGAGCTTGCAAACGCATGAAAAACTGACAAAGGACAGCGCCTATAACAAGGCGCTTGATATGCTTGAAATGGTTGGAATATCGCGAAGCAGGGGCTGGGAGTATCCGCATCAGTTTTCGGGCGGTATGAAGCAGCGGGTCGGTATAGCGATGGCGCTTGCCTGCAATCCTAAACTTTTGATAGCGGATGAGCCTACGTCCGCGCTTGATGTCACGATTCAAGCTCAGGTGCTGGATTTAATGAAGGAACTCAAAGGCAAGTATCAGATGGCTATGATAATGATCACTCACGATTTGGGAATAGTAGCTGAGATCTGTGACGAGGTGGCCGTCATGTATGCGGGCAGCATAGTGGAACAGGGCACCTTGGACGAATTGTTCAATCATACTCTGCATCCTTATACCGAGGGGCTTTTTAATTCCCTGCCCAATATAAACGACAGGCAATCCGTGCTAAAACCCATTCCGGGCCTTATGCCGGACCCTACCAACCTGCCGGATCACTGCGCTTTCGCGCCGCGTTGCTCCTATGTTTGCGACCAGTGCCTGCAAAAACGAGCCGAGCTGATCTCATTCGGCGAAACCCACAAGACCGCCTGTATCGCTTATGAAGCCGCGGATTTTCATATCAGAAGAGGGCGAAAAAATGGCTGATAAGATACTTGAAGTAATAAATCTGTCAAAATATTTCAAGACGCCAAGGGGTATGCTGCACGCGGTAGATGACGTAAGTTTCGATATAGAAAAAGGAAAGACGCTTGGTATAGTAGGGGAATCGGGCTGCGGGAAATCCACGGCGGGAAGGGCGATCCTGCGCCTCACCGAGCCTACGGCCGGGCAGGTTATATTTGAAGGCACAGACATAACCAAATTGAACGTTCGGCAAATGAATCAAAAGCGCAGGGATATGCAAATTATCTTTCAGGATCCCTTTTCCTCGCTTGACCCGAGAAAAACTATTAACCAAACTGTTTCAGAACCAATTATAGCAAACAAGATACTGACCGATAAAGAGAAGATCCGCGCAAGAGTGCGGGAGCTTATGGAGGTTGTGGGCCTTGCCGAAAGGCTTATAAACTCATATCCCCATGAATTGGACGGCGGACGCAGACAGCGTATCGGAATTGCTAGGGCGCTCGCCATGAACCCCAAATTTATCGTCTGCGACGAACCTGTTTCGGCGCTCGACGTATCCATTCAGGCACAGATTCTCAACCTGATGAAAGATCTGCAAAAGCAGCTTGGTCTGACTTATATATTTATAACCCATGATTTGTCGGTCATAAACCACTTTTCCGACGACATCGCCGTTATGTATTTAGGGAAATTGGTGGAAAAAGCGCCCGCCGAGGAGCTTTTTACGTATCCATTGCATCCGTATACACAGGCTCTGCTTTCGGCCATCCCTGTACCGGAGGTAGGAGGCCCGAAGAGGCAGCGCATTATTTTAAAGGGCGAAATAACATCTCCAATAAATCTGCCTGACGAATGCAGATTCGCTAAGCGTTGCATATATGCCGATGATAAATGTTTAGAAAAAAACCCTGAACTGCGAGAAATAAAGCCCGGTCATTTTATATCGTGCTGTTATTCGGAAAGATTTTTAAGCGATATATACCGTCGATGATTTGATAGATTGGAGGCGCTGAAAAATGACACAGACTTATAATCTTAGCCTGATTTTCTATCCTCAGCGGGGAGGCGGCTATTCAGTGGTATGCCCCGAGATCAGGGGATGTTTCTCTGAGGGGGAGACAATTGGTGAAGCGACGCAAAATATACGCGATGTTATAACCGACTTCCTCCCGGAAGAGATAAAAAGCGAGGCAAGCGAGGAAATGTTCCGCGAGGGCTGTTGCATGAGAGGAAAAATGTTTCAGGACATCGAGGTTACGGTAGAAGAGGGAGAGGTTACATTTCTCCACGAGGCTAAAGACTGCATAGCTGTGTAAGTAAAACCGCCATCGTATACAGCGACTGCCATGCGATGTTGTAGCCCAGTCTCTCCATCCGTAGACGCGCCTCAAAGACAATTCATCGAGGCGCGTTGTTTGCCTCCACTTTTGAATGACATCTTTGGGAGCCAGTACCGGTTAGCCGGATAAAGGTCACTCAACCCCGAACAATCCGGTTATATCGGCGTCGTTTATGATTCTTTTTGATTTTTTGCCCGCGTTTTTGAGCATATTGGCCATCTTATCCTCGATTGATTTCTTTATCAGCGCGGAGAAATCGATGTCGCGCAAAGTGAAAAACAGCTTTGGGTTGCCGTCTAATTTCGCCCCGACGCCATAAAGCGCGGCCGCGACGTGTTTACACATATACGCGAAGTCAGGACAAGAGCATTTAAAATGGATTTCCTTTGGCGAGGGAAACAGCCCGGTACCCTGCTGAAGGAATACTTGCGATAACTCCTCGGGGAATTTGCCATCCACGAGCTCGGCAATGCCGCCTATCCTTCGGCTGCATTGTTTGACAATAGAGTCCCACTTTGAAGCGGGCATTTTGTCTATGCTTATCGAAACAGAGTAAGGGGTCTTGCGCGAGCCTTGCACAAGCGCGCTTATTTCACCGCTCGCTATCTGCAAGTCCAACACCATTCCGTTTTTAACGTATGCGCTTCCGCGGCTGATACGGCTGGCAAAATCGGCGTAGCTTTCGAGGTTTTTGTTCCACGCTACGCCCCACCAAGTCTTGGCTATCTTCCTGCCCTCAATGACGATTGGCGCTATATTGGGGTTTTTCTTTCGCAATTTTGCAATCTGAGCCTCCGCGTCGGCTTTTTTCTCAGCGACAGACTTATATTCGTAATCGAAATACCCCATTTTTACGCCTCCAGTTTGAAAAGCCGCATCAGGTCGTCGTTGTCCAGTTCGGTTATCCAGTTTTCGCCGCTCGACGCTATTATGTCGCTCGCCATTTTTTGCTTCTCCTCGATCATCGCGTCTATCTTTTCCTCAATCGTGCCGGTGGTGACAAATTTATGCACGAGAACGTTTTTCTTCTGTCCGATGCGAAACGCCCTGTCGGTGGCCTGATTTTCGACAGCCGGGTTCCACCACCGGTCGAAGTGTACAACGTGATTAGCCGCCGTAAGGTTGAGCCCGACGCCGCCCGCTTTCAGTGACAGCACCATAAACGGGACATAGTCAGAGCCGTTGAACCGCTCGACAAGCTCTCCGCGTTTTTTTACTTGCGTTCCGCCG
The DNA here is from genome assembly GCA_026002715.1 of Synergistales bacterium. Taxonomy (GTDB): domain Bacteria; phylum Synergistota; class Synergistia; order Synergistales; family Aminobacteriaceae; genus BNVG01. The sequence continues at coordinate 8,735 of BOCC01000093.1, forward strand.
TGTAAAACCAAGCCGCCGCGACCGAATATCTTCTCTAACGCATCGGATAACGGGTCGCACATCTCCTTGAATTGAGTGAAAACAAGGACTCGCT
>BOCC01000094.1 GCA_026002715.1 Synergistales bacterium
AATCAGTTATAAGAAACTTAAACTGATTGAGAAAAGAAAGACCATTTTAGTAGAACAAGAAAGGAGAAAGGCTCATTCCTCCCCGGCATAAAATGCCGAGGTCTCTTGAGCCTAAAAACAGGATGAAGACTATAAAACTTCAGGGAGTTGCCATTCTTTTAGCGTTGGTTATCGGGCTTGCGGAAATCGCTTTTGCGGGGGGAGGTGCGAGTGGCGGAGCAAGGGAATGGACACAGAGAATGAACAATGCAGAGCTCGTAGAAGCGGTAAGAAAGGCAAACGAGCAAATACGTAATCAGATAGAGCAGCTTACACATGAGATTACAATGATTACAAATCAGATCACCATGATAGAAGATATGATAATGAACACATTGACGCTTCCGGCTCAACTCTTCGGGGACACAATGAATTCGGTATTAGGGATCAAAAGGGTTCTGGAGAAAACTATGGGGATCGCGTACTCCTTGCAAGATATAGATTCCGTTTTTAAGGATCGCTTCAGATCGGCGGCTATGTACGGATCCTCGGGATACAGCGCATACGACTACGAACGAGAGTATGAAAAAATTCAGGAAACGCAAATGGAAACTATCCGCTCGTCCATGGAGGCAATAGGCGTCGTGTACGATCAATACACTTCGGACAGCGAGTTGCTATCACAACTCCAAGAAAAAGCAATGTCAGCTAACGGACGAAATCAAATTTTGCAGGCGGGGAATCAACTTTCAAGTTTTTCGGCCAGTCAACTACTAAGACTTGAAGAACTGTCGTTGATGCAAATCAATAATTACAATACTGTGGCAGAAGCGGAAAGGGCGAAAGAAGATATGGGAAGGGTGCTGCGCAAAAAACTCTATGAAACTGAAGGATTTGTGCCGGATTACGCACCATTTACATTAGGGGGGCAATAGAGGTATTTTGACATTTTAAAAAGTGAGGTGATGTCCGGCATAATTTTGCTGGAATTTTATGGAGAAAAAATATAAATATGGAGCAATTATTTTTGCGGGGGTTTTTTTGTTATTTTTGTTTTATGTGTTGGCCGAAATTTCTTATGCCGCAGAATCTACGGTACTTAATAGTGTAGTCAATGAATTTAAAAACACACACAGACAAGCGTTAATAAAGATGGGAATATTATCTCGGTGGTTTTTTGACGCCTTACTACTCATCTCTTTTATGTGGAGTATGTATCAAATGATCATCTCGGAAAATCTGGGGATAGGTAGTGTGCTAGGATTAGTGGTCAGAACCGTGATGTACGCAGGTTTTTTTCATTGGATTTTTAATGAACCAACTCTTGTAATGACCATACCGGACAGTCTATCTGACTTATCTGGGATGGTTATGGGGTTGAATGGAAAGCCCGATATTTTTCTGTTGATGGACATGGGGAACATGATTTATGGTGAAGCCATGTACAAAGGGTCGATGCTGGGAGGGATAACCGGCATAGACGGCCTACTTGTCGCGATTTTAGCGAGTGTCTCACAAGTATTGGTTTATATGATTGTCGGTGTGATACTTATGCTGCAAATAGAGATATATATGGTCACTTTGTGCGGGTTTGTGCTTTTGATATTTGCGGGATTAATCCACATTTTTGTGGATTATGCCATGATGTACGTAAGAGCTTTGATAAATTGCGGTTTAAAATATTTTGTTTGCGGTGTTGTCGTGGGGGTAATTTATAAATTTTCTGTACAACTTTTCTCGATGTTAGCCACACCTGACATGGCAGGGCTTTATGCGGCACTGACTGTAATTATAGGCACCTTTGCCGTGTTATATCAAATTGTGAAAAATATTTCGGGCATTGTGTCTGTCATTCTCGGCGGGGCGCCATCAATTGGCAATGGAGTGGTGCCCATGATGACCGGCATAGTAATAGGAGGGGCAAATAAGGCTGCGTCAATCACAAAAGCCGGCGCAGGAAAAGCAGTATCCGGAGTTCTTTCTATGATCAGCAGTGCTTTTTCGGGAGTCAATATAACCAAACCGGATAGTGATGGCGGAGACACCACGAAATCTCAAATAAGCGAGGCCACGGGAGAATAAAAAAGAAAGGTAGGGATAGATATGTGGGGAGATATGAAAAGGTTATTCGTAGACAGAGGGATATTTAAAGTAATTGGAGGGAAAAAAGAAAATGAGAAGACATTAGAGGAGAAAAAACAGGAACTTTATAATAAGATCAATAATTTACAGGGGCAGTTAGATCTAGTCAAGGAGAAGGATAAACTGGAAAAACTCAGAGAAATCAAAATTGAGCAAGCTATCGACACCCGTAAAAAAACTCTTATTGGCGCTTTTGTATTACAACATGAAGATATTTTTGAAATGATCGTAAAATCTTCTGACTTCAATAATTTCGTTATACGCAATTTTGACAGAAAACTTTTTGCTTTTCCCTTAGTCGTTGAAAAAGGTGATGATCAAAACGAAACGGATGGACAGGAAAAAGAACAAGATGATAAAGAGTTTTCTGAAAAAATGGATGAAAATATATGAGGAAATAAAAAATGGAAAAATACGAGTTGATAGGCGAAAGGCATGAAAATGGATTTTATCGAATAAGAGCATTATCAGGCATTCCGTCCATCGGTGTTCAAACCGGCAACCTCGGCGGCTTTGTTGGTGGCGAATCAAATCTCTCCCAAGAAGGCGATTGCTGGATATGGGACGACGCGGAAGTCTACGATGACGCGAAGGTTTTCGATAATGCACAAATTCTTAACAACGCAAGTGTCTCCGGTCACGCACAAATTTTTGACTACGCTATACTTTGGAACAAGGCTCAAGTCTCCGATAACGTTATAGTATCCGGATACGCCAAGGTTTCTCAGCATGCAAAAATTTTTGATAACGCTCAGGTCTCAGAAGACGCATGGATACATGGGTTTGCGTCCGCCAGCAATCATACTAGAATTTCCGGTCACGCGCAGGTCTATGGAAATGCTGTTGTATACGGGAGAACATATATATTTAACAATGCCGAGGTTTATGGTCGTGCTTCTGTTTATGACAATGTGAAGATTTGGGGTAACGCGAAAATTTACGATGAAGCACAAATAACTGGATACGCGAAAATTTACGGTGACACAAAAATATTCGGGAACGCCAAGATCAGAAGTCACGCGAAAATTTACGGTTATGCAAAAATATTCGCGGATGCTAATATTGACGGAGACGCGGAAATTTTTGATTACGCAGAAATATGCGGGGAGGCAAAAGTTTATGGCCATAGCCGGATTTCAGGCGAAGCCCATATAAGGGGCGACGCGGAAATTTTTGGCAACGCAGAAATTTTTGGACATACGCATGTAAAAAGCGGTAAGATTGGCTGTGACATGCGAATTTCTGATGACGTAACAGAATATGTTGATGCTTGGTACGCGTACTAAAAATATAGCTTCCTCCCTGTTCGGGAGGAAGCATCACTCCGCTAAAATTCCCATTTTTACATCAATAGCCGAAGAAGGAGTTGTACTATACGATGTTGAAGGATAATGAGAAGAGGGATTCTTTATGGCAGTAAGCGCCAAGGGACATTTAGAACTGGGAAAATTTAATTTAAGAAAAGCTAAACGAGCATGGCAATCCGCCTTTGTTTTGCTTGGAGATGCTGATCTGGACGGAGCAATCAATCGAGTCTACTACGCTTTATATCATGTTGAAAAAGCTCTTTTGCACACAAAAGGGGTAGGAACAATAGGACATATATATGTACGCAAGGCTTTTACCGAAAAATTCGCAAACGACGGATGTCTTCCTGACGGCGCAAGCGCAAGAATAGGACATATACAAAGCCTTCGCACTGTAGCTGACTACTCCGAAGAAAGGTCTGTCACTGAAAAAGAACTCGAAACAGCCATGTGTCAGACAAAACTGTTTTTACAAATAGCGGAAAAAGTTTTTGGAGACAGCATTTCGGTTAAACCTGTTGAAGGAAATGAACAGGATTCAGAGTCGTTTAGTGAGGTTAAAGGTTACGAATGCCAAGCGGAGCTTTTTGATGAGTTTGGGAAAAATAACGTGACATCAGTGCAAGAGGTAGCAGAAAATACAGGAGACATCGAGATTCAGGCTCCGGTGTTTGCAATACGAGATTCAAAGATATTGTATGTTTTGTTTGAAAGACAAAACAAAAAGAAAGAAAAGAAAAAGGACAAAAAGAAGGATAAGCAGAAAGTTGACAGCGAACGAAACCATGCTCATTCGCTTGTAAAAAAGAGTCGATTTTAATTGATTTTTTCTTTATTTTTTAAAGATCAAGCAGTATAATATATTAAATCTTCTCATAATGGACTTTTCTGAAGTTTTTCAGGTTTTTGCATTGTTTTTGTTTATTAAGAAGGTTGCGCACCTTGAAAATTGAAAGACGAACGCAGATAAATGCCCAAATAATACCTTATGCAGGATAATGTATTGGGGCGTAAGGGTTTTTGTTTTTTTGCATAATAAAAAATATAAATTATATATTGTCTCGTTTTTATTTGTAGAGATGTCTTTCTATGCTGAGGGCGGGATAAAATTTAAAAGAAAGGAGAGCAAGTATGGATGTGAGAGACATTGAGACTTTTCTTCAAGAGTACGGCTTGCCAAGTTATGGCGACGATCAGGGAGGCGCGATTTTTAAGGATATAGGATTTGAAGATGCCAATCGGATCAGCGCGCAGGAATTGATTAACAGTCTTAAGTAATAGGATGGTAATTTTATTGGATGAGCAACTTGTAAATGAGGTGATAGTGAGGTATATGTAATTGCAGCAGCAAGAGAGCAATAAGAAATGATTCGATATAAAGGAGAGTGTAATAAATGAGTGAGGATATGGTATTGGGAAACAAAGAAGAAGTAGCGGCCACAGAGAACACAGGAACGGAAACGACAGAGACGGAGACTCAGGCTCAGACAGACAATGCCACCACAGAAAAAGAAGCTGCTAAGACTACAACAAAAGACATTTTAGGAAAACACAGAAATGAAATAACACAGGAAATATTGAAGGCAATGGAAAACGGCAAAGCGCCTTGGCAGAACCCCGAATTGATTGAAAAAGTAGGTCTGCCCGTCCGAAACGGGTACAACAAAGAGCCGTACACAGGGTTTAATGCCCTTGCACTAATGACCAAGACCATCACCAATGATTACGACGATCCCCGCTGGTTATCTACAAAAGATATAGGCGAATACAATTTGCTAATCAAAAAAGGCGAAAAAGCCACATACATCGAAGCCGTCGAGTATGGCGTTCCGAACGAGAACGGGAAAGCGGAAGTAAAGAGTATTTATACTATTCCAATGTTTAATGTGAAACAATTGCAAGAGACCAGAGAATTGATTAAATTAACAGCCGCAGAACCGTTCAAACCAAAGACTCCGGATATCCAACTCGCCGAAAAAATTATCAAGAACAGCAACGTTCAATTCGAGCACACACTAAAAGGTGGAGAAGTGCCGGATAAAGCTACGTACAACAGTTGGACCGACACTGTTTCAATGCCGCCCAAAGAAGCATTTAACTCGCTGGAGGGCTACTACGCCGAAGCGCTTCATCAGGTGGCTCATGCTACGGGGCATGTCAAAAGAAATAACCGAAAAGGCGCAAATACAAACATCCAACCAAATACACGTGCTGGTGTGGATGAGCAGCTTACCTGTGAGATTGCTTCCATGTTCATTCGTTTCGAAACGGGCTTCAAATTGGAAAATAGCCACGCGAAGGATCATCAGAACCTAGATGCGATGGTAAAAATGAACTGCACAAAAAGAGACGATACTGTTTCAAACAGCCACATGTTCGCAATAGCAGCAAATAACGCAAATAGGGGCCTTGGATTGATAAAGCGGTACGCTACCATGGAAAAAAAACAAACGCAGGAACAGGCCAAATCCGCGCCGACTCAGGAAGAGTCTTTAAGTCAGGACGCACCTGAAATAGCGCAGAAAGAGGAAAAAGTTTTACATCTCGACCGGGAATCTCACGCACCAGAACATTTTCACAGAAATGGGCAAGAGAGAGGATCGTTGGGGAGGTAATCTTTGGACGAGCAGAACTGCTCTCGATGAGCACATTGGAGTTTTAAGATGAGGACAAAAAATAAAGATTTGAAACTTTGTTTGGGGAGTAGTTTTTCTTTTTAACGGGGGCTACTCCCCCTTGAATTTATTTTAAAAACGCAAGGGGGCGGAGTTATGGCTGACGGCGGTGGATTTTTTGAGTGATTTATCCGCTAAAAGTAAAAAAAGAAATGGGAAAATTGTAGCGGGTATTTTTTGTTTATTTGTTACGTTAATTCTCGGTTTGCAGATTGCCGCACAATATGTGGCGTATGAATTCGGGAATGCGCCCCAAATAGGGAAGGCATTATTTTTGGTAAGGGGTTATCCCATTTATGGCTTCTGGAAGTCGATTACATGGTTATTACAATTAGGTAAGGTGTATTCTCAGAACAAAATAGCCGATAGGATAGTGAGTACGTCGGGTTTTATTATCGGGATCACCATGGTTTTGGGTGCGGTTTTAATGAGACTGATCCTTCGTAAGGACGGAGTAGGCGCGGAGTCCACCCTTCATGGCACAGCGCACTGGGCAACAAAGGCCGAAATTATAGAAGCAGGTTTGCTGAATAATTCAGGAGAAGAAAACAAAGAAGGCGTAGTCGTCGGGGGATGGCTGGCAAAAGAAAACAATTTAAAAAGTTTAAAAACGCTTCGACATAACGGACCAGAGCACATATTGGTGTTCGCCCCCACGCGAAGCGGTAAGGGCGTCGGACTTGTTTTACCTACGCTGCTTGGAGAGTGGCAAGCCTCCACCCTCGTGCTTGATATTAAGGGCGAGAACTACGCGCTCAGTTCAGGGTATAGGAAAAGCATCGGACAGGATGTTTATCGGTTCAACCCTGCGGACCCTGACGCGGCGGAGAAGGGTACATCTGTAACTTTCAACCCATTGGAAGAAATTGAGCTCGATTACAAAAAGATCGACGGGAAAATTGTTCAGGTGCATAAGGGCGAGACAGCTGAAATTCAGAACTTGGCTTCAATTATGGCCGATCCGGAAGGGAAAGGGCTCGCGGATCACTGGATGAAAACTGGACATGCCCTCATTGTGGGAACTATTACGCATTTAATGTACGTGGGACTAAATAACGATTACTGCCCATGTCTGGCGGACGTGGCAAACGAGCTTTCAAAGCCAGGCGTTTCATGGGAAGACAACATAAAGGGATGGCAAACATATCCGCATTTAGGGTACAACGAACATAACGAGCCTATTCCGCACCCGGTCGCCGCTACAGCGGCGCAGGAAATGCTTAACCGAGATCCCAAAGAATCATCAAGCGTACTTTCGACCGCTATTTCTTTCCTTACTCTTTACAGAGATCCTGTGATTGCGGCAAACACACAGGTATCGTCTTTTACAATAAAAGGGCTGATGAACAGCGAACGCCCGGTCAATCTGTACCTTGTGATCAACCCAACGGATTTGGCTAGGCTACAGCCATTCATAAGACTGTTTGTCACTCAGGTCGTAAACAAACTCGTGCCGGAAATGACGTTTGCGTCAGGAAAAAGCGTTAAAAGTTATAAACATAGGTTGCTTTTGCTGCTGGACGAGTTCCCGTCGCTCGGGAAATTGCCAATATTTGAAAAAGCCATCGCGTTCATCGCGGGATACGGGCTCAAGGCTTATCTCATCACTCAGGACGTCTCGCAGCTCTACGGCGCTTACGGAAAAGAGGAGAGTATTTCATCGAACTGTCACATACAAATCGCGTATAGTCCGAACAAACCCGACACAGCGGACCTGGTATCGAAGATGACAGGGACGACAACTATTGTAAAAGAAAGTATAAGCGAAAGCGGAAAACGAACCGATCTGTTCCATAATCAAACTTCCGTATCTATGCAGGAGTACAGCCGCTCCTTACTTACTCCTGACGAATGCCGACGCCTGCCGGGGCCTAAAAAAGACTTCGTTACCGGCGATATTCTAATACCCGGAGACATGCTGATCTTTCCTTCGGGATTTCCTCCCGTGTATGGCAAACAGAAATTGTTTTTTATGGACAAAACATTGCTGAGCCGGTCGCAAATATCAAAACCAGAGTTTTCGGATCATGCAATAGACATGAAGGCAAAGCAAGAATACGTCACAGGGAAAAAACTTTTAATAGCACAAAGGGAATGCGAAGAAAAACGTAAAAAAGAAGAACGGGAAAGAGAAGCGGAGCGAAGAGAAGAAGAGGATATAAAAATGCACAGGGCTGAGATGCTTCAGAGTCGGCAGCGGGGGATGCCTCCGCATAAATTAAAGCCAGGAGGGTAACAACATAGTATTAAATTAAATATTAATACATATACAATATCATTTAATAACTACCATTTTTATGTTAAAATATCACCATGAAACTATACACGGTCTATCAAGCGGCGGAAGCGAGCGGTTTAAGTATCGGTACAATAAGGAGGTGGGCTGATGATGGCAAAATCTATAGT
>BOCC01000095.1 GCA_026002715.1 Synergistales bacterium
AGTGTGTGAAAGCACATGGAGCGAAGGGGATAACAAATCAGCGTTTCCTAAAGGGAAACACGTGGGACACAGGAGGTTCTTTAAAACGTGGAATATGAACTGAAGGATATAAGGTATCAATCAGCCAATATGGACTTTTGAACCGAAGCTGATTTGAAGAGCCGTATGCGGGAAAACCGCAAGTACGGTTCCGTGAGGGGCAGTAGACAATCTTATCACTTCGAGTGTTAAGTTTGTTCGCTGTCTACTCGACGGGTTTTCTTCAAGCTATAGCAACGGCAAGGGGTGGAATTTATCTTTTCTGAAAAAACGATACTTTTTCACCCTCAGGTGTCCTATTGCCAAAAACTCCCGCATGCATACTGTTATGTGCCAGTATATACTAATTTATTCCGTAATTTATATCAAATCTGCGGTAAAAGAACATATATGGCTATACTTTTTCCGTATATTCATATGACCCTTTACCGCAGATTCATCGGAAGACGACTTTGGGTGGAATTTAGGTTTACCGAAGTGGAATTTAGTTTTTCCGGTGACCTTTAATTTAATACTATGTTGTTACCTCCCCTCCCTAAAGTAAGGGGATTCCCGTCAGTACCACGATGATTTGTGGACTACGGGCGGGTTCTTGCTTCACAGAGACCGACCAGATGGTTTTGATTTCCACGGTTGATGGTGGAATCAAGCGACTCGGTGGAACAACTAAGTGGCTGTACAACTCTCTACCGTTCGTTGGGCATCTGTTTACAACACGGTTCAGTCGTCGTCGGCGATCTGCTTATTGCGCGACTTGCTACGCTACGTCGGCAGTCTGCTTATGAAACGCATGGGCTCCGGAGAACCTGAACGACTGACGAAGCTTCAAGGTGACTCACACTTCGCTGGTTCGCTGCTTGTCCTTTGTCGGCGGCGGATCCTCATTATTTTTTGTCTTTTTTTCTCTTGGTTTTTTTACCGGCTCAATTCCTAATCTATTTCTTCGAAGATGAACCAGTGAAACAGCGACTTCGGCTTTTTCAGTTATAATAACATCCGGTACTTTTCCTAGAAGCGGTTCAAACTCACTCCATTTTGTTCTACTGTCTTCCATTTTATCATCTAAAGTCCATGGTTCCACAATTGGTTCACCAATTATTTTCCAAGATGAAAGTCTCGAACTATTCTTTAGCAATTGTTCAACCGCCTGAGTTTCACTCGACGCGCTTATTTTGTATACCATATGGGCGGTAATTTTATAAAACATGATATCACCTTTCCGAATATTATTTCCGAAAATTCCGTCTATTCTTTATCATTCACCATATTCTATTTCCTTATATGACTTAATTCCAAGTTGTTTTCGGCGATATCGCACAGCCTGACGGCTGATTCCCGCTTTTTTAGCAATTTCACTATCTGTCCATTTCCCTAAAAACTTCTCTAAATGCCCCCATGATGTTCCGCTCTCTTCCATTTTATCTTTCTTGCCCCAAGACTCTACGGTAGGTTCTCCAATTACCTTCCACGCACTGAGCGTTCTGTTATCTTCTAGTCGATTTATTGCTTCCTCTTCATTTTTTGCCTTTACTCTATAAATTATATCAGCGGTAACTTTATAGAACATTTAAACCTCACCGTCCTGATGTGAAATGTCGCTATTAAAACTTACAATCGATATTATTTTTTTGTTCATTTGTCAACTCCTGAAATTATAGCATTAACGAAAAATTTGGGAAGCCGAAAGAATTTAACATACTCCTCGCCCTGATACTGAAACTAAGGGCTCGTCGCAAAACAACTTCCGTATTACCGTCAATAAAACCAATATATACCAATGGTTAGGTATCAAAAATACGGAAGTTATAGAGGTACGAGCCCTAAGCGACTGTTTGCTATCTGTTTACGACATGTCTAATGGTGAAACTAAGCAATTTGCACGACTCGCTTCGCTCATTGACTCACTGCTTAATTGACACACTTCTATTTGTTTTGTGCTATATTTTGGGCATTACTGCCCGGCTTCCTTGCTTGCCCATTCGGTTATGGTTGCAAGACATCCATGTCCGTCTATATCAATGTCGTTTGCGTGTACGTATCTGCAATATGAAACGGGGCAACCGATACAGTTAAGAACTCTGCATAGAGTTTGAACTGTTAAATCACGTTTCCATTTTTCAAAGTTGGTCAATTGACTGAAACCCCCACTCTGCCTTTTGGTCACCTCTAAAAACCTATTTTTTAAAAAATAAACCCTGTTTTTACTGGTTTTACGTTATGTCAAAAATCGAAAACAGGGGGGTTAGAGGTGATCTATTGAGCATTTTTTCGCGCGTTTTACCCGCCGTTTGCGTTTTTCCGCCTGGTCTATAAAGTGAATATGTTTGCGAAGATATTTGTGATATTCGATCTTCATAGCTTTATATCGCAAATCACGCTGCGCCGCATCATATCCAATATCAGATTCAATGGAATCCATTACGCGCCGCGCTTTTATGGCCATATCGTAAGTATCGTTTATGTTCATTTATGATTTCTGACCTCTCTTTCTTTCGCGAAATACTTGTTCAGGTTGCTGTCGGACGATCCGCGCCAGAGTTTTACGCTTTTTTCTACGCTTCCTTTTGTGCTTTCTGTACGGAATCTTGAGTGGCGGCGTATCAACAGAGATACTTTGGACTCCACAAAAAAATCTGTTTCGTCCCAATGTTGTTTAACGCGATCTCTCACCGGATCCAATCGACCATGCGCTTCTGTTTTTAATCGCAATCGTGCTTGGGCGCTCAGGAGTTTGCGGCGGAGTTTGTCATGCTCGTTTTTTTGCCGTATCATGTTGTCGTTGGCGAGAGCTAAAAAATATTTGATAGCTCTATTTTTCTGTTTTTCGGTCTTTAGATCGGCGATGATTTTTTTGGTTTCGATATTTCTGCGATCCCATTCGCGGTTCCAAAAAAAGAAGTCGATTAGATACACAGCTGTGAAAATAGTAGAAATTACAAATATAGCCATTTCTTCACCTTCTTTTCTTAGAATTACAAGACGTATGGGGCAGGGAAGTGACGGGGCGGATGTCCTGTGAGGGGCGGTTGTTCTATTCCTGCTTCCAATTCTGTTGCAAGGATTTGAGATGTATGAATACAAATATCTTCTATAGTTTTCCAATCATGCCATTTTGGTTGCAAGTTTTTATATGTCGATAAATCCGTGTCTTCCAAATCATAGGGAAGCGGGTGAGCGAGTTGTACTTGCAGTTGCATCAAGGCAGACTTTTCATTTTTCTGAGGGTAAAGTTGGTCAAAATGTTCCATTGCATGGCATGTTCTTTCATTGCCAATGCCATCAGACAAAACAGCAAAATCTAAATAATCCCGCGTTGCATTTCTTTGTAAAATCAAAGCACCCTTAATTCGTAAAATCTCCTCCATTGTGGGAACCGTGATTTTTCTATCTAAAATTTCTATCGTCTCGGTCTCTAAGGGTTCTTTTCGAATAAGTTGTCTTATTCCAGTGTCAACGCCATCTAAACTTCCTAAAATCAACACAGGAGGTTTTATTCGAGCAGTCTCCCATCCAGCAACGGATTCTAATTCCTCCAATATTTTATTAAACTGCTCTTTGAGATTTGAAACAATATGATCCGCGTCAAAAGAGACTCGATGGTGCGTATGTAAAGCTGTTGCGCTACCACCAACCAAAACAGCACCCGGAATAATCTTTTGAAGCCTTGAAGCTGACGAAAGGAGATTCTCCCAAGTAACTTCTTTATTTTTGTTCTTATTTTTTTCCATTTTCCAATCGCTCCTTCGCAAAATGATACCAATAGTGATAACGAATAGTATAAGGATGGTCGAGGTTGTGGCAGGCTATATTAAAAACCTTGCGACACAGTTCAGGGTCGGAGCGCATGGCAATTTGCAACGCCGCCCAATCAGGACGATCACCATGTTCAATGATGCTGTCTATGGCCGGAAGAGTATATGTCGTGTCGTTGATATGGCGATGTGACATCATATGAAACAACTTCTTTCTTTTTTAAGGCTCAAGGTTGCAAAAATTGTAGAGGAGAGCAACAGATCCGCAGGTCTGCGATACTCCCCTCTAATGGCTGAGCAACCCGGCATGTTCCTTTCGGATTCTCAAAGGTGTCAGCCCACCTAATGAACGGATTATAGGAGATGTTTATGGGGTTGTCAAATTGGTTAATTCTATGACAAAAATGACAGAGATATTGTCTGTCAACTACTGTGAGGTTACTTGCCGTCCGTTCCCGTGGCATCTCCGTTAGTATGAGATTCCGTGAATTCTCCTGTTGCGTCGAACATGTTGTAGACATCGCTGCGCCACGAGAGGAAAGATTGGCCGGCAAACGCGCTCAGGGTGTCAATCGTCTCAGGAATCGTTTTGCCTCCCGTGTAAAAGGCGTCGGCGATTATGTCGGACAGGGCAGGGAAATCAAGCGTGTCAGTTATGCAAGATCTCAGAAATTTGCATTCACCGACACGCTTCGCATAGAGTACAAAAGCATCAGGCTCACCGAAATAGCAGTTGCGTATGGGATAGACGTGTCCGAAGGTAATGTATTTCAAAAAGTCCTCAAGCAAGGTTATGGAATCTCGCTGGCGATTCATGGGCCACAGAGTCACAAGATCATAGGGAATTTTCCCGCTTTGAAGGACGGCTGCGAAGTTGCGACCGTTCTTTTTTATTCCCATGTTGCTTCGCGCCGCGCTATTGATGACAAACAGACTATTACGACTTTGTTCTATGGTTTCCCCCATGAGAATCCAACCTTTTTGATTCTCATCAAGAATAACGTTGGTAACAAGGACATTCTCCTTATCTTTATAAACTCGTCCCACGTCAGGATTACTTTCATCTGTTTCGATGAGGTGAATTGTTTTCGTGTCGCCGTATCTGTCGATAAGGTATTGCACCAGAGCAAGGGAAACCATGCTCTTGCCAACCCCGCCCTTGCTGCCGCCAACGTAATAAATCGTATCCTTCATAATTTTTCTCCTCCTGTGTCAGTCGTAGTTTCTTATAGCTAATCCCTGCGGAGAGCCTTTCTCCTTTTAAGATTCCGCGTTGCAAAATTGCGCGCGGAACGGCGATAACCACGAACCAGCCTCATGGCCGCGCGCCGAAAAACAAAAACAAAATTTAGCGCCGCTTTCCGGGTTCGTCCCTCGGAGTAAAAAGTCGCCGGCATTGTGATTTTATAGATTGTCATGACTTTTCCTCCTTAAAATTTTGCTGCGGTATCGGGGGATGCCCAGCCGTCGTCGCCGCGATGAGACGGTGGTCTGATCGCACACAATCAGCCGCGCAAGATGAGAGTCTGTTGTTTTGCCGATGTGTTTGTCCCACACGGACCAGTCAACCCGCGGTCGCGGGGAATACGCTTCGATGCTTAAAGCGCGGCGCCGGCGACCTACCATCTGCGACGTTCGACCAATAAGTTTTCCTATTTGGACATCCGGCACGGTACCGTATAACTCGATTGCATCAGTAGTATTGGGCATTTTTGCCCTCCTTTAGGGGGGGGAGAATGTCAAGACTCTAATATTCGAAACTTCCGTCCGGATGCTTGATTATCGTTCCCAAACCCGTGTCAACCGTGGCGTTTGTCAATTGTTCTATGCGCTCCCGGTCTTGTTCTGCTTTGTCGTCAATCACGATACTTTCCTTAACAACGATTTTCTTTGTGCTATAAGGGATTATCTTATTGGATTCCGAGGTTTTGATGTTTTGAACAGTTTTGTCTTGGCGTTTAGCTTTCTCGCGGCGAAACGCCTGAGAGAAGCTATGGACAGCGGCAGGGTGGGGCAATAACCCTGAAATTTCGAACGAGGCACATATCTTATCGTATCCGATACCCATATCTCTAAGCGATGTTATTTTTTCATACGCCAAAGACACTGTTTTTGCGTAAGAATCCGGATGGGAAGGAGTATACGCGGCGGGATCCTCTTCTTTCTCTCTGAAAATTCTATCGACAGCCTCCTCAATGGCTTTGTCAGCATTTTTTTTATCCATATACCAATCCACCTCCTGAAATAGATTGAACAAAATATTTTGAGATTGAGCTTTCTCTGAGCTTTTTGAGTTGTCGCTGAGACTTGTTCACTCTCCCTTGCCGAAAAGCCACTCGTTCTTCTTTTCGCGCGCTTTGGATAGGGTTGGTGCGGTGCATGAAAAAAGCTCGCCGTCAAGCGCACGGAAATCGTACTGTATGTACGTTCTTTTTCCTTGGGTGAATTCTTTGTACTGTTCTTGTCCGGGGGCTACCGTGGTAGTTACGCCATGTTCCGTCATGGGCATCTCAGTATCTTCCTTTCTTTTGTTTTTGGAAATTATTGAACTACCGGAGCAAGAGCGACGCTTGTGTTTTTCGTGTCTGCCCATATCGAAAACCTTTGTTTACACTCATACTCACTAAACTTAACCGCCGGGGTTGTCTCTGAATCCACCGGCTCTAAATCTCCGCAAAAATCATTAGCGGGGCAGAAGAAACAGTCAGCTCCCGGTTGGATTGCTCCTGACATTACTTTGAAGAAATAATCCACCGTCAGTTTGGTTTTGAGTTTCTCGAAGTTAGTCAAAGTATTTCACTCCTCTCTCTTACCCTATTTCTTTATAACAACGTCTATAGTGGCGTTTATTTACGGAAAATTTACTATCACTCGTGTATACGCATGTTTTCGTTGTGCAGGGTTTGTAGTGCCTGCAATTTTGTTGCGCTTCCACGTCAATCTCGTCATTACCCGAACATGCAGAGCAGACGGTTATAGGCAAGGGTTTCCGCAAATCTGTCAGCGACGCGGAGCCGAATGATGATTTAGACATGACTACCTCCTTCTTATTTGGCTTCTTCTTTTGCCCACGAAAGAAAAACGTCCTTGCATTCTAAATCTTCGTCATCTCTTTTCGATTCGCATTCGGGCTCGCTTACAGGACAGCGAGTACAATCAATTGCAATGCGATCGTTATACTGACGTACCAGATCTTCCGGCACGAGCGTTAACTTCCATTTATCGAACCGAGTTGCCATCTTTATTCTCCCTTCTTATATAAAATGACGAGGAGCCGAGTGTGTCTATCACTCATATTGATCTTCCTCTTTCTCTCGCAAATCTTTTAATCCGCCGTAGGCGGATAGCCTTTTGCTCTTGTTTCTTTCCGCCACATGCCCTAAAAAAAACTCGGCGGTCGGGCAGACCGTGTCAGTCTGTGGAGAGATAATAAGACCTGGGGGAACAGGGCGTTGGCTCGTAACCTTAAAATTCCCCACTGTGGGGATATACGATGCGAAAACCAAGTTCAAAACCCTCTGAGCAGTCTCCGTGAAGCAGAAGACATCGTGTTGCCGACAGGAATCCCCTCACTTTATTTAGTGAGGGGAGGATGTCAAATTGCCGATTAAAATCCCTCTGCTATGAAACTTTCGCGCTCCTTTCTCTTACGCTCGAAATACTTTTCTGTTACGCCGCGCCTCTGTCTTGCAAAATATGCTTCTCTAATCGGTTTCCAGTCGTATTCCAGTAAGACCTTGCAAATGCCGGAAGCCTTACCGGTAACGTCATGTACTTGGCGGCTAATACTGTCTTGTGTGATATTAAAATATTCGTCGCCAACTGCGTTTTGCAGTATTTCTTCAGTTATCGGAGTGCTAACACCTTCTACTATCACGTAATTTACGCCTATCTTCTTCAAAAAAGCAACCGCTTCTGGTATTGTAAAACCGGAATCTTTACTTATCCACAGAGTCGGCCTGAAATCTGGCCGCGCCTCGCCTATGGCCACGCTAAAAAGATACTCGTCTAAGGGCTCGCACGTGTCTGCGTCTGCTGACGTAAATGCAAATACCTTTTTGCCGTAATAGAAAATGCCATCCGCTCTGCATTCCCAGCCTTCATCTAAGCAAGTGATTGACCTTAAATATAGGCTTGTCACTTCAATTCCCCATTTGTCAAATAACTGCTTGTGGCCGTTGTTTTTGGCCAGCATGAGCGCATGGCCGAGAGTATCTTTTGCTCCTTTTTCAGGTATGGGCTCCCAATATTCGCGTATTCTGCAATTTTCCATATGAATTTCCTCCTTTAAGATTTTACTTATAGTCGTTTAATTTAACTAAATCCAAAGCAATGCCGATAATATAAGTATGACATACGATAAAAAATTTCGAGAACGAGCTATAGCGTATAAAGACGGCGGACACACATTCGAAGAACTCAATGAAGCCTTTGGAATAGACAGTGGGCGATATTATCACTGGAAAG
>BOCC01000096.1 GCA_026002715.1 Synergistales bacterium
GTGGTAGCGGCGCTTTTGCGCGGCGGGGCTTCGCCAAACAGCCGCGACAAAAACGGACGGACCCCGCTTTGGCTTGCCTCCGCCCGAAACGAGCCGCAAATCGTAGAGCTGCTGCTGGATTCAGGCGCCAAACCAAACGAACTTACGAACGACGGCGGCTCCCCTCTTCTCGCCGCTTCGGAACGTCCAGTCGCCGAGGTTTTGAGGCTCTTGGTAGAGGGCGGCGCGGACGCTAACACGCGCGCGTCAAACCGCCGCACACCCTTGATGAACGCTGTAGCGGCGGGGGCCGACGCGGCCTCCGTGCTGGCTCTTCTGAACGGTAAGGCCAACGTCAACGCCGAGGACGACCAAAACGTGAGCGCCATCCATCTGCTGTCCTCTCAGCCGGTCTCGCCCGACGTCTTGGAAGCCCTGCTCAAATTCGGCGCAAACCCCAACGCTATGGATTCTTCTTTCAAAACCCCTCTGATGGAGGCCTGCGACCATAAAAACAAGCCGCTTGTCGAGGCTCTCCTGAAAAACGGCGCGAGGGTTGACGCGCGCGACAGGGATTTTCGGACGCCCCTTATGCACGCCGCCGGAAGCGGCGCGAATGAGGAAATTTTCAGCCTTCTCGCCGCCGCCGGAAGCGATGTTAACGAAACGGGGCGCGACGGGATTTCTGCGATAATGCTTGCCATATCGCCAAAAATAGACAAGGCCGCCCTGAAAGCCCTATTAAAATTGGGCGCCGACCCAAACCGGGCTAATCACGAGACTATAACGCCCCTTATGAACGCGGTGGCCGAGGATGATGAAGCGGCCCTCAAAATCTTGATCGAAAACGGAGCCAACCCCAATCAAGCCACGTGGGACGGTTTTACCACCCTTATGATGTCCGCTCAGCGTATACGCGAGGCTTCTGATGTATTCAAATTTTTGGCCGAAAGCGGCGCGGACGCGAACCTCAAAAATCAGCGCGGCCTGACGGCTCTGATGATAGCCGCCGCCTCGAACAACCCCTACGCCGTCGAGTCTCTCATACAACTCGGTGCCGATATAAACGCGCCGGACGCCGACGGTTACACTTCTCTCACTCACGCCGCTCTGTCGCGCGAGGAAAACGACGACAACCTGCGCGTTTTGGATATTTTGCTGTCCGCGGGCGTATCGGTTGACGCGCCGGACGCGGGCGGGGCGACGCCGCTTATGCACGCGCTCGCCGCCGGGAAGGCCGAAACAGCCAAGAGGTTGATAGACGCCGGCGCGAACTCGAACGCGTCTGACAAAGTAGGATGGACGCCGTTTCATTTCGCCGCCCGAAGCCCCAACATAGAAGTTCTGCAGCTTCTTCTGACCTCGACGCGCCGCGAAAAAGCCGTTTTGGACAGGCCCGACAGCGGCGGGACCACGCCCCTTATGATAGCGGCGTCGAGTGACAACGAGCCCGCGGTGAAGCTCCTCCTCGAAGCCGGAGCCAACGCCAGACGCCCCGACAACACCGGCCGAAACGCCCGAGATTACGCGATGATCAAAGACGCGGCAAACGCCCTGAAAGCATTTGAGTAGAGACTATCAAGAAAAGAGATGAATAGGATATGTTTCGCAAACTTCAGATAGGCAGCAAAATCCTGCTTATGGTTCTGCTGTTGGCTTTGGGTGGAATGGCGCTGGCTTCGGCTGTCAGCGTTGTAGTATTTACGAACGCCATGAGGAAAGAATCGGACACCATCATCGATACCGCGGCAAATGGCCTCCAAAGAGAATTGGATATGACGCTCGAAGAAATAAAACTCTTTGCCGAGAACGCCTCGACCAGAGACGATATAAAGGATGGCATCCTTAAAAGAGACGCGGCTTCTCTCAACGACAATCTGATTCCGTTTATAAAAGTGCTTGGCATCAACACCATCACCGTCACGGACGAGAAAGGAATCGTAATAGCGCGTCCCCACGCTCAAAACAACACGGGCGACGACGTTTCAAATAGGGCCTATGTCGCGCCGGCGCTGAGAGGCGATATCGCCACAGTCATAGAACCCGGCACCACAATTCCGCTCGGTATGTTTTACGGCATGTCCGTAAGGTCTGATGAGGGACGCGTGATCGGCTCGATAGTCGGCGGGATAAACCTGGCGGACACCGCGATTATAGACCGTCTCAAGGGAATGTACGGGGCCGAAATGTCTCTTTACTACGGGAACAAACGCCTCAGCACCACATTGACGCAAAGCGGCAAACGCCTTGTCGGCGAAGAGGCCGACAGTGGTATCGCCCAAGAGGTCATGAAGCGCGAGCGTCAAATCTACGCAGACGCAAAGGATTTCCGCACGGTTTATCAACCCCTCAGGTTCGGCGGCAAAACGGTCGGCATAATATCGGCCGGGCTTTCGACCCTCCCGACGGTGGCGCTGATCAAGAGCGCCGTGCATAGCGTAGTGCTCTGGAGCGCGCTTTTTTTCGTGCTGACCGTGGCTGTTTCATACATATTCTCGAGGCGTCTTTCAAAGCCGATGGAACACCTGTGTAACATTATGGAGAGAGTGAAGGACGGCAACTTGGCCATACCGACAGAGGAGTACAGGCACGGCGCGAGGGATGAAATAGGCCTTATGTTCCTCTCTCTCAAAAAAACCATAGTAGCGCAGGCCGAGCATATCCAAAACGTAAAGACCGCGGCTTTGGAGGTGTCGGACTCCGCCGCCGCCATGTTGACGTTTTCCGCCGGCACTCTTGAGTCCGTTGAGCGTATACAGAGCTCCGTGGCCAGTATCTCGAAAATCGCCGCCGATACCAACGCTTCCGCACAGGACACAGCAAGCGCCATAGCCGAAATATCGGCCAGCTCCGACGAGATGGTGAAGTCTGCCGAAAACGGCGTCGAAATGCTTATCGAGGCGTCCAAAGAGACCAAAGAGTCGCTTTTGAAGATCGAAAGCGCCAAGTCCGAGATAGAAAACGTCAGCGCGCTGTCTTTAGAGAACGACAGGCAGATTCAGTCTTTGGTGACTTCCATAAATGAAATAACGGGCTTTATATCAGTGATAACGGGCATAGCCGATCAGACGAATCTCTTGGCCCTGAACGCGGCCATAGAGGCGGCCCGCGCGGGCGAGCAGGGGCGCGGCTTTGCCGTGGTCGCTGAGGAGGTGCGCAAGCTCGCCGAGGGGTCGGCCTCCGCGGCGCAACGCATAAACGGGGTTATAGAACCCATACGCAAACAAGCCAACAGCGTCGTGGAGGGCGCGAAACGCTCCATAGAGATATTGAGCAGCGCCACGCAAAAAGCCGAATCCACAAGAGACGACATCGTAGCATCCAATAAAACGATGGACGAGGCCAACAGAATCATTCAGACCATCTTGGCCATCATAGAGGAGCAGACCAGCTCCGTTCAAAGCATCAACAACGCCACGTCGCAGTTGTCGGAATCCATGAAGACCTTAGTCGGAAATATAGAAGTCATAAACTCCGAATCCGCCGACGCCTTCTCCGACTCGGAGAACGTGTCCTCGACATCTAAAAAGATGGAGGAGCTGGCGCTCGAACTTCAGTCAAGTTTGGAGGGTTTTATCGTCGGTCCATAGTAAAAAATAAGCTCGCGCGGGGTCCGAATCAGATCCCGCGCGAGCCTTTTTAGTATAAGCTAAACCTCGGCAACCGCCGCTCCGGAGTCCTTTGTGACGTTTCCCTTGCGGTCGTAAGACGATATGGC
This sequence comes from Synergistales bacterium, assembly GCA_026002715.1. Taxonomy (GTDB): domain Bacteria; phylum Synergistota; class Synergistia; order Synergistales; family Aminobacteriaceae; genus BNVG01. Next base: position 3,698 of record BOCC01000096.1, read on the forward strand.
GAACTCGTTACTCATCTTGAGGCACTTAACGGGGCAGACCTCGGTGCATTGGGCGCAGAAGCAGCATTTGTCGTTGTGAATAATTATCTTTTTCTCCTCGGGCTGAAAATCCGTGGCGTTGGCGGGACAGACTCTTATGCAGAGCTTGCAGCCGATGCACTTGGCGCGGTCGTAGTGGAGCTTGCCGCGAAAACGCTTGCCTACGGGAACGGGAGGCTTGATTGCGTCGGGGTTAGAGAGCGCGTCCGTGAGAGAAGGCGGCATATGCGCGGCCGGAAAGGGGTTTGTGGCCGCGCGAGAGAACAAGCCCTTGAACAACTGCGGAAAAATGCGTGTAAACAACATTGCGCTCCCCCCTTACCTTAAAAGCACGTCGATAGAGAGCAAAATCATGCCGGTCAAAGAAAGCCCCGCCGCCCTCACGACATAGAATTTAGACGCCTGCCATATCTTGAGGCGCCCAAAGGCCGTCCGCATCAGCGTGACAAAAACCATCTGCACTGCAAACACCTTCACCCAGAAGAAAATAAAATCAAAAACAGCCACTATCACTCCCGATATGCCGAACATGCTCTTAAACGATATGGGCAAAAAGAGGCTTGTCATAAATACCGATATAGCGAAAGCGCGGAGCGCGAAAGTGAGCTTGAACATGGCGAGATTGGTTCCGCTGTATTCGATGATGAGTCCGTCGAGAATCTCAGTCTTGGCCTCTGGAATGTCCATCGGCCCCTTGCCCGTCTCGCCGGGGACGACCAAGACGAGCGATACAAAAAGGCAGAGCAGGCCAAACGTGCCGGTCTTGCCCACCGCCTGCCATATTGACTGATTGGCGAAAGTCTCTAAGCTGAACGGCGCGCCTGGCAATCCGACGCGATAGGCCACCCAGGCCATAGTGCAGACCACGACAGCAAGGGGGAACTCGTAGCTCATCATCAGCGTTATTTCACGCCCCGCGCCTATGGAGGCTATCGGATTACCGCTCGCGAAGCCGCCCACGGCCATCAGAAGTCCGCTCAGCGCCAAGAGATAGACGACTAAAATCATATCCCCCTCAGTCCCCAAAACAGCCGGGAACGAGCCTGACGGGATATAAAGGAAAGTCATGAGCGTAGTCGCCAAAGCTAACCACGGCGCGGCCACAAAGAATATCTTAGACGCGCGGCGCGGGATGATGTTCTCCTTGCCCATGAGTTTCAGAACGTCGTAGACGGGCTGAAGCAAGGGCGGCCCGTAACGGCGCTGCATACGCGCGTTGACTATGCGGTCGACTCCGTCAAAGAGAAGCGCCAGCGCAACGACAAGCGCCAAGAAAGCCACACCCGCAAAAATCTTTAAAAAAAAGATAAAAATAGAAATCATTCGGTCTCCCCTCCTCTTGCTCTAAGGGTCGCGGTTTTCTCGCGGCAGCGCTTCATAAGCTCCTGTTTCGTGACGATTCTCGAATCGCCTGACGCGTTTGTGGTCATCATGCGCTCCATACAAGAAATGCAGGGGTCGAGGCTGTTGATGATGAGCGGCGCGTCGGCTAACTCGTTGCCGCGGAACATTATCGGCCAGGAGACAGCGGACGCGTAAGTTGGGGCGCGGACTTTCCACCACAGAACGTTGTCTTCCCCGCCCTTCAGGCTGACTACGTGCGTGTCGTCGCCGCGCGGGGCTTCGAGTATGCCCCAGCCTACTCCCTCCGCTTTCTTGAGGGAGGCCAGAACCTTGTTGACGTTCGGTTCCGCCACAAATGGCCCCTCAGGCAGGCCGTCCAATATCTTTTCCAAGATGTCGAGCGACTGATAAACCTCGAGTACGCGGACGGCGAAGCGGTCGAGAACGTCTCCGTGCGCCGCGCCCAAATAGTCCTGCGGCACGACCGGCTCAACCGGAATGTCGGAGTAAGCCTCATAAGGGGAGCTTTTGCGGAGATCCACGCGAAGTCCGCTCGCCCGCGCGACAGGCCCTACGGCGCTGTAGCGGACGGCGTCTTCTTTTGTGAGCACGCCGACGTCTCTCATGCGAGCCTGAGCGATGGGGTCTTCCATGACTATTTCGCGAAATGGCGCAAACTCGCGGCGGTAAAACTTTATCATCTCGCGCGTGGCCTTCACAAACTCAGGCGTCATGTCCCAGCGAACCCCGCCGAACGTCGCCACGCCGTAGTTGACGCGGTTTCCCGTCAAGAGCTCTAATAAATCCATCACTTTCTCCCGCATCTCCATACCGAGGTGAAACGCGGAGTCGAAGCCTATGGAGTAGCAGGCCACGCCCGACCATAATATGTGAGAGTGGATACGTTCGAGCTCTAAAACAAGGCTGCGTATATACTGTCCCCGCGGCGGGACTTTTATCGCGGCCAGGTCTTCGACAGCTCTTATAAACGCCAAAACGTGGCTGAAAGAGCAAATGCCGCAGATGCGCTCAGACAGGTATATCACCTGAATGGGGTTTCGCTCTCTCGCCATGAACTCTATGCCGCGGTGTATGGCGCCGAGGCGCAGCTTGGCGTCTAAGATACGCTCGCCCTCCAAGGTGAGCCAAGCCGTCACGGGCTCTTTCAGGCCGACGTGCACAGGGCCTATCGGCACTTTATATGTCGTGGTTGACATTTTTTTCGCCTCCCTATTCCAGTACACGGACGATGTCGACGTTCGGGCCGGTCTCGTCGCGACGCCAAGGTTTGATTTCCTCGTTCCAGTCCTCGGGGAGGAAAATCAACGCTTTGTTGGGAAGCCCAACGAAGTCTATTCCGAGCATCTCTCGCATTTCGCGCTCACTGTACTCCGAGCCGGGCAGCAGGTCGAAAATCGACGGTATGGACAGATCGCTCTTCGGAAGAGCTACGCTGACAGTCACGCCGAGTCTACCGCCCCTCGCGCGCTGAAAGAGCGACAGGTGATAATTGAGCTCCACGTTATCCCCCGTGTCGTCGCCGGAGATGACGTGAAAGTTCACAAAGTCGTACTTGAACAAATGCTCGACAAACGGACGAAATGACGGCAGTTTTATACTCACCCAAAGGTCACGGCTCTGCACCGTGTTTTCCTCACTTGAAGCCGCGCTCCCGCCGAACCGTTCGCGGACATCGAGCTTCAAAATATCGTCCGCGAATTTTTCTTTCAGGCCTTCGACCAAATCCTCATATTTTACGGCCGTCTTTTTGAAAATAGCTTCAGCACGTTCTCCGATAAGAGCGTTCATCATACGGCCTCCTTTCTTGGCGCGACGGACTTGGCGGTGACAGATTTTTCGAGGTCTTCTAATTTCAAGACCGCCTTCGCCACGCCCTCTATGATGGCCTCCGGACGCGGAGGACAGCCGTGAACGTAGACATCGACCGGTATGACGTTATCGACCGGCCCTACCAAGTTATAGGACTTATAGAAAACATCTCCCGAAGACCCGCAGTTCCCGACCACGACGACGACCTTTGGATCCGGCATCTGGTTGTACACCCGAAGGAGTTTGTTGTGCATGAAGCGAGTGACAGGCCCGGTCACTATAAGTACGTCGGCGTGACGCGGCGTACCGACCAGCTTCATACCAAAACGCTCTATATCGTAGCGCGGGCTTATGGTGGCCACCACTTCGATGTCGCACCCGTTGCAAGAGCCGGAGTTGCACGTCGTCACCCACAAAGACTTGGGCAGTATCTTCAGCATGCTGTTCATCTTGAGTATTTCTTCGAATTTATCGCAAAACTTATCGCAAAATTTCATCATTTGCCTCCTATGAGAATCAGAAGGCCGACCAAAGCCACTGAGACGACAAAATATCCGGCGTAGTCGGAGCCGTTTCCGCTGTGAAACTTATCGAGAAGCCGGTACAGCGATTCCATAGCGACGCGGAAACCCCAGTAAGATGAGGACGCCGGGACTGAAATGGCCGAACCGTCATCGGGAACCTCGTTGCCCTCCCAGTAAATTTCGTCCTGGTCGGTGTTGCGTTTATAGTCTACGCGCCCGAGCGAGCGAATCCACAGCACGACACATGAAATGCCGGCGAAGAAGATAATCCACACAAAGACGTTCCAGTATCCGAAGCCGGAGTTAAGCTGAGAAAACATCTCTACATCCCCCCCCATTACGGCGCGGACATAGCCCGCGTTATCGGCCAGCGCGACGGCCGCCTTCTCAAAAATATTGGAGGTAAACCAGCCTGGGAAAAGCGTCAGCAAAAGCGTAACGACCGTCAACACCGCCATGCCAGCAAGCATAAAGCCCGGCGCTTCGCGCACAGCCACAAACCCAGTCTTGGCGGGCCCCAGAAACGCCGCCTGAAATACCTTAGCGAAAGACGCCAGCGTCAGCACGGAGGTTATCATAGCGATAGTCGGCAGGATGGGGTGAATGGCGAAGCTCGACTCGTAAATCATCCATTTTGACACAAAGCCGTTGAACGGCGGGAGGCCCGAAATGGCGGCGGCGGCTACGACGAACATACCGGCGGTCCAGGGCATGTTGCGGGCTCGTCCGTGAACATGTTTTTGGTGCTCTTGGGCTATAGGGACGGTGGAGAAATTCCTATTTATTTCCTGCAAGGGGAGAACCAGGCCATGGTTCT
>BOCC01000097.1 GCA_026002715.1 Synergistales bacterium
TTGCAAAATAAGGGTTTATCAAAATCACTATTACGACTGCCTGGGGTTTATAGTATATTTTTTACTATAAACTTCAACTCGTAAAATTGCTGAAAATACTAGTTTTTTGCATTTATAGTAGAAAAATGTGAAAAACTCACGTCCCTGAAGGAAATGGCCGCGAATATCCATAAAAACGGTGAGGTTATAGCTGATGTGACGACACACCCCGCGACGAAACGCGCCGTGGAGAGCCACGCCCGGTGCCTCGACCTCGCGCGCCTTCCGGAGTATCAAAGTCTATTGGTGACAAAATCTACTCTGACGGGACATAAAATCCTGCGCTTCAATAGCCTGATGTGTACACCCGATGACATGATCGCCAATATGAAGCTGAAACGTCTCAACTACCACACCACCGGCAGCTGCGTCGGAGGGATGTGCGTGGGCTGGAACGCCTTCAATACTATGTGGGCGGTGACAGCCGACATAGATAAAGAGAGCGGGTCCGATTATCATGAGAATCTGAAAAAATGGCTTATCCAAACCGAAGCTCAAGGGCTCTTAGTGTCCGGCGCTCTGACGGACGCCAAGGGAAACAGATCTCTCAAAGCATCCCAGCAGAGCGATTTAGACGTAAATCTGCGAGTTGTGGAAAAACGGCCGGACGGCGTCGTTGTGCGCGGCGCTAAGAACATGATATGCAGTGTCTGCGCGTCAGACGAGATTTTTATCCTGCCCGGCAACGCGTATAAAGAGGAAGACAAAGATTTCGCCCTGTCTTTTGTCGTGCCCCGTGACATCGCGGGGTTGACAATTGTTGAGGCGCGCAGACCCAGCGACGACCGGGAATACCAGAATGGCTTCGACGTCCCAGACACCGGACCGGCTCAGTCTTATCTTTTCTTCGAGGACGTTTTCGTGCCGAATGAGAGGCTCTTTATGTGCGGAGAATACGGGCATACCGGAAAAGTCATACAGTATTTTACGGCCAACTATCGGGCCTGTATAGGCGCCTGTGTCTCGGGGCAGGGCGACGTTATGATCGGCGCCGCCGTCAATATGGCGCGGGCCAACGGACTGTCGTACAAAACCTTTATGGACAAGCTGATTCAGATGTCGGCCAACAACGAAACGACGTATGGCATCGGCGCTGGCGCCATCGCTTTGGGGAAAAAGGACGACGCGGGCGTGTGGGTCGCCGACAGTCTGATCGCTCATACCAACAAGATTCACGTGGCGACTTTGCCATACGAGACCAAGAGGCTGTGTCAGGAAATCGGCGGAGGCATCGTTGAAACCGGCTGTATGCCGTCATATAAGGACTTTACCAACGAAGAATACGGGCCTTTAATCCGAAAGTACTTAAAAGCTGGAGACTGCTCGGCTGAATCTCGGGCACGGACGGCTCGCTTGGCCGAATGGCTGACGATAGGGGCTGGAGTCCCCGGATGCATGCACGGCGGCGGTTCTCCCGACGGCGCAAGGCTCGTCGTCCGGGCCAACACGCCCTTTGAACAGTACGCGGAATACGCCAAGAAAATAGCCGGTGTAGAGGAAGACCTGAAGGATCCTGTCGCCGCTAAAAAATGAGATGCGGAAAATAAAAGCGGCGCGCCCGTCATAACACAAGGGCGCGCCGTAAACCGCAATATCGGCTATTTTACCATGTAAGGCCGGCGTAGAAGATGTAGGCTATGGCGATCGGGGATACGAAGCGCACGCACCATATCCACGTGTTCAGCCAGCGGAATTGAACTTGGCCGTCGTTTGTTATTTCTTTTATTGCCGGCTTGAGCCAGAACCAGCCGACGAAGATCGAGGCCAAGAAAGAACCTATCGGCAGCAGGACGTTGTTGCAGATGTACTCAATAGCGTCCATGAAGTCCTTGCCGTAGATCTTCAGGTCGCCCGCCAAAGACATAGCCGACGGTATACCCAAAAGAATAATGATAACGCTCATAACGCAAACCGCCTTTTTGCGCGTCATGTGGAATTTTTCGATGGCAAATGTCACAGCCACCTCGAGCAAAGACATAGCCGACGTGACGGCGGCGAAGAAAAGAAGAAGGAAGAAAAGGCATGAGAAGATCATTCCGGCTGGCATTTTAGCAAACACAGCGGGAAGAGTGATAAACGACAGTCCCGCGCCTGACCCCGGCTCAAAGCCCATAGCGAACACGGCCGGGAAGATAGCAAGGCCCGCCAAAAGCGCTATGAGGGTATCGAGACCCGCTGTCCAGGCCGAGGAGGACGGAATCCGTTCTTCTTTGCCGATATAGCTTCCGTATGTCAGCATTATGCCGAGCCCGAGAGAGAGCGAGAAGAAGCTCTGCCCTAAGGCGTCCAAGAACGTCTCGCCCGTCACTTTGGTAAAATCGGGGTGCAGATAGAACTTCAGGCCCGCCCCGGCTCCGGGGAGCGTTACGGAACGCACTATAAGGATTAGCATTATAACGAAAAGCGTCGGCATCAAGACCTTGCAGGCCCGCTCGATGCCTTTGCTTATTCCTCCGACGACCACGCCCATCGTAATCAACATGAACAAGATTTGGTAAAAAACGACTTCGTAAGACCGCACGACGAACTCTCCGAAGAACTCCCCGGTTTTGCCCACGTCGGCCACCTCCATCAGGCCGGTGAGCGAGGCGATGATGTACTTGATGGTCCAACCGCCCACGACGTTATAAAATGAAAGCGTAAAAAATCCGCCGGCTATCGTTCCCATCCATCCTATGAGAGACCAGAATGGGTTGACGCCGAGCGCCCTGAAAGCTAAAACGGGCGCTTTCTGCGCCGCGCGTCCTATGGCAAACTCGGCCATCATGACGGGAAATCCGATAAAAACGGTGATTATCAAGTAGATGACCACAAACGCCGCGCCGCCGTCCTTGCCCACAAGATACGGAAAACGCCATATGTTGCCAAGCCCAATAGCCGATCCCGCCGCCGCCATAATGAAGCCGATGCGGCTGCCCCACTGTTCCCGTTTCGCCGAACCCTCACTGCCGCTCATGTGTAAAACCCCCCAAATTATATTTCAGCGTAAATATTAAGCTAAGTCGCAATATTCAGCTGATTGTCATTTAAGAATAATTTATTATTAAATTTAGTCACTCGTCCGAATTACTTAATTGACAAACCATGGGCAACAGCATTTACTTTTTTCAAAAAACACGGCATAATTCAACGCCGCCAACCCGTAAACCCAACAGATTGCAAGGATATGATTACGCGGCGGGAGGCGCGTATGCCGTTTCTTTTTTATGCGTTTGCCCTGTAAATGCTGTTGCCCTGATTGACAAACATACTATACTTTTGTTATGATAAATGTTCGGCATAAATTTTTAAAACTCGGTAAGGCTGAGGGAGGTTCTTTGATCTATGCCTGAATTCGTTTCGGTCGGAAAAAAACGACAGCGCTATACTTTCGGATGCGCGCATGATCTTATAGAGGTTCCTGATATGATCGAAATCCAGCGTGATTCTTATCGTTGGTTCTATCAGGATAATATTTTACCGGATTCACGCAAACCGCAGGGACTGCAGGAGTTATTGTGTGAAGTGTTTCCCATTAAAAACTTTGACGGACAGTTTGAATTGGAGTTTCTTCGTTATTATGTGGATAAACCAAGCCTGACGGAGGAAGAGGCCCGCCAGTGCGATATGACATGGGCTCGGCCTATTCGGGCCACTATCCGCCTCTACAATACAAAAACACAGGAGAGCAAAGAGGAAGAGATATTCCTCGGAGACTTCCCCGTTATGACGGACAGGGGAACTTTTATCGTCAACGGTACTGAGCGCGTTGTGATAAACCAGCTTACCCGTTCCGCCGGGGTTTATTTCACAAAGGAAGATTCGGCCTCGGGTCTTGAGGTCTGCTCCGCTAAAATTATTCCTGACAGGGGTGCCTGGTTAGATTTTATGACCACGCCCAATGATGTCGTTTCCGTAAACATAGATAACCGAAAAAAACTGCCGGTTACGCTTCTGCTAAAAGCGTTCGGCGCCAAGAACAACGATGATATTCTAAAATTGTTCAAAGCGGAAGCTGTGTTTATGGAATACGGAGACGATTTAAAGGGAAAATTAGCGTTCGAGGATGTCCGCGACTCTGAAGGCAATTTAATCGTAGCCAAAAACCGGGTCATCACACGCGAAACTCTCGACAAACTAAAACAACTCGACCCCGGCGAACACGGTGGCATAAAAGTGCACGGAGTAGACGCCGCGTTGGCTCTGACACTCGAAAAAGATATGACCCAAAGCTCCGACGAAGCGATGCAGGAGATTTTCAGACGTCTTCGCCCAAATGAACCCGCGCGGGTAGAAAACGCGAAGGAATATGTAAATTCTCTTTTCTTTGACCCGAGGCGCTATACGCTCGGCAGGGTGGGGCGCTATAAACTCAATAAAAGGCTTGATTTGGATGTATCGGAAACAAAGCGGCTTCTCACTTTGGAAGATATTGTCTGCATTGTGCGCGAAATGTTCGCCATGCGGGCGCTCGACAAAAAAACCGACGACATCGATCACTTAGGGAACAGGCGCGTGCGTTCCATCGGAGAGCTCTTACAGAACCAAATCCGCATCGGGTTGCTGCGGATGGAGCGCATCGCTAAAGAACGCATGACAACCCTCCCCAACCTAAATGCCGCTATGGGACGCGAGCTTATAAACGTGCGTCCGATAGCGGCGGCTTTGCGTGAATTCTATGGTTCGGGGCAGCTTTCACAGTTTATGGATCAGACCAACCCCTTAGCGGAAGTAACTCACAGGCGGCGTCTCTCCGCGCTCGGGCCCGGCGGGCTTTCCCGCGAGCGGGCGGGGTTTGAGGCGCGCGATGTTCACTATACGCACTACGGCAGGGTTTGCCCGATAGAAACGCCCGAAGGGCCGAATATCGGCCTTGTGTCTTCTCTGACTACATACGCGCGCGTAAACGAGCACGGCTTTCTCATCACGCCGCGCCGCGAGGTCAAAGGCGGCAAACTCACAGGGAAAATCGAGTTCCTCTCCGCCGACGAAGAGGACCATTATAATGTAGCCATGGCAAACACCCCGCTTGAGGATGACGGTGAGACCCTTCGCGGCTTTGAGCCCGACCCTTCGCGCGTCGCCACGCGGCACCGTGACGAGATAGAGACGGTACCCCTCAGTGACGTCAATTATATGGACGTTTCGCCAAAGCAGATAGTTTCCTCGTCGACGGCGCTGATTCCATTTCTCGAGCACGATGACGCAAACAGGGCCCTGATGGGGTCTAACATGCAGCGTCAGGCCGTGCCGTTGATTTTCCCGGAGGCGCCTATCGTAGGCACGGGTATAGAGCACCGCATAGCCAAGGACTCCGGTTCCTGCGTAGTCGCACTCGAGTCAGGCGAGGTTGTCAGGGTCGACTCCGAGCATATTGAAGTGACGTCAGAGACCGGGTCTAACCGTGTCTATAACCTGATTAAATTCAGGCGCTCCAATCAGGGTACGGTCATTCATCAGCGTCCCACCGTTAAAAAGGGAGAGTTCATCGAAAAGGGCGGGGTCATAGCTGACGGACAGGCCATAGATAACGGAGAGCTGGCCCTTGGGCAGAACGTGTTGGTCGCCTTCGTGCCTTGGGAGGGCTATAACTTCGAGGACGCGATTCTCCTCAGCGAAAATTTGGTCAAGGAGGATAAATTTTCCTCCATTCATATAGAGGAGTACGAAATCGAGGCCCGCGAAACAAAGTTGGGCCCTGAGGAGATAACGCGCGATATCCCGAACGTAGGAGAGGATATGCTCAAAAACCTTGACGACGACGGGATTATTCGCATAGGAGCCGAGGTTAACGCCGGCGATATCTTGGTTGGCAAAGTCACCCCCAAGGGAGAGTCTGACCAGACGCCCGAAGAAAAGTTGTTGCGCGCTATATTCGGTGAAAAAGCGCGCGAGGTGCGCGACAATTCTCTTAAACTGCCGCATGGCGCGCGAGGCAAGATAGTAGCCATAAAGCAAATGACCCGTTTAGAAAACCCGGAGGCTCTCAACACCGGTGTAAACAGAACCGTGAAGGTCTACGTGGCCCAGTGGCGCAAGATCACCGTAGGCGACAAAATGGCCGGACGGCACGGAAACAAGGGCGTTGTCAGCCGTATTCTGCCCGTGGAGGATATGCCTTATCTGCCTGACGGCACGCCGGTCGATGTGGTCCTGAACCCTCTGGGCGTTCCAAGCCGGATGAACCTTGGGCAGGTGCTTGAGACCATTATGGGTTTTGTAGCCATGAACAACGGCTGGCATGTGGCCACTCCTGTTTTTGAGGGAGCGCGGGAAGAAGAGATCTTCAAAGAAATGAGAAAACTGAGCGAGACGAAATATCCGGAGCTCACAGAAGACGGAATGATAAGGCTCAGGGATGGCAGGACCGGAGAGACTATGGAGAAAAAGGTCACTATCGGTTGTATGTATATGCTTAAACTGATTCACCTTGTCGACGATAAAATCCACGCCCGCTCGACCGGCCCGTACAGTTTGATTACGCAGCAGCCGCTTGGCGGAAAGGCTCAGTTTGGCGGACAGAGGTTTGGCGAGATGGAGGTCTGGGCGCTCGAGGGATACGGCGCGGCCAACGTCCTGCAGGAAATGTTGACCGTAAAGTCCGACGACATCAGGGGGCGCGACAAGACCTACGAGCGAATAGTCAAGGGGCAGAGCCTTGTCAAGCCCGGCATACCGGAGAGCTTCCGCGTTTTGGTCAAGGAACTGCAGGGTTTGAGCTTAGACGTCGAGGTTCAGTACGACAACGGAACTATCGGCGGTATGGTCTTAGAGGATGAAGAAGAAGACAAGCCGGTTCGGGGACACATTCCGGAGGGCGCGTTTTTTGATGAAAGCAGGGGCGACGACATATACACCTCCGATGTAACGGATTTGCCGGAGCCCGAAAATCTGCGTGACGACTCCGATTCTATTGACGAAACGGACGAACCGAGTTTTGCTATCGTGCCCGATTTGGGCGAGCTGCCGGATGGAGTGCCTTTGATTGATGAAGTGGCAGAAGAGGAGATTGACGGACTATGACCCGAGGAGAAATCGTCGGCGTGCGAATAAAATTAGCCACCCCGGAACGCATCAGGGAAATATCGAGCGGCGAGGTCAAAAAACCTGAGACGATAAACTATAGAACTCTTCGCCCCGAAAAAGACGGGCTTTTCTGCGAGCGTATCTTTGGCCCCACTCGCAGCTTCGAGTGCGCTTGCGGCAAATATAAACGAAGCGGCCCTAAGTTTCGGGGCATAAGGTGTGACCGTTGCGGCGTTGAGGTGACCGATAACCGCGTGCGGCGCGAGCGCATGGGACATATTGAGCTGGCCGCGCCCGTCGTCCATATATGGTATCTAAGGGGGATTCCGAGCCGCCTCAGCCTTCTTCTGGGCACAAGCGCGAAAGACCTCGAAAAAGTGGTTTATTTTGCCCCCACCCGTAAAAAAGAAACGGCTTATAAAGTGGTGTTTGACGGGCGCCGCATAGATTTGGTGCGTAAGGGCGCCGTCATCGCCGAAAGCGAGATGAAGGTTCACGCTCACTATGACACTAAATTCAAGGCCGAGGAAGCCTTTGTCCTTGAATCAGTGGATAATCTCCCTGTAGACGAAAATGATTTGCTGACAATACAGCAGGTCAACCGATACAGAACGGACTACGGGGATGAAATTTTCAAAGTTGAGCCCGCTTTTGAACTGACGCGTGATATTTATTCGGATTCTTCGGATTCAATGAATGTCGAAGACCCTGAAAATATCAGGCTAAAAGCCGGCCTTGTCGTCTCCGTTTCCGAGAAAGAGCGCATCGCGGAGCGGTACGCCAAAGACAACAAAAACAGCAGCGATAACAGCGATAACGAAGACAGCGGACCGGACGAGGAGCTTTTCAGGCGTGCCCAACTCTCCAACAACGAGGCGTTTATCGTAACCGCAGCTCTTAAATTGCCGTTTTCCAAGGGTGACAGATCAGGCCTTCGTAATCCATCAGGCGGCATCTTCCTTTCTTCGCAAAGTTTTAAGTTATTTTACCAAATATCCGTACCGCGCGGGGCGTTCAATGTGACTCGGCGATAAGTTGTTTT
>BOCC01000098.1 GCA_026002715.1 Synergistales bacterium
GCCCTTAAAGAGCGGAGTGGAGGCGCAAGATTTTGCGCCTCTATTAGATTATCTGAATTTTATCATCTCTATTTTCACTTAATATTTATTATTTAGTCTATTGACTAAATTGTTAAGTTGCATATAATAATAGCATCATGGGCTTGGACATGGTGTCCGGGCGGGAAAATTATGGTTTGTTTTATAGAGAAAGGGAGATGTGTTTTATGCAGAAGTTGAGAGCAAGAAAGGGTTTCACACTTGTCGAGTTGTTGATCGTCATCGTTATCATTGGTATTTTGGTTGGAGCTATGCTCCTTTCGAGCGGTTCAGCCACAGACACAGCTAAGGCGTCGGCAATCGTGAGCGGGCTTCGCAATCTGAAGGGCGCTGCTATTATGTTCTTGGCGGATAATATTGATATGACTGAGTCTGAAATAAGTGCGGCGGGCATATCGGCTTTGGCTAAGTACATGGATAAGGATAAGGACACTGTTACAACCGGTTTTGTGCTTGTAGCCGATGCGGCTGAGGGCATTTTTGTTGGCGCAAACGTTGACGGTGCCGGTGTTAGAGATAAGTTGGCAGGCCAAGCTAAAAGTGCGGGCCTTATGAACAGTCATCAGGAGAGAACTGATAACGAGATCGCCGATAATCTGTATACCTCCGCAGACTCCGTCGCCTACGTGAGAGTCAGGTAGACTGTCTCTTTAGCTTTTTGAGTCTTTGAAGTTTAAAGGAGCGCGGACTTTCCGCGCTCCTTTTATTTTTTAAATGAAATATCCACTTGCGAGAGTCTTTAATATAATTTAGCAAAGAAATATCCTGTAAATGGACACACAAACAAAGCGTGGGCTAAAAGGATTTGGTCATAATGAGAACGGGTATCGGTGGAGTCGTGCCGGTTGTGTGCAAGGTTAGATCGACACGGTTTTGAAGCGGTTGTGCCTATAAAGCAAGAATAGACGAACGGAGCGCGAGCTTTAGCGCGGTCTGTTTTTATTTTTATGTTAGAATTGCTGATATTCAAGTCAGCATATTCTCAATTTCGGCGCGTTTTGAATCTATGCGGCAAAGATATAACTAATGAGTTATAATCAACATGAAAGGAATGCCGGGGATGTATGAAATTGTTTTTTACAAATATAAAAACGGTCGCGAACCTGTTTTGGAGTATATCTTAGAGTTAGCGGCCAAGACCGATAAAGACAGCCGAATAAAACATAACAAGACTCAAGATTATATACAAGCCTTGAGTGACTATGGTACGCAAGTCGGGGAGCCATATATGAAGCATTTAGAGGGCGAGATATGGGAGCTTAAGACGCCGCGCAGAGAGATTGAACAGGCAAAGCGAAATTTAGCTGACTACAGAGAGGAGAGCTGACAATGGAAGCAACAACGGAAGCAACAACGAAAAATAACAGCGCAAGGGGTCATACTTGGGAAGAAGTCAGAAAAGAGATTTACACGCCGGAGGAAATAGCCGCCAGCGACTTGCGCGTCGCCCTTATCGGCGAGCTTATCAAGGCCCGCAACGAACGGGGCATAACGCAAAAACAGCTCGAGGAAATGAGCGGCGTCAAACAGCCCGTTATCGCGCGGATGGAACGCGGAAGCACGATGTCTCAGATCGACACGGTTTTGAAGGTGCTTTTTTCTTTGGGCAAGACTCTCGCGGTGGTGCCTATAAAGCAAGAATAGACGAACGGAGCGCGAGCTTTAGCACGGTCTGTATAGTCATTACTGGAGAGGAAGCGTGACGATTGCCTAAAGTTATCTTTTTTAAAGACCGCAGCGGTAGAAGACCGGTATTGGAATATATCCGAGAATTGGCGGCTAAACAAGATAAAGACAGCCGCATAAAATTAACTAAAATGCAAGATTATATACAAGCGTTACGGGACTATGGGACGCAAGTCGGAGAGCCGTACATAAAGCATTTAGATGGCGAAATATGGGAGCTTAGGCCGATAAGAGAGCGTGTATTGTTCGCGGCTTGGGTAAATAACAGCTTTGTTCTGTTGCACCACTTCACGAAAAAAACGCAAAAAACGCCTAATAGAGACATTGAGCAGGCAAAACGTAACTTAAAAGACTTTCTGGATAGACAAAAGGAGGCAAAACATAATGAGTGATTATATAAGCCCAATAGGGGAAGACTGGGATGACGTAAGAAAAGAACTCTTTACGCCGGAGGAAATAGCCGCCAGCAACTTGCGCGTCGCTCTTATCGGCGAGCTTATCAAAGCTCGCAACGAACGGGGCATAACGCAAAAACAGCTCGAGGAAATGAGCGGCGTCAAACAGCCCGTTATCGCGCGGATGGAACGCGGAAGCACGATGTCTCAGATCGACACGGTTTTGAAGGTGCTTTTTTCTTTGGGCAAGACTCTCGCGGTGGTGCCTATAAAGCAAGAATAGACGAACGGAGCGCGAGCTTTAGCGCGGTCTGTATAATCATTACTGGAGAGGAGGCGTGACGATTGCCTAAAGTTATCTTTTTTAAAGACCGCTGAGTGACTGACATAACTGAACGCCCACATAGATTGCGCGACGCTCATATTTTGCGGGAGTTGAGGTACGTGTCATATATGAGATAGCGGCGCAAGGCGACAAGAAGTTTGGTCAGGTCGACAGGTTTTCCTAGATGCGCGTTCATGCCGCTGGCTAAGCTGCGTTCGATGTCCTCCTGAAAAACATTGGCCGTCATTGCCACGATGGGTACCTTGGCGGCATAGATGTTCTCCGCTGCCCGAATGCGCCGCGCCGCCTCGTAACCGTCCATAACCGGCATCTGCACGTCCATGAGGATCAGATGATAGCGCTCCGGGTTTTTCTCGAACATTTCAACGGCCTGCAAGCCATCCTCGACGCTGTCGATTGTTGCCTCTGAGCTTTCCAGCAGGGAAATCAATATCTCCCGGTTGATCTCCACGTCTTCGGCCAAAAGGATGACTCTGTCCTTGAATTCGCCGGGCTTTATATCTTCCCCCACGTCGGCGGCCTCCTCATTTTCAGGCACGGGCTCCGTCCGCGGCGCCTTGGTCGTAAAACCGAACGTCGATCCTTCTCCCGGCGCTGAATCCACCCATATATTGCCGCCCGTCAGCTCGACTATCTGCTTCGACAGGGCCAGCCCCAAGCCCGTGCCGCCGTATTTGCGGGTCGTGCTCTCTTCGGCTTGCTGAAAGGACTGAAACAGCTTATTTTTCTGTTCGCTGGTGATGCCTATCCCGGAATCTCGCACGAGAAAACGAAGCGTGCAAAGCCCGTCCGCTTCTCCGTCAAAAAAGGCGGAGAGGGTGATGCGCCCGTTTTCCGGGGTAAATTTGACGGCGTTGCCTATGAGGTTGGTGAGTACCTGCGCCAGACGCAGGTCGTCGCCGAGCAGCGCCTGGGGAATGTCGTCGGCTACGGCGACGGTAAATTCCTGATGTTTCTCGTCCGTCTTGAAGCGCATGACGTTCTCCACGCGGGACACCACGTCCCGGACGCTGAAGACGAGCTTAGAAAGGTTGAGTTTGCCGGACTCTATCTTCGACATGTCGAGAATGTCGTTGATGACGTCTAAAAGGTGTTCGGAGGCCTCTTTAATCTTTGAGAACGCGTAGTCCTTGCGTGACAGATTCTCGGCTTGAGAACCGATCTTCGTCATGCCGATGACGGCGTTCAGCGGCGTTCTTATTTCATGGCTCATGTTGGCGAGAAAATTGCCCTTGGCCCGCGAGGCCGCCTCGGCGATCAATACCTGCTCTTCGAGCTGCCGGGTACGTTGTCCGACCACCGCCTCTAACTGCTCGTTCATCTGCGACGTCACCTTGAAGCGATTCGCGTATGTGCGGGCCAGCACAAAGGCCATACATAACACGAAAATAAAAAAACTATAGCGCGTCAGCAGGAAATCCACTTTAAAGAAAATCGAGTCCGTTATATCAAAAATACCCGTGCAGATGACAATTGAGACGAGCCCCAATGTATTGCCAAGCTCCATGCCAAGCAGATTTTTGAAAAAAAGGCACGCGAAACTGACATTCGCTCCAGTCTCGACGCCGGCTGCGAATCGATCTCTCACGCGCTCAAGAAAAGCGCGAAAGATGTTCTGAAACGTGACGCAAAACAGGTATACAACCGCGAATATCTGCCACAGCACCAACAAGTCTCTGGCGAACCAGATAGAGGACGCGGACTGCAGCGCGACGAACACCGCGCATAATATGCCGTAGAAAATCGTGCACGGCTTCGTTTTGCCGAAAGCAAGGTTTTCCAAAAAGGCGGAAAAGGAGAATATCAGAAGGTAAAGCGCCGCGAACTCTATCCGCTGAGCGGTGGACGTGTTTTCAAATATATGATAGACGATAGGGCTGCGCGTGAAAAAATAGACGGCCGCGAGGTTGGAGAAGACGCCGTATAGAAGGTCGGAACTGTCCGTTTTGCGTAGAAAATACAAAAGCATGTGATAAAGCCCAAGGAAAATATACACCGTACACAAAGCGACCGTCAAAAAGCTGTCGCTGGCGCTGATGATTTTCGCGTAGTCGCCTATGTAATACGGTTTGGAGTAGAACAACCCCGTATAACTGCCACTCCTGGCGCCTATGATATGGAAGACGAGAAAATTTGTCCCCTCTTTAAGGAACCTTTTGTCGAAGGGAATACTGACGCCCCGCTGACTTCGGAACGATATGATCTCATCCTTAGAGTTCACATGCCTCTCTTTGGCTATGGCGTCGCCGTTGACGTAGATCTCCCAGTTTTCGCCTATACCGGCTAAGTACATGCCGGGCGTGATGGGATTGTCGCCGTACAGGGCGTCGATTTTTTCTCTGCTCAGCTCAAAAGGTATCAGGATAGTGTAATCCTCGATCCTGCGCGCCTTGGGCGACATAAACTCAAAAGTTCGCCTGAGCGTGGGCAGACGGGACATCAAAATGGCGCCATGCTTCGCGGGCAGCTCCAAACCCCAATCGGTCAGCCCGGGATCCTTGAGGGTTGCGTAGGCCGGTTCGAATCCGTTTTTGACATAGGTCGGAGAGGCCATCAAATCTGTGTAAAGCAGGTCTTTTTTTCGAGAATAACCGCCGGTCAGACTGTAAAAAAACGCCGCGCAAACGATAATCGCGCCAATCAGCGCGCCCAAAGCGGATATGTTTTTCTTATCGCAAATACCGTTCATTCCGCGACAGCACTTCGCGAGTCAAAATTCAAGTTTGAACGACTCCCCGATATGCCAAATTTTTTATCCCATTCAGTAAGAACGCGCGTCAATGTCTTCTCTGGTGATGGAGGCCGCGTCGAAGGCCTTCTCGTCGACGTAGGCGAACTTGCTGGGGATATTGCCGTTTTCCAACAACTGGATTATTTGCTCCACCCGCGGCCCGTGCAGCGGGTTACACTCCACGTTATAGTTGATCTTGCCCGATAGCGTGTCTTCAAGTCCCTTATGTGTGGCGTCGAAGGAGATAATGGTAACTTCGCCCTTCACTCCGTAGGTTCTGCTGACTTCATCCATGGCCTCCATGGCCCCGAAAGCCATGTTGTCGTTTTCGCAGTACAGCACGTCTATTTTGTCGTATTGCTTCAGGATACGCGCCATAACCTCCTTGCCCTTCACTTGAGTGAAGTCGCCGGAGTCGCGCACCACGACTTTCCAGCCCAAGTTTTTGGAGACTCCGGCCTGAAGGCCCTCCGTCCTGCCTATTTGGGCCGACGAGCCCCTGTTTCCCTGCAAATGCACGATAACCAAATCTTTGTCGCTCGCGAAAGTCTTTTCCATCCACGCCACGGCTGTGCCTCCTTCCTTGCGGAAGTCAGAACCCACCCAAGAGATATATAAATCCTCATCGGACGTTTTAATCATCCTGTCCACTATGACGAAGGGGATGCCCGCGTCTTTCGCTTCCCTCAGCACGGGATCCCAGCCTTCCTCCGTGATGGGCGCTAAGACGATATAGTTCACTTTCTGGGAAATAAATTCTCGAACGGCCTCGATTTGATTGGACTGCTTCTGCTGGGCGTCCCTGAAAAGGAGCTTGTATCCTCTGGCCTCCGTGAAGGTTTCCCTCATGGATTTCGTGTTGGCCATACGCCAATCCGATTCCGCGCCCACCTGCGAAAAACCGACCACGATCATGTCGGAGGCGCTTTGATCCGGGGCGCTCTGGGAAGGATTCCCGCTCATTCTCATATACAGCGCGCCGGCGATAAACAGCAAACATACGACGACGATCACAGTTATCTTTTTCATGGTACCTCAGCTCCCTAAAAATCAATTTCGCACTCAGGCTTACGTCAAAATGAGCCGGATAAATAATCAAAAATACTACTTTAGTATATCACTTTGATTATAACATTTAAATAATCATAACACTCAAAATAATTATAACATTTGAATAGTTATAACACTCAAATGTTGTCGGCCAAATCCCAACCGTTTATTTAGGTGTGGCGGTTACACAAATGGAGCGGCGCGGCATACGCACCGAGCGCGATACACTCCAAGTGAAAAAAGGCTGCTTGAATATGGAATACCGCCTGCTGAAAGAAAAGGTCAAAGAGGTTGAAACAATCAGGCGAAGCGTAGAGAGAATCCTACCGCCGTTTCATCAAATGAAAATTCATAATTTTTCGAGTGGATCAAAACGTTGCTGTCCAAAAAATAAGTCATGGCTCCAGCTCCTTAAAATGAGAGACAGGAACGTTTATTAAACGAGAAACCTCTTGGGAGGAAAGCAACCCATCTTGGGCGGCCGCTAATAGTCTATGCACCAACTTATTCCCAAAGCAATAGGGCATAAGAACCTTATAGCGCGGCGGAGCCCCACCCTCTTTTTGCCTTTGCAACGCTCTTTGATCCTGCCATTGTTTCCGGTATACACCGTATAAATCCCAATATTCACGCTCGGTCATTTGGTTCATATCCAACAGTTTTCTGGCAATGACAGGCCTGCTAACTTTAAAATGTTGAGAAAGTTTCTCCACTTGCTCTTCAAGGCTCAAATTTTCTATATGGCTTCCTCTGTAAAGTTCTTTTACTTTGGCCTGCGGAACTAAAAATTCTGCGGCAACGGCATTGCAGTAACTTTCCAGTTCTTTATGAGATACCGTTGGCGCTCGCAAATCATCCCCAAGTCCAATGTTGGAAATCCCGCTCTCACCCAGCCAAATATGCGTCATCTCATGTACCAACGTAAAAAGCTGGGCGGCATCAACATCATTTGGATTGATAATAATCATTGGGACGAGTGGATTCGCAATAGACATGCCTCGAAATTCCGAAGGGTCGACATTGGAGTGATGACTGCCCAAATTTCCAATGCACAGTACATACACGCCACTTTCATGGAGTTTTTGCCGCAGTGTCTTAAAAGGATCAGCGCATTTTATCTGATCTTCAAAAGAATAATCCAAGGATTGACGCATATTTTCAATAAGCGCATCACTATTCTTCTGAATGGGAAAAGACCCTACGAACGATTTTGGGGCGCCGCCTTCTTCCGCTTCTATTTCCCTATAGTAGAATACAGACTATAAAGGGGGTGTTATCATGTCAGCCGCAACGATTAGGAGTGAAGACGTTATGACAGATTTTCAGTTTAAGGCATTGATAAAGATGGTGTTAAGTATTCTTGAGAGCAATAGTAACGAAGACGCCAAAAAATACTTCAAGATTTGAGAGGTTCGAAGATTTGCTATAATATCCCTATAACAACTAACAACAACTAAATGAACGGGAGTCACGCGAGTATGAGTGAACACTGGATCGATAGAGCATGGAAAGATTGTATAACCGAGAACGTAGACGACGCGCTTTTGTTCTTCAAACCGGATTTAGCGGCGGACAGAGATTATAGCATAAAACCTATGTTGGTTTCGGGTGAGTTACCTGCTATCGGTTCTGACTCAGACAAGGGCATGAGAAATTCGGACGTCGCTCTGTCTATCCCACTTAAGACAGGCGCGGACCAGCGGATAGTGTTTCATATAGAGCAGCAGCATGAGCCAGATAAAGATT
>BOCC01000099.1 GCA_026002715.1 Synergistales bacterium
TGCGGGAAAACCGCAAGTACGGTTCTGTGAGGGGCAGTAGACAATACCTTCACTCAGTAAGTATTGATGAAAGGAGTGTCGAGACTGTCTACTCGACGGATGTGATGTTGCAGGACAGAATTTTGACATATTCGGAAGAAGCGGCGAAAAAAGCGGCGAAAGAAGCGGAACTAAAAGGCATCAAGGAAGGCATCAAGGAAGGCATTGAGAAAGGCATTGAGAAAGGCAGAACCGAAAAGGCTTTTGATATGGCGCGGAAAATGCTATCGCGCGGCATGACGTTGCTGGAAGTCGCCGAGATTGCTGAATTGCCGATAGATAAGCTCCAAACATTAGTTCCTTGATAGTAAACAAGAGTAAACAAGACGTTAAACAGCCTAAAGCATTGCAAAACAGCAAAAAGGGAAGCCGCAAACTCGTGGAGCGCGGGAGGCTTCCCTTTTGTACATTCTTGTTAAGCCTGAGATTTTTTTATGAAACGGCCCCGAAAGAAAGAGGCGAAAATATCCCGCAAGGCTAAACTCGGCATTAAGACCTTTTGGAATTGATCAATAATATTCCCATCGTCACGCCAATAACGAAATCCTTATCAGAGGAGACCGCTCGCACATATTTTCCCCATTTTTAAGAATTTTATGCTACATTATTCAGCAGAGAATATTTTAATCCATTGCACTGACACTCGGAAGGTGGAGTTTCTATGCGTATAAACCACAACATACCGGCGCTCTATGCCTATAACGCTCTGAGCGATACGAACAATCAACTTCAAAAGGCCATCCGCAATCTTTCAACAGGCTTACGTATCAACATGGCCGCCGACGACGCGGCGGGGCTCGCTATATCCGAGAAGATGCGCGGCCAGATTCGCGGCCTCGACCAAGCCTTACGTAACTCTCAAGACGGTATATCTATGATTCAAACAGCCGAGGGCGCTCTTACCGAGGTACACTCTATCCTTCAAAGAATCCGCGAACTCACGATTCAGGCGGCCAATGATACACTTACCGCTACGGACCGTTCTTACATACAAGGCGAAATAGACCAACTCAAAGATGAAATAAACAGAATAGCAAATACAACGCAATTCAATAAAAAACTTCTCCTGAGCGGCGACGCTTCCGTTCTATGGTCGAGCGATAAACTCTCGACGTCTGTCATAGTGCGGGGGGGGGGGGCGAAAAAGACCAATTCGGCCAAAAGATTTCAACTGAGGGAAACTATAAGATAAATATAACCGCCGAGCCCGGCGCGGCTCAGGTGCAGAAGAGCAATATTTATGAGGTGTCGCGACCGAAATTAGAAGAAGTAGAAGGAATCAGGCGGAACCCGCATGACTTCAGCGGGGCCGATAGGATTAATATCAATACAGGACAGAATACATCCGGCGCCACATCCGGCACAGGGTGGAATTTTACCAACGGTGTACTGACCATAACCAATGACGGCACATATATAATCGAAGGTACCAACATGCCCACGACAAACCAAGTTGTAGTTCAATCCGGCGTAACGGCTTATATCCTTTTGTCCGGCGTAAATATCAATACAAGCGCCACTCCTGACACATGCGCGTTTGATATGTTCGGCGCTACCGTCGATCTTTATTTGGAGGGGAATAACAATCTGACAAGTGGAGACAGTCGCGCCGGTCTTGAAGTGCGCGACGGCTCTACACTAAACATAACCAGCATGGCGGGAGATGGTTCGCCTAATGGAACATTAAACGCCAGTGGAGGTTTTTTGGCTGCTGGTATCGGAGGGTGGGGATTCGATCTTTACTCTTTGCGCAATGGACGCAGCGGGACAATAACCATATACGGAGGAACTATAACAGCCATCGGAGATCAAGGCGGCGCTGGCATTGGAGGCGGTGATACTGGCTATTACGGCGGTATTGGTAGCCAAGATGGCGGTGGAACGATAACCATTAATGGAGGCATAATTACTGCTATTGGCGGTGGTAGTGGAGGAGCTGGAATCGGCAGCGGGTATTATGCTGATTATCCTAATAATTACCCTTTTAATCCTAATATCATAAGTGATGATGGTACGGTCATCACAATAAATGGGGGTACAATTACAGCTATTGGCGGTTCTGTTGTAAACGAAAGTGGCGCTGGCATTGGTGGTGGTGGCCGGAGCAGTAGTGGAACAATAACGATAAACACCAGAGCTAACATCAACGCTACCGCCGGAACCAGCGGCACCCCGCCAGCCGAAGCTATTGGTCATGGCGCTTATTCAAACGTAAGCGATGTAACTTACGTATCCACACCTTTGACGTCTACCGTCTACGAAGATAAATATAACCCCCTCTCCGAAATCATCGAGTTCTATAACGCCAACGGCGTCTTCACAGTCCGTGACCCTCAGACCATCACCATCTACCAAGGCGACGGGGAAAGCACGTCCGTCACGCTCTACGGAGACGACACAATGCTTGACGTGTCGAAAAAAATCAACGACGCTATAGCTTTCAGTTTGGAGCAAAGCGTTTACGTGAACAACACTAATCAGTTCTGCACAATATCCGACGGAACGGAGAACACGTCGGAATCCGTGTATAAAAAAGTGCCGGTCTACAGCGACACAGTCTACAACGACGACGGCACTATAAAGGAACCCTCGGTTCTCATTGGATACAAAACTTACGCCACTCTGCTCGTCCGCAGCGCCATACCCGGCGCGGACGGCGAGTTACACTTCTCCGGCGACGAAGACGTGCTTCAGGCCCTTGGCCTAAACACAATCCAACAGTCAAGAGAAAGCGAGTTCACCGTAACGGTCTACGACGCCCACAACGGCAATATGATAAACTCGCCTCAACAGGTATCCGGCAGCGTAATATACGGAGCCATCACCGACAATATAGACGTGAAGTTCAACCCATTGGCCAATATAAACGTGTCATGGAACGAGAATACCAAAAGCTACAACTTCTCCCAAATCTCAGATCCCTACACGACTATAGTTCACATAGCGAACAACGAAACGGTGTTGCAGGTAGGGGCGAACGAACAGGAAGACCTGACGATACGCTTAGGCAATATGAGCGCGTCAGCTTTGGGGCTTGACGGTATATTGGTTATCTCTCGCGAAACAGCGGCCCGCGCCATAACGAGACTCGACGCCGCTATTACAAAAGTCTCAAAACAACGCGCGTTACTTGGCGCATACCAGAACAGGTTAGAACACACAGTCACCAACCTGACAACAGCATCTACAAACACGACAGCCGCGGAAAGCCGTATCAGAGACGCGGATATGTCTAAAGAGATGCTGAACTTCACGAGACTACAGATTCTTATGCAGTCTGGTACGTCTATGCTCGCTCAGGCTAATCAGCTTCCGCAAACCGTCATCGGCCTCATCCGAGGATAGCTGCAAAGGATCAAAGAGACGCCGTTATCGGGATAAAAATATTTATGAACATGGCTCTATCCGTTATGTGGATAGAGCCATTGTGTTTATTATCCACAGCTGTCACGTATCTCTTTCTCGGAAAGACCGCTAACTTTTACGATCCTGTCTATCTCAATCCCCATTTTTAGCATTTCCAGCGCCATTTCCCGTTTGACTTGCTCAGCTCTTTCCGCTCTTACTCTCTCTTGCTCTGTTTTTTCTCTCTCCTGCTCCAATAAAAACTCATAGGTGTGTTCGTCGCTGTAGAGATCCAACAGGTATTTCTGATACTTAAAATAAAGCTCTCGCTTCCGCTCGTCGGCCCAAAAGGCCAACTCAACGTCCCTTGCCATCGACAGGACTCTGTCCTCCGCTATTACCTTTTCCATTCGCGCACTCTCCTCGTTGCAGAAATACAATAACCATCGTTCAAGTCCTGTCCGGGGGTGATTAGTTTCGGTCGAACGCCAGAAGGCAAATCGTTATCGTGGGTTTTATCTGCGTGTAGACTTCCTTGCTGCCCATCGGAAGTTTCAGCGCATGGCGCTTTGCCCAATAATAAGGCCCGCGTTTCCTGAAGTCGTGCCTATTGATAATCTGCACCTCAACGTCCACAGTGCGTCCATCTGTGAGTTTAGCGGAAACGTCGAGAATGGAGAGCTTAGTTTTCGAATTTCCCCCATGAAGATCGCCGGGGATGAGTTCCAGATCGACAATACTGTCATCGCCCTCAAAGAGAAGAGCCGCGTTGATAAACGCGATCAGGAACAGTTTGCTCCCCCCTCCGGCAAGAAGGTACCGCGCAAAGCGGTCGCCTGAGTCTATTGATTCGGCCGTCGCCTACGTTGATAATCTTGAACGTCACGTCGCTACGCATGATGTCTTGAATATCCTCCTCTGTCCGGTATAAGCATATTATACACAAAACCGGATAGTCCTTTCGTAGGGGCGACCGCCCCCGGTCGCCCGTCTTTAATTTCTGGTCGCCCGTCTTTAATTTCTGGTCGCCCGTCTTTAATTTCTGGTCGCCCGTCTTTAATTCCCTGTCGCCCGTCTCTTTTTGTCGGTCGCCCGTCTTTAATTCCCTGTCGCCCGTCTTAATTGAGGTTGGTCCGCCCACATCCATAACGCTTGGTGTCCACCAAGAACCGGGCGACCGAGGGTATATCGCCCCTGCGATTCTCGTTCGCCCGTATAAATTAAAGGTATTTCAAAATATCCTCGACGCTCGGCACGTCCACTATGTCTTTTGAGTAATGGGCGAGCAGCATATTTTGATTTTCATCTAAGACGAATACCGCCGGGAGCTGCTGTTCGTTGCCCTCGTAGAGGCCGTGCGTGATGCCGAGAGCGCTGGCTTCGGCTATGCGTTTCTCGAACAGCTCTGAGCGCGTCCAGTTCCCCGGCAGGCTTTTTATAAAATATCCAAGGGGCGCGTATCCTACGTCAAACAGGCGGTAGAGCTCTCCGCCCGGGTCGCATATAAGCTCAAAAGCTATATCTTCTTGTTTGAGCGCGTCCCGCATAGTCTCCGGCGCGCTTTGAAGCAAGACGTAAAGCCGAGCGCCGAGCGAGCTGATCTTTCCGCTCTCCGCGACAATATCCCTAAACTCCAACTGAGTCACCCTGCAACCATAGTAGCGAAGAAAAAACAAAACCTTCTTTTGCCCTTTGCTGTCAGAATAAAAATTTTTTTTCTCGCCTTCGCTTCCGCCGCCCCATGGATTTATAAAATTGAAGTCGGGCGCTTTGCTTCCCGTCTGGTAACGTTCCGACATAAAACAACCTCCCCTTTCCGGCCTTAATTCTGAAAAAGACCGCCGAGTGTTACAATGATGTCCGTATCATAGCCGAAAAACCAAATAAATTCTATAAATCAGAACTTCGATGTATCGCCAAAATATTTAGATATTTAAAGATATTCGGTTGTAAAATAACTCTCGGCACAATTTATTATCCTGATAATTATGATAATCTTGAAATCCTGACAATCCTGATCTTTGTCCGCATATATTTAAAAGGAGCTGACGAGCATGACTCGCCCTATATTACTGAAAAACGGCCGTGTGATAGACCCGGCCAACGCTCTCGACGGAATAGCCGACGTGCTTATCGAAAACGGCAAGATAACCGAAGCGGCCCCCGCCATAGCCCAGAAATTACCGCCTGACAAAGACGTTTTAACTATCGACGCGTCGGGGCTGATAGTTACGCCGGGGCTTATCGACATTCACACTCACCTCTTCGTCACGGCGGGGAACCCGGAGGCCTGGGCCGGGGAGTACAGCGTGTGGCCGGACTGCTTCAGCTTCCGCGCGGGCGTCACTACAATGGTCGACGCCGGGAGCGCCGGGTGGCGCAACTTCGCTTATTTCCGCGTCTCGGTGGCGGAGCGCGCTAAAACCAGAGTTTTCGCTATGGTGAATATAGCGGGTCACGGAATGGTGGGGGAGGCCCCCGAGCAATACCTGCCGGAGCTCGACCCGCGCCGCGCGGCGGACGCAGCGCAAAGGCACGGCGACATTGTGGTGGCGATAAAAACCGCGCACTACGCCGGACCCGGCTGGGATTCGGTGGACAGAGCCATCGAGGCGGGAGCCATATCGGGCCTTCCCATCATGGTAGACTTCGGGTATTTCGTCAAAGAGCGCCCTTATTGGCGGCTCGTCACGGAAAGGTTAAGAAAAGGCGATATTTCCACACACTGCTTCAGAGGGCCTGTGCCCATAACCGACGAGAGCGGCATCCTTTATTCGTATCTAAAACAGGCGCGGGACAAGGGCGTGCTGTTCGACTTGGGACACGGCGCGGGAAGCTTTCTCTTCCAAAACGCCGCGCCGGCGTTCAGACAGGGCTTTTACCCGGACTCCATATCGACGGACCTTCACACGTTCAGCATGAACGACGCCATGATAGATATGCCGACCACCATGTCGAAGTGCATGGCTTTGGGTATGCCCATTGAGGAAGCGATAGACCGCTCGACGCGTAGGCCCGCTGAAATCATAGGCCATAAAGAGCTAGGCGCTCTGAGCGCCGGGAGCGAGGCCGACGTGGCCGTCTGGAGCGTCAGGGAACGAGCGGAGGGCTTCGGCTTCAAGGACAACGTAGGAGGGCGCGTCATGGGGCGCAAGAAGTTAGAATGCGAGATGACCTTCAAGGGCGGAGAGGTGGTATGGGATCTGAACGCGCGCGTGGCGCAGGACTACGAGACGCTGCCCTTGGACGGCAACGTCAGGCCGGGCGAATTTATCGTAAGACCGTAACTAACTCAAGGAGGAAAAATATCATGTCATACGCCAGAACAGCGGAATTTGCCGACGAGCTCTACAAGGCCGAAATATCGGGCAGCCCCGTAGCGCCCCTTACAGAGCTCGACCCGGGCATCACGGTCGAAAACGCCTATGCCGTGCAGCTCTATAACGTAAAGCGCAACATCGCCAAGCGCGCGATATCGGGCAAAAAGATAGGCCTGACGTCTAAGGGGATACAGACTCAGTTCGGTGTAGACACGCCGGACTACGGGCATCTGTTCAAAGATATGGATAAAACTGACGGTAAAATCCTGCGCGCCGCCTTCATTCAGCCCAAGATAGAGGCCGAGATAGCCTATATATTAAAGGACGACCTGAAGGGCGGCGCAGTCACGGCTGACGGCGTGCTGAAAGCCACGGAAGCCGTAGTATGCTCGTTCGAGATAGTCGACAGCCGCGTAAAGGATTGGAAGATAAAGCTCGCCGACACTATAGCGGACAACGCCTCGGCCGGTTGTTACGTTCTGGGCGCGAAAAAAGTCTCGCCCCTCTCATGCGACCTCACAAAAGTCTCTATGAAGCTCTATCGAAACGGCGCGCTCGTAAACGAGGGCACTGGCGCGGAGGTGATGGGCGACCCGTCCTTGTCCGTGGCGTGGCTCGCCAACAAGCTCTGGGAGTACGGCGTAGCCCTGAAAAAGGGAGAGATAATCCTGTCCGGCGCGTTCACGGCCGCGCCCTTGGCCGAAAGGGGCGACGTGTTCGAGGCGCGGTTTTCGGAGCTTGGGGACATACGGGCCGAGTTTGTATAATGTCAAAACTCCCTACGGGAAAACTTCGCGCCGAGAAGTATGAGTCGGGCAGGTTCAGGAGCTGGATATACAAGTTCGGCCGAGTCGCGCTCAGGCTCCTTTTTCGGGTGGAGGTACGGGGCATAGAGCATTATCACGCGGCTGGCAAGCGCGTTCTCATCCTGCCCAACCACGTCTCACTGTTAGACCCCGCTCTGGCGGCGCTCTTCCTGAGCGGCGACGGCACGTCCGAACCTCCGCTTTTTGTCGTCAACCTCTTCGTGGCGCGCATGTGGTGGTGGGTGCGCCCGTTTTTGGCCCTGATACGCACATGGGCCGTCGACCCCACGAATCCGTTCGCTATGAAGGGCCTGATCGCTGAGCTTAAAAACGACGGGCGCTGCGTCGTTTTCCCCGAGGGGCGCATCACGACGACGGGCGCTTTGATGAAAATTTACGACGGCGCGGCCATGCTTGCGGACAAGACGGGCGCGACCCTGCTCCCCCTCCGCATCGACGGACTGCCT
>BOCC01000100.1 GCA_026002715.1 Synergistales bacterium
CGCGACCCCGATAAATATGACATTATCTTCATGGATGTCCAGATGCCCGATATGGACGGATACGAGGCGACGAGGCGCATACGCGCCGGGAGCGCTGAACGGTGCAAGGAAGTCGTGATAGTGGCCATGACCGCCAATGTCTTCCGGGAGGATGTAGAGCGTTGTTTGGAATCAGGGATGGACGACCACATAGGCAAACCGGTAGACTTAGATAACATCTTGTCGAAACTGCGAAAATATCTGCCCGCTCAAACTATCGCGTAACAAAAGACTATCGCGTAACAAAAGCAAAGCCCCCGGGCAAATCCGGGGGCTTTGCTTTTGTTTAAGCTAACTGAAATCTAAAATACCGGGAAGCCTACGACGTTGAGAAGGATATAGGCTACGATGGCCGTCACCGCGCCGTAAAGCAAGAACGGCCAGAAGGTCTTTTTGATAATTTCTCCCTCGCGGTTCAGGAGACCCGTCACCGCGCAGACCGCCACTACGTTGTGGACGCAGATCATGTTGCCCATCGCTCCGCCTATAGCCTGAGTCGCCACTATAAGAAGGCGCGGAAGGTGAAGCTGCGTCGCGACGTCCCACTGGAACAGACCGAAAAGCATGTCCGACACCGTGTTGGAGCCGGTGATGAAAGCACCGAGTCCGCCCACAAACGAGGAGAACGCCGGCCAGATGGGACCGAAAATACCCGCCGTGGTGACGGCCATCGCCATAGGCATGGAGGGCAGGTACGCAGCTGTCCCCGCCACCACTTCAGCCGTCATAGCCGGATTGACGCCGGAACCTTGGAAAATCTTCACCAAGGCCACCGCCGATATAAGGGAAACGGTAGCGGCTTTCATCTTTCTGAAAGTCTCCGTCCACGCCTTCACCGCTTTGTCGCCGGACATACCGTGCATAGCAATCGTCAGGAGGGCTATTAGTATAAAGGGAATGGTTCCGGGCAGATAAAGCAGTTTGATGCTGTTGTCGCTGATACCCTGGTAGCCCAGAATATTGTTGAAGGCTATAACTCCGTATTTGTTCATGGCGGCCTTGAGCGGCAATGTGTCAATGCGCGTCACCACCAAGATGGCGCCGATAAGAATATACGGCAGCCAGGCCATAAACTGACTCATGTGAGGTTTGAGCTCCATGTTGTCAGTGACCTCGATTTCTCCAGTCCAACTCTTATCCCACTTGGATACCTCCCCGAAAGTCCACACGTCTTTCGGTAAACAGAACCCCTGTTTTGCACCATATACCACGATACCCAGACCTACCAATCCTCCGACCAACGAAGGAGTCTCAGGTCCTGTGACCCAAGCCAAAAGCACGTAGGGAACCGAGAAAGCTACGGCCGCGAAAATACAGAATCTCCAAGCGGCGAAACCGTCGCGCCAGGAACGATTAGGCCCGTAATAACGGGTGATGAATCCCAGCATGAAAATGGGGAGAATAAAAGCCATGGGGGCGTGGAACAGAACGACCACTTCGCCTATTGACTTGAAACCGTGTTCTACGGACTGGAAATTGCCGCTCGTCACAGCCGCCTCCAGCATGGCGCGAATCGACGCGCCGAAGCCGGATATGATAGGAGTACCCACAGCGCCGAACGTGACGGGGAAGGAGTTGAACGCCAAGCACAACACCGCCGCCGCCATAGGAGGAAACCCGAGGGAGAGCAAGAGAGGAGCCGCCAAAGCCGCCGGCGTACCGAACCCGGCCGCGCCTTCGATAAAAGCGCTGAACAAGTATCCGATGATAATCGCCTGAACGCGCATATCCCTGCTGATGGTCCGCATTCCGTACTGAATGGTCTCCATTCCGCCGGAATACTGCAGAGTGTGCAAAATAAGCAGCGCCCCAAAGACGATAATCAGGACGCTCAAGGCGCTGCTCACACCTTGAAGGCTCAGAGCGGCGACATACGGCACGGGAAGACCCCATACCGCCACAGCTATGAGCGCGCATGAAGCCCACGCTATCGGCATGGCCTTCATAGCCCCCATACGCAACCCCACCATCAAGATCAACGCGACCAAAATTGGAACCGAAGCAACAACGGCAAGCAAGCTCAATGACATAACAACTTCACCCCTTTTTATAGATTTTTTGGTAATTGTGTCGACTTTAACCGTGGTGACAGCTCGGCAACTTGTGTCAAGTTTTAAGCCTTGACCATGACCGCTATGCCGTCAGGGATAGCTGTGACTGTCGCCTGAGGATTCTTCAAAATCTCCTCGGCCTTCTTCATCGCCTCGTCGAGAGAGTGGGCCGGAATCATCTGGAAAGTCTCGACCATCTCGTCCGGCGCGCTCGAAACGTAGACGACGTGAGCGTGACGCAGGACGCGGGCCAGAATCTGAGACTCCCACTGATCGGGCCTGGTCTTTTCCTTCGGCGTCTTGAGGAAGGTTTCGTTCATGCGCACCAGGTCTTTTTCCTCCACAAAGGTCTTGTAGAACTCATCGCCCCCGTGCCCGTCGTTTGAATAGGCGAGCATGACAATTACTCCGCCCTTTTTGACTGTCGCTTCAGCCGCCGTCATGCCCTTGACCGCCTGATAGATGTTCTGGTCCAAAGGGTAGCCGCCGTTGGTGGATATCACTATGTCAGCCGGGACAGCGTCCACCTGGCACTTGGCCGCAAGGAAATCCCGCCCGACTCGGTGAGCAAGGTCCACATCGCCGGCCACCGCGTGGATGACTTCTTTTTGTGAGTTGATGACGACGTTGCATATGAAAGCGAGACGCGCCACGCGAGCGGCGTAGAGCATGTCGGTGTGGATGGGGTTGCCCTCGACGACGCCTGTTCTCGAATACGGGCTTTCGATGAAGTCGGCGTTGTGGTTGTAAAGCACTGTCTCGCGGTTGACGATGCCCGGCAGAACGCTTTTCCTGCCGCCGGAGAAGCCCGCGAAAAAATGCGGCTCTATGAAGCCTTCGGCCACCAAAAGATCGGCCTCCAGAGCGATCTTGTTGACTATGAGGTCCCCGCCCGAGGGGAGTTTTCCGATGTAGACGGTCTCCGAGGCGTCGCAATCGTGGAGAACGATGGTTTCGCCTTCGACTATTTCCTTGCCGAACTTGTTGATAAGCTCTTCTTCGGTGGTCGGGCGGTGGCAACCCGTGGCGACGAGAATGGTTATTTTGGCCTTGGGGCTGCCCTTCCGAATTTCCGCCAGCATGGGCGGGACGATGAACTTGCTGGGGACCGGGCGGGTGTGATCGCTGGCGATGAGCACCACATTTTGTTTCCCCTCGGCCATGACGCTAAGACGCGGGGTTCCGATGGGATTGGCCAACGCCTCCGCTACCAACGCCTCCTGAGAAGACGGAGCCTTATAGTGGTGCATCTGAGACACCAATTCACCCTTGAATCGGTCGTCGGGAATCGTGAGCGCTAAAACCTCTTTACCGTACGGAAAAGAAATTGTCGGCATAAAAATATCTCCTTTTAGACCCGAATCAAACAAAAATCTTGCCTGGATTCATGATATTGTTGGGATCCCAAGCCCTCTTGACGGCGCGCATGAGCTCCAGTTCCACCGGATCGATAATGTCCTTCAGGTACTTGCGGCGCTTGAGGCCTATGCCGTGCTCTCCGCTTATCTTTCCCCCAAAGTCGCCGGTGATCTTGTAAAGCTCTTCGAGGCACTCGACCTCGTTTTTCTTCCACTGTTCCATGGACATCTCAGGGTCCTTGACGAGCGTAGCGTGAAGGTTGCCGTCTCCGGCATGTCCGTAGCAGGGGATTTTTATGCCGTACTTTTCCCCCATCCGCTCCAGTTCCGGAATCATCTCCGGAATGCGTGAAATTGGAACAACGATATCCTCGAGGCTTTGTATGGGACTGTATACCTTGAACGCCTCGGCGATGTTCCGGCGCACGTTCCATACACGCTCTATGTTGTTCTTGTCCTCCGTGACGTAGACTTCAGTGGCCCCGTTCGCCTCGCAGATCTTGCCCGCTTCGACGAGGTCCATCTCTATTTGGGGCGCGCTGGTTCCGTCTACCTCAATCAGAAGCATGGCGCCGCAGTTCTCATATGGGAGGCTCTCGTTCAGGTAATTGCAGGTGGTCTGTACGGAAAGCCGGTCCATAAACTCGATGCTTGTGGGGGCTATGCCCTTAGAGAGAATCTTCGGAACGAGGTCGATGGCTTCTTTGGGCGTTTTGAAAAGCGCCAATATATCCGCCCTTGCCGTCGGGTAGCCTATGAGCTTGATTATGGCTTTGGTGACGATGCCAAGAGTCCCCTCGGAACCGATAATCAAAGACTTCAGGTCGTAGCCCGTAACGTCCTTGACGAGCTTTCCTCCGAGCTGAACTATTTCGCCAAGAGGCGTAACCAATTCAACGCCCAGAATATAACGGCCCGTCACGCCGTACTTGACGGCCTTGCCGCCGCCGGCGTTCTCCGCTATGTTGCCGCCTATCATGCAGGTCTGAAGGCTCATGGGATAGCCCGCGAAAAAGAGTCCCTCATTCTGGACGAGCGTGGCCAAATCATTGGTGACGACCCCCGCCTCCGCCACGGCCACCATGTTGGCCTTGTCTAATTCCAGAAATTTGTTCATTTTTTCGACAGACAGAATAATGCCGCCGTACTCCGGAATGGCCCCGCCGGAAAGCCCGGAACCCGCGGCTCTCGGGGTGATGGGGATGTGACGCTCGTTTGCCAACTTGACCACCGCGGCGACCTGCTCCGTGTTGAGCGGCGTGACCGCCACTTCGGGGTTGTGGCCATACACCGCGGCTTCGGTCTCGTCATGGGAATAGGTTTCGAGCTTTTCTGCGTCAGTGATGACGTTTCCGGCGCCCACTATTTTTTTGAGGGCTTCGACAACATCTTTAGTCACAAGGTTGTAGGTAGAATTAGCCATTGTTTTTCACCCCTTTTTCCGCAAGCCGTTTTTGAATCTCAGGAATGACCTGGAACGCGTCGCCAACGATAGCGAGGTCGGCTAACTTGTGAAGCGTAGCGTCAGGGTCGGAGTTGATAGACACGATTACCTCGCTGGTCTTTATTCCGGCCAAGTGCTGAATGGCTCCGGATATACCTATACCGACGTACACCTTGGGCGAGACGGTTTTGCCGCTCAGCCCGATCTGGTGGGGGTAGGATACCCAGCCCCGGTCTACCGCGTCCCGGCTCGCACCTACGGCGGCGCCGAGTTGTTTGGCCAAGTTGCTGATAAGGCTGAAGTTTTCGCCCTTTTTGAGTCCGCGCCCTCCGGCTACGATGATGTCGGCCTCGTCCAACCCCAAGGTCTCAGACTCCTCCTTGCGATACCCTCTTATTTGGGTTCGTTTGTCTATGAGCGCCTTATCGAAAGGAATATGCTTGATCTCTCCATTGCGCGAAGCGTCTATGGCTAGAGGTCGGGACGACTTCGGGCGCACCGTGGCCATCTGGGGACGGTGATCCGGCGTCTTTATGGTGGCCATGATGTTGCCGCCGATAGCGGGGCGTGTTTGCAGGAGGTTCCCCGTGCCTTCTTCGATGTCGAGCTCCGTACAGTCGGCCGTGAGTCCGGTGGGTATCTTAACTGCCGTGTAAGGTAAAAGCGTTCTGCCAGTGGAAGTAGCGGCGCCGAGAAGGATAGACGGCTTATATTCATCGATGAGGCGTTTTAGAACCTGTCCGTATGTTTCGCACACAAAATACTTGAGTTCGGGCGACTGCACGGCGTATACAGCGTCCGCCCCCTGCTTGATCAACGTGTCCAAATCCTTGTCCGAGACGCCGTCGCCAATCAGCACCGAGACTAATCTGGTCCCCAGCTTATCAGCAAGGTTGCGCCCGCGAGCCAAGAGTTCGAAAGAAACCCCTTTGAGCTTGCCGTCGAACTGCTCGGCCAGCGTCCATACCTCGTTATGCGCACTCTCTGTCATGGTAGCAACCCCTTTGCTTCTATAAGGTCGATGAATTCGTCCGCTGCCGTCCTTAGAGAAATATCGTCCTGCGCCGTCAGCGTTTTGCCGCTTCGAGTGACCTTGGGGGTGTCTATCTTGACCACCCTCGTGGGAGAGCCTTTGAGCCCAAGGTATGCGGTATCGAGCTCCATATTCTCGGAGGTGTAAATGGGTATGTTCAGCTCCATGGAACGAATCTTGCCCTTCAGGGTGGGAAGCCGAGGAACGGCTACTTCCTTGACCACTGTGACGAGGCAGGGAAGCGAAACCGAAAGCTGCTGATAACCTTCCTCTACGAGGCGCTCTACAAATATGCGCTCGTCCTTGACCTCTTCTATCTTGGAGACGTAAGTGACCACCGGAATATCGAGCCAGGACGCGATAGCCGGCCCGACCTGGGCGGTATCACCGTCGGTGGCCCGCTCGCCGGTAAGGATAATGTCATACTTGCCTATGGTTTTGATAGATTGCGCCAGGGTGTAGGACGTAGCGCAGGTATCGGCGCCGCCAAACTTACGGTCTGACAACAGTATCGCGTCGTCGCAGCCCATGGCCACCGCTTCTTTCAGCGCCCGCGTAGCCTGAGGCGGCCCCATGGAAACGGCGGTCACTTTCCCGCCGTACCGCTCCTTAAGCCGAAACGCCGCCTCGAGCGCGTACAAATCCAGCGGATTTACCACCGCCTCGACCCCCGCGCGGATAACGGTGCCTGTCTCTGGATCCATTTTCACATTGCTGCTTTCAGGAACCTGCTTGATTGGGACAATGATATTCAAACCGTACCCCCCCTTTATTTTTTGAAAAACAAAAAGATGTACTGAATGTTTAGTAATCAATGCCAAACAAAAACAAAGCCAGAATCCCACGAAATGTAAACCATGGAAAGGCTTCAAGAGACACGTGTCAAGGTTCCTAATACTTTTAATGCTTCTCTTCTATTTCTATACTATACTATTAACTTGTTATGAGTATAGCGTTTTTACTTTGAAAAGTCCAATTAGGAACTGCAGAGAATAGTAATAAAAAAAGAGGGGCGCAAGCCCCTCTTGTGCGAACTGTCTTGTGGGGTTTCCCCCGAAAGGGGGGTGATTGCGTGGCGAGAACGATAGAGCTATACTCATTTGCCTTCAGATTTACCAGACAGTCAATTAGGCGGCAGAACTTATCTCTTTGGATTCTGGCAAATTATTCAGCACTTGAGTATATTTTACCAGATCGTTCGCCGTTGCTTTATTGCTTAACGGGTGGTCTAAATTGTTGGGAGCATTATACAGACAAGCGCAAGATATATCAAAATAAGCGTCAACAAAAAGGCCCCAGCTCTAAGCATCCACCCGGCCCGAAGACCGGAGGAATTTTGAAGAGTATTCATATCCCGTTGAGCCTCCTTAAATTTTATTACCGTTACACAGCGCTTTATTTGGTAGTATCAATATACAAAATAAGATTCGCGGAGAGCCCCAACAGTCTGTTGCAATACATGGAAGAACGCATAGCATGATCTTCGGGAATAAGCGACAGCAATTTCTTTTTCGTCAGCAAATTAAGGTTTTGCGTATTCGCCCAAAATTCGAGGCCCACATCCAAAATTCGTCTCCTTTGCATTAAATTCAGAAAATCCAAATGCTTCACCCCTCATACTCCCCTTGCTCATACACTTTCTCGTCACAAGTCTTCCGAAACAGGCGCGCCGCAGGCGCCCCCCTGCTATGCCTCAAAGACTGTCGCGTATGTTCTCAATCTCGGCGCGGGGAAGTTCGGTGGCTTCTGTGATTTCGTCAATAGACATGTTCAACTTGAGAAGTTTTTTTGCAACCTTGATAACTCCCTCAGCTAACCCCTCAGCTAACCCCTCAGCTATACCCTCAGCTATACCCTCAGTTCTGCTCACGTACATATCGTGTTCATAATCCATCCGGTACATGCGCCTCGACCTGAAATGCGCGCGCTGCACGTCGTCTTGACTGATGTTCAGAAGAATATCGTTTGCCAACTTTATCTCCTTCTTCCGAGAAATAATTTCCTGTATGACTTTGCGGCGCTCCGGTTTATTAGCAAGCGCGAAAAACG
>BOCC01000101.1 GCA_026002715.1 Synergistales bacterium
CTCCCATGCCTACGCTTAAACCTCACCTCGCGGCTTTGGCTCCAAGGCTTGGTACTGACTGCTTGCTAAGCTTTGTCAGGTCGGGACTCTCACCCGACTATATTACGCACACCGAACTGGCGCACCCCTCCTTGAACTCAGTGTATTGAGCAAACAGTTCTCTGTACAACCGCTCCATATGCTCCAGCACTATACGCTTGTCAGCTTCGCTCACTAAGCCGGACGCCTCGGCGCGGTCCGCCATCATTACAAGTTCGTCCACAATGGTTTTCATCTCTACGGCTAATTCCGCGCGGCGCTTGGATGTCTTAGCAGACACTGCTTGCTTCCGTAATTTTAACACATAGAACGGCAATAGAATAGCGAGTTTACGTTCCTCAAGCTCTTTTATGTCATGCTCAAGAAATTTGAACGACTTTACTTTGTAGTCGTATTGTTCACCGTCGGAAAATTCTAAAGAAAGCGTTACTTCATCAGGCGTTTTCTTTGTCGTTTCCCAGTATATAATCCTTGCGTTCGGGAATTTTATCGATATCTTACTCCCGTCTTCCGATAGCGTTTTTGTACGCAGGGCCTCAGCCAAGCCGTACTCAAAGACGCGGACAACGATACTTTCGTCGTCCCCTATCTCAGCTTCGATATGATAAGCGTATACCCCGCCTATGATAATGATGGTGTCTGATTGGAGGCGTCTTAACTTTTTCGATACGGTTTCAGTGTTGGGATAATCAACAGTGCTGTCTAACGGGTGATTTGTGCCAAACAGACCGTTGATGAATTGAATGACCGCTGTGCTTGACAATCGTATCAACTGCTTCAAGATCAAGTCAAAGATCTGCGCTGTATCGCGTTCTTGTTTTTTGCCTAACTCTTTTGCCACTGTACGACATCCTCCCGCTTTACTTAGCCATGTTGCTATTCTACAGCGAAAAGCGAAACACCTCAACAAGATATTTTATAACGATGCGTTCTTGATGCAGTGTTGTTCAAAAAGACGAGTGCCGTTTGGAAAGTGAAAGTTTATGAAACGGCCCTGTTGATGGAGTAGTCAGACATACGAACATAACACAACCTCATGACAGAAAAACCGTCGCTACAATTTTGTCGGTGTTAAGTCAATCTTATGAAAAATTCTATTCTTGGGGTTAGACCTGACGAATGTGGGTTTTAAAGCACGCCATAGCATATTATTCAATATTTAAGCAATTTTTCCGACCTTGACAAGTTTCGTGAGTAGCGGATAATGTAAGCGGTTATCATTTGAAACTTGGAGGGGGTGGCCTGTGAGGTTGCCTCCTGTTTTTTGGAGGAAAAATATGAAGGAAAAAATCAATACAAGCATGGAACAAGACATGGAACGGGATACCGCAATGAACGCCGTGGAAATAACCGAGGATATGGCCGAGATTACTTTCAAGTCATACGGCATACGCGAGGAGCTTCTTAAAGCCATCGAGCGCAAGGGGTTCGCAATCCCTACGCCCGTTCAGCAAAAGGTGCTGGAGGCCGGTTCTTTTGACAGGGATATGATCGTGAGGGCAAAGACTGGTTCGGGGAAAACCCTCGCGTTTCTTTTGCCGCTCTTGCGGGATATGAAACAAAGAGAGCGCCATCCGAGTATGCTCATACTGTCGCCGACTAGGGAGTTGGCGCAACAGACGGCACGGGAGGCGGAGTGGCTGACGCGGTTTTTGGATATTTCGGTGGTTTCGCTTGTCGGCGGGCTCGAGATGTCGCCGCAGCTGAGGTCTTTGCGCGAGGGCGCGGCCATAGTGGTAGGGACCCCGGGACGGACGCTCGACCACGTGGAGCGCGGCAGCCTCGATACAAAAAATATCAACTGCGTCGTCCTCGACGAGGGGGATCAGATGCTCGACATGGGCTTCCGTGAGGAGTTAGAGGGGATTTTAAACTCCATGCCGACAGAGCGAAGGACGTGGCTGTTCTCCGCCACTATGCCGGCTGAGGTGCGCGAGCTTGCCAATCGCTATCTCAAAGACCCCATAGTCATATCGCTTGTGCATGACGGCGACCAGCACGAAGATATTCTGCACCGCGTCTATATGGTGCCGTCGCGCCGCCGCTTCGAGGGACTCGTCAACATTTTGCTTTGGGAGCGGCCCAAGCGCGGACTGCTTTTCTGTCATACTCGGCTTGAATCTATAGAGATAACACAAAAACTTCAGGACGAGGGCTTCAGCGCGTCGGCGCTTCATGGTGAGATGACCCAGCGGGAGCGCAACGCCGTGCTGGCCTCGTTCAAGTCCGGCTCAATGCCATACCTTGTAGCCACAAACGTGGCGGCGCGCGGGCTCGATGTGGAAGGCGTCACACACGTCATTCAGGTGGGCCTACCCGACGATAAAGAGACGTTCGTACACCGCAGCGGGCGCACGGGACGAGCCGGCAATGAGGGCATAGACCTTGTTCTCCTTTCGCCTTTAGAGGCCGGACGCTTCAAGATGATGCTGCGCTCCACCCAGATGAAAATAGAATGGAAGGACGTGCCGAGCCTCGATATGATTCACGCCGTGCAGCGCGACGTCGCGGAGGAAAAACTTTTGACGACACCTGTGGCCGGCGACAGCGCGTATCTCGAGTGGGCGGGCGATATGCTCGAGCGCGCCGACGCCAAGGTGCTTGTGGCTAAGCTGCTCGAGGCTTTGCATTCCAGAACGGCTAAGGGATACAGCCTGAGCGCGGATTTAGAGCGCGAGCGAGAGCGCAGGCAGCGCGCGCCTATGCGGGAGCAGGACGGCGGCGCTCGCGGCGGCGCGGTTCGCCGCGTTGGTGCCGGTATCGGCGCGCGTCCGCGCGGAACGATGACGCGTCTGCGCAACACCGGCACGTCTCGCTCTGGGGGCGGAAATGACGTGGGGCGTATTTTGAACGCCCTCTGCTCAGCGCTAAAGGTCGAAAGAGGCGCGGTCGGCGCTATACGCCTCAAGGATGATTATGTTATGGTAGAGCTTTTGCCGGAAGCATTGTCGCGCCTCGAGCAGGGCAAAGCGGGGCTTGCGAAGTGGGGTCTCTACCCGGAGGACGAAGGCTATGCCAAGCCTCGCGTTCAGGAGACAAGAGCGCGCCCGCGAGACGCCTACGAGAGGAAAAAGCGTAGGGGCGACGAAAATTAGTACAGGAGAGTGTTTTCTTTGCTTAAAGCGGTGATATTTGATATGGACGGCCTGATGTTCGACACTGAGACACTGAACATGAAGGGCTGGAAGTACGCCGCGAAACTGCATGGCTACGAGATAACCGACGAGATGGTTCACTCTCACGTCGGCACTAACGTGGCCACTACGAGGCGGCAAATGATAGAGCATTTTGGCCCGGACTTCGATTTTGAGGCCGTGCGTAAAGATCGCATGCATTTTTCCAATCTTTTCATAAAAGAGCACGGCACCCCGCTTAAACCCGGCCTGAAGGAGCTTTTGGCTCACTTGAGAAACGCGCGCGTAAAGACGGCGATAGCGTCGTCCACCGAGGAGCCGCTTGTGCGCTTCAACTTAGAACACGCGCGTCTCGGACACGATTTTGACGCGCTTGTTTGCGGCGACAGAGTGCAAAACAGCAAGCCCGAGCCCGATTTTTTTTTGTTGGCATTGAAGGAGCTCGGCGTTGCGGCGGGCGAGGCGGTAGTTCTCGAGGATTCTTATAACGGCATCAGGGCGGCGCACAGAGCCGGGATACGCTCCATCATGGTTCCCGATACGCTGCCGTCCACACCCGAGATGGAGTCGCTGTTTTTCAGAAAGTGCGGCGATTTGTTCGGGGTTATAGATATAGTGTCGGTTATCTGACGAACTGTTCGGCAAGGATGGAGGAGAAATTGTCGTATGGCATCTCAGGCGTTGTGATATAAATCATCGTAGATTTTGTTATAATGTTCAAGTTCGTAAATAGATATTTGTTCGTAAATAGAGATTTTCGATTATGGCGAGTTTTTTATACAAGTCGGTTTTCGGAATGGAGTTATCAGATATATGAACAACAAATGGGAAAGTTTTGTTCATAGTTGCGAGTTGTATATTTATAAAATTCGCGCGCGCGTAAAACGTTCTGAAAAAAAGACCCATTCCGATTATGATTCAAAAAAATCGAGCATGGCAAGGCAGGAAGAGCTTCTTCATGTGATAAACGAAGCCGCGATACATCTTCTTTCGTCCAACAGAGATAAACCCAAAGACGCTCTCTGGGACGTAATGGGTATGATAGCGCGCTGCGTCGGTTTCGACCGCGTCTACATATGGACTCGCGAAATAAAAGACGGGGAGGCTCTTTATTCGCGCTTTTTCGCTTGGGATGATACGGCCAGAACTTGGCGCGATATTGTGTACGCTAAAATGAATTTTCCTCCAGCGCAGTTCATCCCCGAGTGGGAGGAGCGTTTTGTGCGCAGGGAATCTATAAATATATCCTTCAGCAAAATGTCGCAACGCGAACGCGAGCGTTTTGAGTCTCGCGGGATAAAGACCATCGTTGCCATACCCATATATCTGCACGATTCTTTCTGGGGCGTGGTGTCTTTTGACGACACGAAAAACGAGCGCGCCGTTCCCGATGACGAACTGAACATAATGCGCTCCGCGTCATTGCTTTTGGCAAACGCCGTCACGCGCGGCGAAACCATACGTATGAACGAGCGTCAGGCGGCTCTTTTGAACGTAGTCAACGCCGGAGCCGCGATGCTCCTCAGCGCGTCGGCGGAGGAGGAGTTTGAAGACACGCTCTCGAAGTGCATGGGCATGTTGTCGCGCTTTATGCGCGTAAACAGAATGCGTATATGGAAAAACGAGGAGACGGACTCCAATCTCTATTATACTTGTGTGTACCAGTGGGACGACGAAGCCAGGCGCCCGGATCAACCCAAGTCTCCAATACCTCCCAAGCATATAAGGGCCATGTACAGAGAAAACTTGCCGAGGTGGGGAAAGGCTCTAATGGCGGGAAGCTGTATCAGCGGCGCCATCAAAAACTTCCCCCAAAAAGAGCAGGACAGACTCCGCGGCATATACGGCATACTCTCCGTGCTTGTTATTCCGATTCATTACAGGGGGAGCTTCTGGGGTTTTGTGAGTTTCGACGACTGCCAAAAAGAGCGCGAGTTTCTCCAATATGAGGAGACGATTCTCCGTGCCGCCTGTTCCATTTTAGCGAGCGCCATGGTGCACGACACCGCCATGAAAAATTTAGTAAAGGCGCGTGAGGACGCCCTCTCCGCGTCGCGCGCGAAAAGCGACTTCCTCTCCAATATGAGC
Source organism: Synergistales bacterium (assembly GCA_026002715.1). Lineage (GTDB taxonomy): Bacteria > Synergistota > Synergistia > Synergistales > Aminobacteriaceae > BNVG01. The sequence continues at coordinate 5,262 of BOCC01000101.1, forward strand.
CACGAAATGCGCACTCCCATGAACGCCATCATAGGCATGACCGCCATAGGCAAGGCGTCGAACGACATCGAACGAAAAAACGACTGCCTCCAAAAAATCGACGGCGCGTCCACGCATCTTCTCGGCGTCATAAACGACATTCTGGACATGTCAAAGATAGAGGCCAACAAACTCGAACTTTCCTATGAAGAGTTCAATTTCGAGAAGTGCTTGCAAAAAGTCACCAATGTCGTCAACTTCCGCGTCGAAGAAAAGCGGCAGGAACTTCTCGTCTATATAGACAAAAGCACCCCGCATACCATAATAAGTGACGATCAGCGTTTAGCGCAGGTGATAACGAACCTGCTGTCGAACGCCGTGAAATTTACGCCCCCCGAAGGCACTATCTCCCTCAACTGCTGTCTCTTGGAAGAAAAAGACGGCGTATGCCTTATCGAAACCCGCGTCACGGATACCGGCATAGGCATAAGCGAAGAGCAGCAGCCGCGCCTGTTTCGCTCCTTCGAGCAAGCCGAGAGCGGCACGTCGCGCAAATTCGGCGGCACGGGGCTTGGGCTTGCCATATCTAAGCGCATTGTGGAGATGATGGACGGACAGATCTGGATAGAGTCCGTACTGGGCAGCGGCTCTACTTTTGCCTTCACGATACAGGCAAAACGCGGCTCAGGAGAGGCTCGCCCGAGACTTTTAGACGACGGTATAAAACGCGAAAATCTGCGGGTGATGGCCGTAGACGACGCGCCGGAAATCAGAGATTATTTCAAGGATATAATGGCGCGCGTAGGCATCGCCTGCGACTTGGCGGAGAGCGGCGAAGAGGCCGTCGACATTCTCGGCAAAAACGGAGACTACGATATTTATTTTGTCGACTGGAAAATGCCGGGCATGGACGGCATAGAGCTTTCTCGCAGGATAAAGAGCCACCGCTCCAAAAAAACCGTGGTGATAATGATTTCGGCCACGGAATGGAACATTATCGAGGATGAGGCCAAAGGCGCTGGCGTTGACATGTTCTTAGCCAAACCGCTCTATCCTTCCACCATAATGGACTGCATAAACGAGTGCCTCGGGGTCGGCGCGCCCAAGGAAGACGCCGGCGCGGCCTGCGACGTCGACTGCTTCAGAAACCATCGCATAATCCTATCCGAGGACGTGGAGATAAACCGCGAAATAGTCATCACGCTTTTGGAGCCCACCGCGCTCACCGTAGACTGCGCGGAAAACGGAGAAGAGGCGGTAAAACTCTTCTCGGCCGCGCCTGAGTTGTATGACATGATTTTCATGGATGTGCAGATGCCCGTCATGGACGGCTACGAGGCCACGAGGCGTATACGCGCGCTTCCCGTTCCGGAGGCCAAAAGCATCCCCATTGTGGCGATGACGGCAAACGTCTTTCGCGACGACATCGAAAAATGCTTGGCCGTAGGCATGAACGACCACCTCGGCAAGCCTTTAAACTTAGATGAAATGATGGAGGTACTGCACAAGTATCTTACACGCAAAAAAGGGGGCGCGGTGGAACGTCGCCGCGCGGACGGCTCAGACTGGAAACATGGATTGGCGTGGACCGCCGAGCTGGAAACGGGAAACGAAAAAATAGACGCCCAGCACAAAGAGCTTTTCAAATTAGCCAGCAATCTCATCACCGACTGCGTAAACGGCCGGTGCAACGCGGAGCTCGGGCAGGCTTTGAACTTCTTGGCCTCCTATACCGTGCGGCATTTCGCGGACGAGGAGCAGCTTCAGGTAGAGTACGGATACCCGGAGTACGAATCTCACAAGGCTCTGCACGACGCGTTCAAACAAACCGTGGCGGAGTTAGTGGCTCAATACGAGGCCAAGGGCACGTCGGACAGCCTCGGCTCCGCGATGAGCTCCGTAGTGGTTCAATGGCTGATAAAGCATATAACGCAGGAAGACAAGAAGATAGCGATTCACATCAGGAAAATTAATTGAATGTAGGGGGAGTGTTTTTGAATCATCTCTTCGCGACATGGCGTATGGACTATATAAAGATTGAAAAGCCGGCCGGGTGCATTTTTTGCGATTTTCCGGCGGAGAACAACGACGACGCGCGTTACATCTTAGAGCGCAGCGACGCCTGCTTTGTGATAATGAACCTCTACCCCTATAATCCCGGTCATATGATGGTGGTTCCTTATCGTCACACCAACGTCTACGAGTCCCTGAGCGGCGCGGAGGTGTCCGATATGGCGCGCTTGACCGCCAAAGCTATCGGCGTGCTGAAGCGCGTGATGTGCCCGGACGGCTTCAACGTCGGGATAAACCTCGGCAAAACCGCCGGCGCCGGGATAGACGAGCACCTACATCAGCATATCGTCCCGCGCTGGGGGGGCGACTGCAACTTCATGCCCGTTATCTCAGGTACGCGCGTCGTGCCTGAGGCGATGGACGCTACTTACAAAAAACTCAAGAACGAGTGGAACGTATAGACGACTTTTACGCGCCCCTCGAAACCGTCGCAAGCGAGCTGAAAGTCAAACGCTCGCTTTTTATAGCGCGTCTATCGCCCTGCGGACAGGCGGCGGACTTCCGAGACGTTTTATCAAAGGCGGAGCAGCTCTATAAAGAGGCGAATCACCATTGCTGGGCATACAGACTGACTCCAAAGGCCGGCGGAGGCGAAGACGTATCTCACTGCTCGGACGACGGAGAGC
>BOCC01000102.1 GCA_026002715.1 Synergistales bacterium
ACCAGTCCTTAGACTACAAGACCCCTTCTGAAGTCTACCTAACTGGAGGTAGAGATGGAGCGCCGTCAGAGGCAGGAGCTATTTCTCTTAAATCTGTCGCATAATGGTCTTGACAGATGGGGCCACTGTATTCTTTTGCGTAGAAGATCATGTTGTAATCACCTCGCTTTTGTCGCTCTTCACAAGGAGAGCGTGGAATGAAAGAAAGAAAACAAACAACAAAAAAGACCGGGCTTGCGCCTAGTCTTGTGCTTGGGTATAAAAAACCCCCTTGCGGGAGCCTCTGTTTTCACTTTATCGAATTTGCTATCAGTTCCCCTATCTTAACCCATCCGCCCGTACCCCACAAAATGAAAAAGCCCAGTATCACGAAAAGCGCCGAAGCAACAAGGCCTTGAAAAACTCCCGGCCAAAAACCGGGGGAAGAATATTTTCTCAAAAACTCTTCCCGCTGCGCTTCTAAATCTTCGCGTAATGCGGTATCTAAGAAAAACTGCATCAGGCTCAACGCTTTTGTTTGATAGAGGTCAAGTTGTTCCTCGCTACCCGCTATCTCTTGAAAGTCTTTTAACTGCTGATCTGTGGGCGGCTGCCCGTTGTTTTCTCTTTCCTTGTCTTTGATAAACGCTATTTTCTGCTTCTTGTAAAGAGAATAGGCGATATGGCCAAGCGTGTCTTTCTCGTCCTTTACGAGGCGGCTGTAAATCTGCCTTCTGTTTTCGTCCATCAAATCCCCGATGCCTCCATAGCTCTGGCGGCCTGATGAAAGGCGTCCCGTATTACCTTCTCAGTCTTTTCGGTACGAGGTAAAAAATTTTCATGTCCGCCACTTTGTATAACCCTCGTATTGGTTCTCTCAATGACGCGTTTGCTTATGACGTGTTCTCCGGTTTTTGTATCTGCCACAATGTCCGCCTCCTTTTCCGTATCGTATGAGCTTGTGTTCATTCTACATCACAGAAAAAGGGTTGACAATATTTTTTTACTTACCTCAAAATAAAAGCCCCGCTTGAAAGCGAGGCTGTTAAGGGCTTGGGTTCTTGCTACATTAAGCAATCTAAAAATTCTTCATACTCACTCAATGGGACAGGAGTATCAGACGCAATACAATCTTTTATGCGGTTGATGTGGTAATCGGGATCAGAACGATTATCAAGATAATCAATAGGGTAATCTTCGTTAAAGTGCTTCTCATACTTTTCTATCGTATCATCTAACTCAGGTGTAGATATCGACCACGCCATCCCTATCATCTCCCTAAAGATTCGCGAGCTCTTTTTCTACAGTAGCTACTGTCTGCGGGAAAAAGCTGCGAACAAATTCAAGGCCCTCGGTATTGTTGGACGCTATAAGCTCAAAAATATCGGCAAAATTTTCTCTGCGCCACGAGGCAGGATTTCTTCTGCAATACAACTCAGGGTGACTCCAATCTCCGCTAATCTTTCCACCGCTCATATTGCTGAATATATCACTCACAGCAGGGAAGGGCTTGTGTTCTTGTTGCCTAAGTAAAAACTATGCGGCTATAACCCATTCAGCATTAATTTTTTTCTTGAATGAGTTATACGGTCTAAACGGAACATCCGCCCAAGATATTTTCCCTGTTATTTTGTCAACATAGAAGAAATAAGTTACCTCTTTATTCTCTTTGTCGCTGTCAACTGCAAATATAGCGAATGAATAACCCTCATCATATTCGTTGTACGCACCATCAAAGCCTATGCTACCACTATCCCCGTCTTCTTCCTCGTCCATGCTATCATCTACTGGTGGAAGTCCAACACGATCCCAGTTAACTTTATCTTTATTGGCGTCCGGGTCAAGCAAATAACCTTTTAATATTTCCATAGCTTCAATAACTGTCATGGTTTCTTGCCCTCCTTTATTAACGCAGAAATATCTAAGTTAGGGTCAAACTTAGCATTGTCCATACGCCAGTATTTGAAGTTCTTTCCAAGTTTAAGATAATCTTCCGCATTGCTGGACGGATTCTGAGGATCATAGAAAACGACCTTGCCGTTTTCTATTTCGGCGACATAAACATGAGCACTCCTGCCTTTTTTCCATTGTGTATATATTCCGAATCTCGCTCCGTTGGGATAATTAAATTGGTAAACCCCCGGCTCTGCCGGGGGACTCATAAAGTTTGACAATTCTGGAAACAGGAATGATCCTTAGGATAGACTGCACTCAACACGGATTATCAGCGATGCTCAAGCTGAGGAGCATCATGCCAAATTAACATAGCCAAGAAAGCGATAGACATTGCCGTTCGTGGCAATAAAGTTATCGCAAAGGCGATATTCAGCGGCAATTTCACTCGTTTTGCATAGCGACTGAATAGTTACGACTTTTAGGCGTAAAGAAAGGGAGATTTCACGATATGAAAAAAGCGTTGTTGATTGCGTTAAGTTTTTTGGTGGGCTTTATGATGCTTGGCTGTTCGGCGACGGCGAGCGAGCTTGACGACAAGCGTGTCGCGAACCTGTTTTCCGTCGCGACAAAGACGCGTTCTTATGGCGACTTTGTCGGGAGGTGAAGTTTACGGGCGAATGGGAAATACCTAAGGGTTCCGCCGAGCCGAGTAATTTTAGGCTTTACGCCATGGAGATGTCGGCCTTGAATCGACCCAAGGGCGTTGGCGATTTTGGATATGGGGACTTCCGAAAGCAATTTGTAAGAGTGACAATCCGATGCCGAAAGGCTGGTAGCAGAGGGAAGTTTACGACGTCCGTCATACTCATCCCTTCATATAAGTTCATTATCGAAAAGAGTTTTGCGTTAAGAAAAACTCCGTTATTTTTTGCAGTTCATCAGATAAAAATAGGGGCGGCAGGCAGCCGCCCGAAATTTACTGTTTTACACTCCTTGTCGCGGCCTTCATAGACCGAACAAATTGCCCCAGTTCCTCACGTGTTTTACGGTCGTCGTCCAAGTGGGCGGCCACTATGGAAACCGTCGCGGAACCCGCTATCGCCCCGTCCGCTCCGGCCGCGAGACAAGCCTTGACGTGTTCGGGGCGCGAGATGCCGAACCCGACGACGACCGGCGGAGATTTTGCCTCTTTCAAAAACGCGATTTTCGACGAAAGCGGGGCCGTCATTTCCCGTTCAGCGCCCGTCACTCCGGCGCGTCCCAAAAAATAAACGTAGCCCTTAGAGGCTTTGGCAATATCGCGCAGTGTTTCGTCCGACGCGTTGGGCGGAACTATAAACACCGACGCTACCCCGGCTTTGCTCGCCGCCTCCGTGAAAGAATCGGCCGACAGGGTAGGAACGTCGGCCACAAGCACGGAATCGACGCCGCATTCAAAGACGCGCGCATAAAACCGCTCCATTCCTCGCCCCAATACAAGATTGGCGTAGACGAGAAGCCCAAACGGAATCTCAGGATGTCTTTTTCGCACACCCGCCAAAATCGCAAGGCAATCGTCGGTCGTCGAGCCGCCGTTGAGCGCCCGGTTTGCGGCTGCCTGAATGACGACACCGTCCGCCACCGGGTCGGAGAAGGGAATGCCCAGTTCGAGGGCGTCCGCGCCGCTTTCGATCAACGTCTCGACAATGGCCTCGCTCTTCTCTATAGAGGGATCGCCGAGCATCACAAACGGAATGAACGCCCCCTCGCCTCTTGTTTTCAACTTCTCGAACATCTTTTCGTATCTCTGGCTCATTTCGCGCCGCCTCCGTTCTCACCCATCTTGATATATGGCATGACCTGCTCCATGTCCTTGTCGCCGCGGCCCGAGATGTTGACGATGTAGACCTGCTCCGTCGTCGCGGCAGCCGCGCACTTGAGGGCGTGGGCCAAGGCGTGGGCCGATTCGAGCGCGGGGATTATGCCTTCCTCGCGGGAGAGAAGCGCGAAAGCGTCGAGCGCCTCCGTATCCGTCACTCCGACATACGACGCGCGCCCAGTCGAGTGGAGATACGAGTGCTGCGCCCCGACGCCGGGGTAGTCGAGCCCGGCGGAGATAGAGTGCGACTCCCGTATCTGTCCGTCGTCGTCCTGCAAAACGTAGCTGTAGCTGCCGTGCAAAATTCCGGGGCGTCCCTTCTCGATGGTCGCGCCGTGTTTTTCGGTATGCAGTCCGTGCCCCGCCGGCTCGACGCCCACAAGTTTCACATTCGTTTCGTCGATGAAGTCCGCGAAAATCCCCATGGCGTTCGAGCCGCCTCCGACGCAGGCGAACACCGCATCGGGCAGACGTCCCTCGGCCTCTATTATCTGCCTCTTCGCCTCGCGCCCTATGACGCGCTGAAACTCCCGAACAATTGTCGGGAAAGGATGAGGCCCGGCCACGGTCCCCAAGAGATAATGGGTGTCCCCATAGCTCGACGCCCAGTCGCGCAATGCCTCGTTGATGGCGTCCTTCAGCCCGCAGCTTCCCGTTTCGACCGGCACGACCTCAGTCCCCATCAGCCTCATCCGAAAAACGTTAGGAGCCTGCCGGGCCATGTCTTTCGACCCCATGTAAACCCGCGTCTTCATCTTGAAAAGCGCGCCCGCTATGGCCGTCGCCACGCCGTGCTGTCCCGCCCCCGTCTCCGCTATCAGGCGCGTCTTGCCCATGCGCCGCGCGAGCAGCGCCTGACCCAGCACCTGATTGGTCTTGTGTGCCCCGCCGTGCAGAAGGTCCTCGCGCTTTAGATACAGCTTCACTTTTGTGGCGCCCGCCAAGTTGCGGCACCGATAAAGCGGCGTCTCGCGCCCCGCGTACTCCTTCAACAATCCTTCAAATTCAGCCTTGAAGACAGGGTCGGCTTGCGCGTCCTCAAAAGCCCGCTCCAAATCCAAAAGCGTCGGAACGAGTATCTCCGGCACAAACATGCCCCCAAATTCCCCAAAAGCCCCTTTTGTTATTTTCATTTAACTCTCACCCGACCTCACCATTTTCAGACTTAACTTAACTTGACTTATTTTATCTATTTCGCTATTTCGCTATTTCGCTATTTCGCTATTTCGCTATCTCACTATCTCAGATTTTGAAACAGCCGCTTGACTTTTTCATGGTCTTTTTTCCCCGGCGACAGCGGAATTTCCACGCCCGAATTTACGTCTATAGCGAAACAACCGAGGCGCGAAGCGAGGCGCGCGTTAGCCTCATCGATTCCTCCGGCCAGAATGACCTTTTCAGCCCTTGTCCGCGCGTCTGTCGTCTCAATCAGAGACCAGTCGAAGCTCTTTCCCGCGCCGCCCCGTTTATCGGGGGCATTTGAGTCAAACGTATCGAGCAGCACGTGATTCGCGCTTAAATTTTCGATGTTCGGTATCGCGTCCCGCACTCTCAGGGCTTTCCATATCTCACAGTTTCGAGGCAGTTCTTTTCGCAGTTCCTCTATGAACGACTCCGATTCCTCCCCGTGAAGCTGAACGGCGGAAAGGGAAAGATCATAGGCGAGACGAGAGATTCTCTGAACTTCATCGTTCACGAAAACGCCTGCCACAGGCAAAGGCGACGACGCGCAAATCTCCTTTGCGCAAGCCTCGTCCACCCTTCGCGGCGAAGATGGCGCGAATATGACCCCGCCAAACGTAGCGCCGCTATGGTAGCACACCTCCGCGTCCTCTGGCGATGTCAATCCGCATACTTTCACAGAGCCGAAAATCAGCCTCCTGACGGCTAAGTCGAGCCGCTTTTCCCGCATTAAGGAACCGCCCACAAGAAACGCGTCGGCGCGTCCTCCGAGCCTGAGAACGTCCTCGTGCGACTCTATCCCCGATTCACAGACGACGACGCGTTCGCCGCCCGAACTCGCCGAGCTGTGTATCTTGTCAGACAGGCGAGCGAAGACCGCGAGATCTACTTTAAGCGTTTTTAGGTCGCGGTTGTTGATACCGATAATGCGGGCGTCTAACGCCAAGGCTCGTTCTAATTCCGCTTCGCTGTGCGCTTCAGTCAGGACGTCCATAGAAAGCCGCTCAGCCTCCGCCTTGCACGCCCGATATGTGGCGTCGTCCAAAACAGAGAGCATCAAAAGGACGGCGTCCGCCCCGCAGCATCTCGCCTCGCGCACCTGATACGGGCCGATGACGAAATCTTTGGCAAGTATAGGCTGCGAAACTCGCTCACGGAACGAGCGGAGTATATCGAGACCCCCCCGAAAATAGGGCTCGTCCGTCAAGACCGAGACGGCGTCCGCGAACTTCCCGTACACGCCCGCAATATCATCGACGTCGAAGCTCTCCCGAATCAAGCCCTTCGATGGCGACGCCTTCTTGCATTCCAAGATAAAACGAGGAGCGCCGTTATCACCTTTTCCTCTTTTCCTTTTCAGCGCCTCCCCGAAACGGCGAGTGGTCGGAACGGCTCTTTCTCTCAAATCGGCATAGCTGACGCCCTTTTCGCGTCGCTCCACGTCGGCCCGTTTGCGGGCGACTATCTCGTCAAGCACAGACACGGCATTCCTCCGAGCCCGAAGCGCCCGATATTTCCTTGTCGAGGGTGTGGGACAAGCGCGCGAATTTCTCGAAACGCTCACCCGCCTTTCCGCTCTCCAAGACGCTCATGGCGAGGGCAAAACCGTCTTTGTAAGTCTTTGTAATTCCGCCGAGCTTCAGAAGAGCGCCCGCGTTGACGGCGATAACCGCCGCGTGAGCCTCGCTGCCATTGCCCCCCAGAACGGCTCTGATCGCGGCCTCGTTTTCCGCCGGGCTTCCGCCGACTATGGAGGAAAGCGGGAATTCCCCGACGCCAAAATCAGCCGTGGTAAAGCGCCTCTCGACGATCTCCGCGCCGTCCACGAGTTCGGCTGCTTTAGTCGCCCCATGCGTCGCGATTTCGTCCAAGCCGAGGCCGTTGACCACGAGAGCCCGCTCGCAGCCAAGCAGCCGCAGGGTCTCGGCCACGACTTCGCAGAGCGACAGTTCGTAAACCCCGACCAACATGACGGGAGGACGGGACGGGTTGATCAAGGGCCCCAGAACGTTGAACATCGTCCTCGTGGCCAGCGCCTTTCGGACGGGCTGGACAAATCTGACGCCGCTGTGATAGTGCGGGGCGTAGAGGAACGTCACCCGCAGTTCGTCAAGCAATCGCCGCGCCGTCAGCGGGGACATGTCGAGCTTTACGCCGAAGCGCTCCATCAAGTCCGCCGCGCCGCACTTAGACGAGACCGAGCGGTTGCCATGCTTGGCCACGGGCAGTCCCGCCTCCGCGGCGACGAAGGTCACGGCGCTCGATATGTTGATGGTATTAGCGCCGTCTCCTCCCGTCCCTACGATGTCCGCGAACGCGTAATCCGGGCGCGGGAACTCCCTAGCGCCTTCGCGCAGAGCCTGAGCCGCACCGGCAATCTCCTCCGCCGTCTCGCCGCGCAGCTTGAGGGCGACCAAAAGCGCCGTTATTTCCACGTCGCTCATCTCTCCCCGAATCACCGCGTCGAAAAGCGCTGCGCTTTCCTCCTTGGCTAATTTTTCCCCAGCTAACAACTTATTGAATGCGATGTTCATAAAAATTTCTCCTTTCGGCTCAATTCTTGGATTATTAAAAACAAAGACGCGAGGGGCGTCTGTCTCGCGCCCCTCGCGTCTGTTTACTCGCGTTGTTTCTACAAAAAACGAAAAGGGCTCCTTGGGAATAATCTAATCCCTCGGAGCCCTAAAAAATCAAAAAACGGCAACCCAAGGGTGATAGCTAACGCCACCACCACCAAAGCCCGTTATCGGTCACATTGTTCGTAAAAAGGCAAAAACCCTTTTGTGTGTTCATTCTCTCTCGCCGCTCTCTCGAAATTTGCCAAAGCACTTATTCATTGCAATGCAGTATACTCCCTGTTCACGGACTTGTCAAATTTTTTCTTAAAATTCTTAAGAGTTCAAAGTTCGAATGTATCAAGCTGCTGTTGATCGCTTGAAATCGTCGTTTGATTCCATTTTAGAACGAATTATTTGCACAATGCCCAAATCAGTATTTTTCAGAAACTGCACAAAAAA
>BOCC01000103.1 GCA_026002715.1 Synergistales bacterium
GCGCTCGTGGGATACTTCTGCGAGCTTTGCGAGATTCAGCTTTACCCTGCCTCATATGAGGCTTGGGTTATACCATGCGGAAGATTCATAAGTTGTTGGTATGAATTAGTACGCTGAAAGGATCGGTAGGATAAAAGATATCAAAGAGTTTATCTGTTTGTAAAAATCTCGGCAAAATTAGCTGCGACGTTTTTAAACAGTGCGTGTATCAGGACATTTACAGTGGGAACATGGAGAAGATTAAAATTAAAGAAAAAAAAGAATTATTGGCTTTGTGCGTATGCTCCGCCTTGTGCGGGGTGCTGGGGTGGTCGGGGAGTGAGATTTTTTTGCCGCTAATTGCCGCTGTCCCTCTTTTGTGGGGAAAAACGCAGAGCCAGAAGGCGGCTTTTTGGGTGATGTTCGCCTATTATCTTGCCGGAAGCAGAGGGATTGTTCGGGGCACTTACGTATTTTTCAGTGACGGCAGTTACGCGAGGGCTTTTCTGTTTTGGATGGCTTCGACGACGGCGCTGGCTGTTCCATGGGCAATTATGAAGACGAAGGCGACGAGCAAGGATTCTCTTGTTGTGCAATTTTGCAATCTTACCGCAGCGATATGCCTTTCTGTCATTCCTCCGCTTGGGATTATCGGCTGGCTGAACCCCATGTTGGCGGCGGGGGTGTTCTTCCGGGGATGGGGGATTTCGGGCATCGTTTCAATGCTTTTAATCTGGAGTTTTTTTAATTATAAAAAAATACCGCTTCGGTATATCGTTCTTTTCGCGGTTATCGGCGTCATGGCAACGCCAAGACTGACTCCCATGACACACCCTGATTTTGTCGGCGTCAATACGTCGCTCGGTCGCATCGCGAGCGGAAGCTCTGATATTCTTAATGATGATGACCGTCTCCTTGAAGTTTTCGCCGATTTGGAAGAAAGAAAGGAAGCGGGGGAATTAGAGGCAAAGAATATCGTGCTGCCTGAAAATATCTGCGGAAGGCTGCGGACGGCAGCAACAGAAAGAGAATGGGAGCGCAGGGCGCTGCGGATTTTGGGGCGAGGCTGGCAAAAAGAGGGGAGGACGATGTACCTCGGCGCCGAATTCGGGACTCCTGAAAAAGGCGAGCTTAAATACGACAACTGCGTGTTCTCAGTAGGAACTGAACGCATAAACTACAAACAAAAGGTTCCGGTTCCCTTTTCGATGTACAGGCCATGGGACGAGGACGGGGCAAACGCCTATATGTTCAAGCCGGAAACCGTGGTAATGAGAAACGGAACACGCATGGGGGTTTTGGTTTGCTATGAACAATTTTTGCCGTGGCCATGGATTTTAATGTTGTCCGACGGCGGGGATGTGAACGTAGTTGTCTGTGTGGCAAATAATTGGTGGGGCAAGGAGACTTCTTTACCGACGATACAGGCCCGCAGCCGACTTCTTTGGGGGGTGTTGATCGGCGTTCCGGTCGTTAGCGCGGAGAATATTTGATATAGAGACTCTATTTGTGTTTTTACGGACTGAAATATATTTTGGAGATAGAAGATGAGGAAAGCCGCAGAAATAAAAAGGATGGAAAAAATCAGGAAATTAAGAGTTTTGGGACAAATGAAAGAACGAAAAAAACTGCGAGAAGCCAAGAGGCGCGAAGAGGTAAAAATAGAAAGGGGAATGAAAGAACGCAAAGGATTTACGCTTATTGAACTCGTATGTGCGGTGATGATTATAGGGATAATCTTCGGCGGCGTTGCGGGCATACATTTGGCGAGGTTTGATCATGTGAGAAAAATGCAGTTCCAACAGGATGAGCTCAATATTCAAGAAGCGATTTCCTGTTATCTCTTTTTTCATGGAGATGAGATTGAAAATTTGAGAGAACTTACAATGAGCGAGTTGTTTAAAAAAGGTTTTTTAATCGGCGAAAACAAGTCGCCGCAAGGCGAACCATATGAGTTGATCCTTGGAGAATCAGCGATTGTCGTTGGGGTTGAAAATTTATCGGCAAGAAAGTACGGGCAATGATTGTTTTTGTGATCGTGTTGTTTTTATCGCTCGCTTTTTCGGAAACGGCATTGATTTATAACAATTACCTGATAAGTTTGACACAGGGCGCGTTAGTCCAAGAATATACGGCGGCAATAGCGCGAAAGAGCATGGGAAGAATTCAAGATATCAAGGGAAAAATAGAAAATTCCGATGATGTTAATTTCATGAATTTTTCTTTTGAGACAGAAGAAAAAATGGATAGAGTTATCAGAGAAATAGTTAATCAATTTCCGGATACCCGAACAATGCAAGAATACGAAGATATATACTTTCTTTTGTTTTTGGACGATGCCTTCTCAAAAGAGCGGCAATTTGGGTTTACGGCACGAGATCAGATTGAAGAATTCAAAGAGAAGATTAAAAACTCTTTAAATGAATTTTTTCCTAAAGATATTCTCTGGAATAAAAATCGATATGATAAAACTCCGCTTCGATTTTCTCAAGTGATTAAAAATACCAATAATCCGGACAGGCGTCAATGGGTCGTAACTCCGTCGCTACGAAATATATTAGAAGTAGCGCGGGGGGTTCCAAGTCAGAAGCGTTATTTTTTGGTGCTTTTGTTTTCTGAAATTTACAGCGGTAACAACAAAGAAAAGGCAAGAAAGGTATGGCAGGGTATAAGACGAATAGAATCATCCGCGATAGGGCAGGACAGTTTAGGAATGTTTCCGGATTCTATATTCTAAAAACCACAGGGGGCGTGCAAAAGATAATGCAAAAAGCAGATGAAATATCTAAAGAAATTTTTACTTTTTGGGCAATCATCTTTGCAAGCGTAGCGATAGGGGTAATTTATTTACGTTTCATTATGCGCTTAATGATTGTTTGAAAATTAAAGTTTTGGGAGGATTCGAGGCAATGCGAACTATTTTAGATTTAAAAAAGATTTCAGTAATGATTATTTTTTTCATAGCGGTCATGGTGGTTGCAGTAACGTTTTTTTTGGTTGATAGCAAGTCAGGAAATCAGGTTGTTATAGAGAGGGATCTTGAGAAACCGCAAAGTAAAACTAAGAACAATGAAGAAAAAAGTGACACAACAATAAAAGAATCGCGCGGCAGTAATTTATCAAATGCTGACATTTTTTCTATCAAAAGCGACATGCTTGAAAGAATTTCTAAACTGAATATCACGGACGAAATTCAACTTACGGGAATTGGGGTCAGCAAAGTACAAAAAAAAGTGTCAGAACCGTTCATAAGTCTTGAAGAATTCGATAAAGCGACACTTGACAGTTTTTCCGACGATATTTATATAAATGGTCGTCAAATTATCAGTCCTGACTCCATGATTATTGAAAAATTTGTTTTGCCGGGCGCAGGTAAAATTGAACATACATTATCTGTTGCAATTCTATGGAATAGCCTGAATCAGTCACAAACGGTGCCGGAATATTGGTTGAAAGATACAGAGAAATCGCCGAAATGGGCGCAAGGAACTCCCGATGGCATCATCTCTTTATTTTTTCGTGAAGTTGAAGGAAACGTCGAGATCACGACAGAGTTACAGACTGTATTTCGACCTGAGACCGGGGATATTTATGTTACTTCGGTGTCTATGATTTTTGGGAACCGAAGTAAGGGTAAGTTTAAGCGAATAATTAGTGAAATCGGTGAATTGTGCGGATTAAAAACTCCTGTCAAGACAGGAAGTTGGATATGGAGAAGTTCAAACGGCGTGCCATCAGATGGAAGATCAATCAAAAACATCCTTGACGCCGGAATCGTTAAATGGATAAAACTATCAAGCTGGGATAATAACGCTGTTTTTGATGGCAACATTGTAACTTGGAACGGAATTCTCACATCAATGGAGCTTGTTGTCGATAAAGACGATCAGGATACTATTTTTAGTATTTTAAGTACATTGTCGCCGCTTGCAGAAAAAGAAGGATTTGTTTTGAGTATCGAGGATTTTTTGAGTATCGAAAAAATAATCAGCGAAGATGCCGAATATGGGCATGAAAAAGAAGCAATAAGCGGAGACGTTGTTGTAAGCGAAGACGCCGAATTTGTAAACGATACTGAAGAAAATGAAATCGAAGTAACGCGCGAAAACAATTTAGTCAAAATCATTGCAAGAGATAGCTTCGTGATCAATTTTTCAATGCTGTGGGATTGACATGGGACAGTTAGATTTTGGTGATTTTAAAATCGACAGGGAAAATGTTTCCGCGACGGAAAAAGCGACTAAGAAAAAAAGAGTCGCTGGTGCTGAAAATGATATTGCAGAGTTTGTAATGTTTATCAAATCTCTTAAAATGTTACTGAACAGCAACCGCACAATGCTTAATGTCGCAAAAGCCCTTGAGGATAATACCGTAGGGAAGTTTAAAAAAGTCATGGGAGAAGTAGCGGAGGATGTGGGCGAAGGCAAGTCTCTTTCCCATGCGTTTCTCAATTCGGGATTTTTTTCTGATAATTTTTGCAATATTTTCGAGGTAGGAGAAAAAAGCGGAGATTTAAATAAAACATTGGAAAGTTATATCATTTATGTAAGCAAAACAATGGGAATGAGAAAAGCTCTCAACAGCGCGATGACTTACCCTACGGTAATGATCTCTGTCATTATTACGGCAATGATTTGTGTAGTTTGTTATGTCATTCCATCGTTCAAAGATTTAATCGGGAATATAACGGTAGGGATGAGCGATGTCGAGTTTAACCTTGCGACGCGAATATTTTTTGGCGCACATGACACCATGGAGCCGCTTGGAGATATTTTTCCAATTTTCATTATTGTTGGATTCATTGTCTATATGTTCTGGAAAGGCAAGAAGCAGATGGCGCGGATGCTTGAGCGCAGAATACCCAAACTGCGCCAAGTTAAAAACGAAATGGACTGGGGCCAATATCTGCTGCTCGGGAGCGTTGCGTTGGAAGCAGGGATGCTACTATCGCAAATGCTCAAAATCCTTGGTAATGATAACCTGCCTTCGGAGCTTACAAAACGGATTGATACAGACAATGGAAAACGGACAGTATATGAAGAAATTCTATTCAAAATTAACGGAGGTGAAAAATTTTCGACAGCTTTCAAAGAATTCGGGATCCCCCCAATTATTTCGAGTTCACTTTCAATTGCGGAGGAGTCGGGGAGCTTGCATGAAACGATGCGGGATGTAGCGGAGATGTACCTTGAAGGGAGCGACTATAAGGTGAAAAACGTCACTGAGATCATAAATCCAGTGATCACAATTTTTATCGCAACGTTTGTCGCTATCCTTGTTGGCGGACTTATGTCCATAATTGCTTCGGTTAACACACTTGCCACACAGATGTAAGGTAAGAAACAAAAGGAACAAAAAATCGAAACAAAAATTGAAAGGGAGAATTTTAAATGGAAAAGTTTATGGAAAGCGCAAAGAATTTTATAGCCACTAAGGGAAAGAGAAGCAGAAAGGGTTTTACGCTAATTGAGTTGATCGCTGTCATCGTCATTATAGGAATTTTGATGGCTGGTGCAGCAGTAACTATCGTCAATAACGTCAATAACGCGAAATACGCGACGGCGGAGAAGGATCTCGCGGTGCTCAAAAGCGCGCTAGATCAATATGCGGTTACGCATAACGGTACATTTATAGGGCTTTTCACCGGTGCGTATGATGGAGATTTGACTGGCTCCGGCGCCGTAACTAACGCGGAAAAACTCGATCCATTCCTGTCAAAGCCCATCAACACTCTTTACGATCCATGGCAGAGACCGTATCAAATCTATGTTGACTACAATACCACCACAAATCAAAGCGACATCGTAATTTATGTTATCGCCGACACATCTTTGGGCCTTAATGCAAAAGACGCAACTTACACCACTATCGACCCATCAGGATCGGCTTCCACCTTCACCATAAGCGGGGTGGCCGTCAACCCTCTCAAGAAAGCAAAGGGAGTGTCCGGCGAGAACGGCGAGCCTATGGCGATTCGCATCACGGGACAGTACGAGGTACAGTAAGTTTATGCGTTTAAGATATAAGCTGTAAAATTCAATGTTATCAAGGAAGGGAGACGAGGTTTATTTTATATGTCCGCGTCTCCCTTCCCAGTGTTTTTTAAGAAGGGGAGGTTAGTGAATTCATGGCATTATTATCAATATCCGATTTACGAGCACGTGTAGATGAAACAATCAACCAAAGTCTGAGCACCAGGTTTGTCAATACGATTCCGGAAATAGAACCAAATTACTATATCGATCTTTTGCCTCAGATAGTCCAAAAAGAAAATGGCGACTCTAAAAATATGAACATGGCTATCTGTTCTAAAACAAAAAAAATAGGGGTGTTTGAAGCGGACACCAATGATTTTACGAATTTTCTTATAGAAAACAGGGTAAGGACAGTAGGGATTCTCGATCCGCATTGTACTTTCAGAACTTTTAACGGGGCCAGTGTATTGGAAGTTAAAAATCAAATTAGAAGCTATTTAAAGAGTAACACCAATCTGATGAAGCCTGAAGAAATGACGGTAAGCAGCTTTGTTTTTCAGGGAAAAGAACGATTTTTCGGCTACGCAAGTATGCTTTCGTCTCATTCGAGGACGCAAATCTCCGCAAGATTCAAGAATTTTTTAGAGTCGGGCGGATCTATTGTTTCCGTACAGGACAGGGTGCTGCCGATAACGCGATTCGTTGCTGATAAGGAAAAAATGATTATGAATCCCAAGCAATCGATACTTTTTTGCGAACTGTCGGATCATGCTATTCAATTTTGGATTGTCGTTAATTTTGATGACCAGTTACTATCGCCGTTGGTCTCAGAGCTATCGGGAGAGTTATCAAAGAGTGCGGATTGGATGTCATCGGTTGATTTTTTAGTCAACTCTGTTGTTATGCAAACAGAAAAACAGCATCAGCTTTGGAGCCCAACGCTCGCAGTTTTTATTGATAATACAAATTTTAAAGACCATGTTTACGACGACGCAGTTTATCAGGGTATTTTAGGATTATTATCGAAGGCTTGCGGAAAGGTTGTTGAGTTGAGAAGCAGTGAGCATCGGAATGCAAGTCTTCTTGGGGCATTCCTGCTTAAGGGGGGGGAATTGGATTGAGCAATGATAAAAATCTTCAGATGCCGCAGGTCAACGTAGTGCCTATGGAATGGACGCATAACCACCTTATTCCTATTGCCCTAAAGGAGTTTAACCGTAAAGGATTTGCCGTCCTTGCCTCAATAGCGGGGTTTGCGATTATTTGCAGTGTTTTGTATTGGGTAGCAGGAAGCATAAGAAACGATTACGAGCGCAACATCTTCTTGCTTCAGAACAATATCGCAAAAACACTTGCGAAACATACGGCAACAAAAGACCATGTACAGGAAATGTCTCAATTAGCAAATTGGCGGAGCAGCCCCGATATCGCAACGCAATATTCCGCCATATCAGCCATTCTCGTCCGCAATAACTGCTATCTCACACAGTCCGTGTTTTATTCGGGAGTCAAAGACGCTCCGGAGAAAACACTCAGCAGCATAAGACCTGAAATTGAGAGAATAACTAAAACCAAACTTGATAGCTTAAATGTGATTGGAGTGTGGAATTTATCAATCAGGCTTTCAATGTCGGGGCTAAACACAAACGAAGTTAGGAAAAATATAATCAGTTCTTTGCAAAAAGACACTGCCGATTCGTTAAAACCGGCAAAAAGCGCATTTATATTATCGGACGAGCAAGGACAGAGCATGTTGAAAAACGACAGCGCATTGAACGTCACTTTTTTGATATGGGGATAGGACGAGTCAATAACCCCGCCCTAAACGGCGGAGCTTGTGAGAAATCATAAGTTCGGATTGACTACCCTAAGCCTTGAGACAGAGGCTACGTTATGTAAGAATGCGGTTTCGACCGTAAATAGGCACTTCGG
>BOCC01000104.1 GCA_026002715.1 Synergistales bacterium
ACGCCGGAGAGAGTGAAACGGACGGCGGACGAGGCGTCTCCCCGTTATCGGGAATTGAAACAAAAGTTTGGCCGGCTCCTTTGTCCCTTGTCTCTAAGGTGCGCGGCGAGGGGTTGACCGTTTGGGCCGACGAATGCAACGTTTGTTCTATTTTGTGGCGCGGCGGCGTCCCGGCTCTTTATCGCTGGAAACCGCGCGTCAATGTAGAGGCTGAGACGGAATGGTTTCGGGCTTACTGCGCGTCTCGGGCCGAGGACGTCGGTGAGATTTTTATCTTGGACGTCTCGAGCCCCGACGGGGCCGCGTTGTCGTCTCTTGGCGAGATAATCAAGGAGAGCGTTTCTCTTTACCCCTGGATAGATGAAGTGAACTTATCGCGAAACGCGCTGGACAGCGCCCTGACGTTGGAGCAGACCGTTCACAGGCTGTCCAACGTGGCCTGCTGGCTTCTTGCTATGGGGCTTTTTGTCTTGGCGGGAAATGGTTTGCGCTGGTACGAAGCGCGACGCGGCATCGACGAGATAAGGGATAAATCCTCAGAGATTTACCGCTCCGTCTTCGACCCTTCAAGGACGGGGCGAATCCCCGACCCTCTCGGTTTGGCGCGCTCCAAAATAGCGGAGCTAAGGGGCGATGATACGGCCGGGCGTTTAATAAACCAAGTGTTCGACGAATTGGGAAGTATCTTTCAGCAAAACCCAAGCATGGACGTTACAATAGATTCCGTTCGGTTTACTCTCGACGGCGTGGATTATACAGGCTTAACCTCCGACGCCGGAACGCCGCAGGAGTTTCAGAACGCATGGGCGGACATAGCGGGCAACGCCATGCTCCAAAACGTGCAAAACGCGCCGGGCGTCGGTTATCGTTTTGATTTGACCGTAAAATGGTGATGGAATGTTGAGGGTATGATATTATGAAATTTGATATAAACAAAATACGTTCCGTTTTGCGCGGAGAGGTCAACGGCTCGGTCCGTTTTCTCCTTATGTCCTTTGCGGCGGCGTTTGTATGGGTTGCCTCGTGGTATCTCTCCGGGATGTACGCCAGCGCCCATTCGAGCTTTGCGCTTCAGCGAGAGCGTTATAACACTCTGAGCGTTTTAGCCGCTGAGTACAAAGCGGCGGCGCCGTCCGCTTCCGCCGCGGGTTCCGTGCGGCGGACGGACGCTATGGCCGTGTTTACCCAGGTGTCCAATGAGGTCAGTTTGGGTATCCGCGTTACCCGGATCGTTCCGTCGCCAGACAGAAGACGTTGTTCGGTGGAAATTGGCCGAATTTACGCGGAGGAATTGACAGATCTGATACGCGGGCTTTCTGAGCGCGGGATGCGGGTTGTGAGCGCGCGCCTTCGCGCCCTTCCAGCCGGACAAGAACGGCTTTTCAGCCTCGAGGCCGACATCGAGGCCGTTTCCTGAAGCCGCAAAAATAAAAAACATAAGAAAAATATAAGAAAAAATATAAGAAGGATAAAACTCGAGGATGAAAATAATCAGGCTATGTTTGAAAATAACGCTTTTTATCGTAGGCTTCTCGGCGGCGGCTTGGTTTTTTATGCCTTGGCGCGGGCTTGGGGAGTACGCTTTGCGGGCGTCGGGTATCACCTACTCTTCCGTCAAGAGCGCCAACGGCGGATTTACCGTAGAAAACCTCAGGGCGTATAAGCTGAGCGGTATGGCCGACCTGTCGTTTAGAACCCTGACCGTCGTACCGGACGCGTTTTATTCTATTTTGAGCCTGTCGTTGCTGTGCCGCCTGTCATTTACGGACGGCGCGATTGGCGAGTTGTCCGTGACGCCGCTTAAAAAAATCCCGGGTATAGGCTTCGGCGACGGACGTCTCACCATAAGCGCCAGAAACGGCAATATTTTCTTAGAGGGCATAAGAAGCAACGGGGCTCTTTCTATGAACGGGGATTTGCTTATAGATATTTACGCCGAGAAGATAATTCAGCGCGCGGCCCTGACGCTGAACATCAAGCCGGGCGTCAATTCCGACCCCTTTGAGAAAGAGGTCTTGCCTCTTTTGCAAAACATCATGCCTCTCGAGCAAGAGTCTCAGGGGCGTTGGGTGCTTAGCAGATGAAATGGCGCGTCAAAAAAACTCAGCCAAAAGACGAAACGGGGAACGAGAAAGACAAATCGTCAGCTCGTCGTAACGACAAACCCGAAGCGCTGGCGTTTAGGTTATGGGCTTGGGTGTTGCCGGTTTTTGTTGGGATTGTCTGCGGCTGGTTTTGTATGGCTTGTATAGGCGCTTGGCTTGACCGGTATGGCGCGGGCTCCCGCCCGCTTGCCGTCGCCTCGGCGTCGGGCGGTGAAATTACGCCCTCAGAGACGCACGATATGAAGACGTTTTTGGCGGCAAATCCGTTCAAGGTCACGCCGATGCCGCTGCCTTTGGAGATAGCGTCGCAGGATACTATAAGCGAGGATGCCGGGCCTGTTATCGTGGGGTCTTTGGCGACGGCGGTCCTGAAGGGGACTTCGCCGGGCATTTTGGCTTGGATGGAGGACGAGGGCAAAACGCGCCTGGTCTTGGTGGGGGGCAGCTTTGACGTTTACACATTGGAAGAAGTCAACTACACCGAGGCCGTGTTTGTCAAAGACGACGAACATATTATTAAAGAGCTTCTCTACGGCGCCTTGCCCGTTACGGCTCCAAAACAGCCCGCTCGAGCCGCCGCGCCAGTGGCTAAAGCGCCTGCGCCCGCCGCGGGAGCTCAGGTCATTCCCGCCGATCCCGAAAAGGGAGCGCCGGGCACGGTCAGTCAGGAGCTTATAAATTCGTTGATGGAAAACCCGTTTGACGAGATGAAAAGAGTGCGTATTCGCCCCTCGTCGGAGGGAAACGGCATTCAAGTTCAGTGGATAAACCGCGACAGCATACTGAACCAGCTCGGCGTGCAAAAAGGCGACGTCATAAGCTCGATAAACGGCATTCCCCTGCGCAACATGATAGACATAACCAACTCCATAAACTCGCTTATGAACAGCGACCGTTTTGACGTAGAGGTCAAACGCGGCGGCGCGTCCACTTCCTTGCAGTATGTGGTGAAATAGTATGGTTTTACGCTTTGGAAAAGCGCGCAAAAACGGCTTCACTCTTATAGAGGTTATGGTGTCGGTGGTGGTGGTCAGTCTCGTCATTACGGCAGGGTATACTCTTATAGGGGTATCGTTGCGTATGTTGTCTATGGTCGAGACGGAGCGCGCTCTCCTGAGCGAGGCGCAAAAAATCTATCTCGATTTTCTCACGCAAAGCGACATGACGGACACAGGTGAAAAACAGGAAGAGGGCAGCCCTTATATCGTTAAATGGAGCGTCGAGACGGACTCGGTTCCGGTGGTTGACGAATTGGAGCTGACGTTCAGACGGCTGACCGTGGAGATTGGGGATAGAGAGATTGTGCTGTTTTTGCAAGATTCGCAGGGGCTCGAGGAGTTTGATTCTTGAAAAGGGTGGTTAATTTGCAAAAAAATAGTAATAATATTGATATATTGTGTGTCGTTATATTGTGTGTCTTTATATTGTCGGCGTTACTTTTGCCGGCATATCCCTCGTTTGCCGCTCCGGCTCCTGTTCCCGAAGCCGCGCAGGAGGCGAAGCCGGAGGATGACGAAAAAACCCTTATCGAGGCGGCTCAGGCTATGAGGCGCGCCGGGGTTGTGCAGTTCAATTTCAAAGACATAGACCTTGTGAAGTTCGTGCGCTTCATGTCCGAGCTTTTGCAGGAAAATATCATCGTTCCCCCTAACGCCGCTGGCAAAGTCACCATTATCTCACCAAAGCCGTCAAGCCTACATGACGCGAAGCAGATTTTCCTGTCCATTCTTCAGACCAGTGGGTTTTCCATCCAAAATATGGGGAGCTACAGCAAACTTGTGCAGGGAGCGCCGAGCGCCTCTCCCTATGTTTCTATGGGGCATGTCGGCCCAGGCTACGGGGAGGAGATAGTGACATATATAGCGCCTCTCGACTATGTCGCGGCTGACTATATGATTCAGGCGCTGCAGCAGGTTTTTGGGCAATCGGTCATGGTCATACCGGTGGGCACGGGTCGAAGTATTCTGATGCAGGGACGCTCGACCGACGTCAACAAAGCCGTGGACTTGGTGCGTAAGTTGGATGTCCCCTCGAGCGCAAGGACAAGCAGAACATTTCAGATAAATTTTGCGGACGCCGGCGTCATGGCGGGCCAGCTCAACGCCGTAGCGCAAACGGGAGGGACGCTTCGCGGCCTTGTCGCCATCCCGGACCCGAACAGCCGTCAGGTCGTCGTAGTGGCGGAGCCTCGCGTTATTGAGGAGGCGCGGCGTATTATCGCGGAACTGGACGTTGACTCCAAGACCGGTGATTTTCATATATACAAGCTCAAAAACGTAGACGCCACGGCCGCCGCCGAGCAGATAGGCAAAGTCCTGGCGGCGTCGGCCATGCTTCAGCCCGCGCAGGACGGAAAATTCCCGGCCACCGTCGTGCCCGACGTGACGACAAACAGCCTTATCTTCGCCTCAACACAACGCCAATACGACGCCCTCGAAAAAATCTTGGACGAGATAGATATTCAGCCCAAACAAGTGCTAATCCGCGGCTTTTTGGCCGAGATAAACGTATCCAACTTGGATAAAGCCGGCATAGACTGGGCGGTTCTCGGCGGACAGATGCTGGGTGACACGCTTCTCGGCGGGGCCGTGCAATTGGGCGAGGTGGGGGTCCCGGATCAGTTTCAGCAGTGGTTCACCGAACTTTCCCGCAAAGAGGAACGAATCCCGGCGACGGCGACGGAGGGCTCTTATACCGTCACAAACTTCAGCCCCATGCCGTTGGCCTATATGACCATCGACATGCTCAAAAAATACGACGCGGTAAACGTTCTCTCCATGCCGCGCCTTATGTGCACGGATAACAAAGAAAGCTCGTTTCAGGTGGGGCAGGTCGTCCCGGTCATGAAGGGCTCGACGTCCGACATCTCCAACCCCAACTCTATTCAGAATAACTTCGACTACAAAGACACGGGCCTGACCTTGACCGTCACGCCCCATATCCGAAGCGGAAACGTGATAGCCCTCGATATAGACCAGACCACGGAAGATTTGATGACCGCGATAGGCAACGTCACGCCCGTGACGGCAAAGAGGCAGGTCAAAACTTCCGTCGTGGTGGCGGACGGGGAGACTATTGTTTTGAGCGGCATAGTGAAGGAGACGGAGCGATCTTTGAAGCGGCGCGTCCCGGGCCTGTCGTTTATCCCCTTGATTGGCGGGCTGTTCCAGAAAGTCTCCAAGGAGAAAGAGAAAATCGATTTTATTATATTTCTAACGCCCCAGATAATTCAAAACAACGATCAAATGCGCGCCGCCACAAAGCAGGCCGTCATGACGTCGGGCGACATCGGGCTCGGGCTCGATACCGGCGATATGAGCCCGGTGGAAATAGAGATAAACAACCGCTTCAGAGAGCTTTATCGTAAAAGCATAAAGACGCAGTGAGCGCAAGTGAGAGCGTAAAGATATGACGGAACCGCTTATAGATTTGACTAAAAACGACCCGAGCGAAGCGACCGTTCCCGAGACCGGCGAACAGGGCGCGTCTTTATCTTCTTTGCCGGAGGCCAAAGCAATCAGCTCGCTCCTCCCGGAATCTATGGGGTTGGATATTCTGCGCTCGTCTAAAATATTGCCTCTGCGTATCGAAAACGGCGTTTTGATAGTGGGGGCCGTGTCGTTCGACGCATGGCCCAAGGCGCAGATGCTTGGCGTGTCTCTGGGCTATCCGATAGATTTGGAGATTTACCCTGACAAAGATATATCCGAGCGGCTGCACACGCTCTATGACATTCGCAGCGTGGCGGCCGACGAGGCGGCCAAGAGCATGGAGGGCATCGACGATATAGACGACCTCAGTCGCGAGGACGTGTTGAGCGACTCCGTGGAGGTCCCCGTCATCCGCCTTGTCAACGGGCTTTTTGTGGACGCCCTGAAGCAGCGCGCCACTGACATTCACGTCGAGCCATACGAGGACGAGGTGTTGATTCGCTTTCGCGTGGACGGCGTACTACAGGACCGTCTGAGGCTGCCGCGCACGCACCAGGCGCCGCTGACCAGCCGCATAAAGGTCATGGCGAAGATGGATATAGCGGAGCATATGGCGCCGCAGGACGGGCGAATTGGCATAACGCTCGGCGAGCAGGCCGTCGATATCCGCGTAGGCCTCGTGCCTACGCAGCACGGAGAGCGCATAGCCATGCGTATGCTGGACAAGGGTCACGGGCTTCTCACCTTGGAGGACCTCGGCATGGAGAAAGCCGAGCGGGACGTCATGGAAAGCCTCATCTACCGTCCGCACGGCATGATTTTGTTCACAGGCCCCACGGGTTCCGGCAAGACGACGAGCCTTTACGCCATCCTTCAGGCTTTGGCGAAACCGCAGGTAAATATAATCACGGTCGAGGACCCCATAGAATACGCGCTCCCCGGAGTGGGGCAGATTCAGGTAAACGAGAAGGCCGGAGTTACTTTCGCGGCGGCCCTCCGCTCAATTTTGCGTCAGGACCCCGACATAGTCATGATAGGCGAAATGCGTGACTTCGAGACAGCCCACATCGGTGTGCAGTCGTCTCTGACTGGACACCTCGTCCTCTCCACGCTGCATACAAACGACTCCATAGGGGCTTTGATTCGTTTGGTAGATATGGGTATAGAGCCCTATCTGGCCGCGAGCTGTACAATAGGCACCGTGGCCCAGAGGTTAGCGCGCCGCCTGTGTCCGCACTGTAGGCGGGAAACGCGCGTTCCGTCCGTCATGGCGCGTGGGGGCGTAAAGACCGCGTTTGAGCCCGTTGGATGTCCTCAGTGCAACGGGACGGGATACCGAGGACGCTTGGGGCTTTATGAGCAGTTTGTTGTGAACGAGGAGATACAGGAGGCCATCGCCGCCGGAGCCCCCACGTCGAAACTGAGGGATTTAGCCCGCGCGCACGGCTTTCGTACGCTTTGGGAGATAGGCTTGGACGCCGTCGCTACGGGCAAGACGTCGCCCGAAGAATTAGTCCGCGTGGCAGGCGAAGAATAAAAAATGAAAGGCTCCTTCGCATTTGCCCTGGGAAGCTAAACAATCCAAATATTCTGAGGATAGCCAAAGTCCAATTTACCTGCTGTTAAAAAGCTCTTGATAATCACGTTGGCGGATGTCCGAAATCCTCTGGCTACTCCACGGCCAGCGCGCAGTACGCTGTTGTAACCTTCAAGCAAGGCATTGGTCATTCGGCTGTGGAAGATAGTTGAGTATGCCCTCTATGTGGCGAGCGATCATTTTGGCCACTTCTATTATCTCGGCTATACGGCAGCGTAGTGCCCATCTCAACCATCCTTCCAACTCGGCCTTGCCTTCTGCATAACTCAGTGTTCTTCCGACATCCAAAATTTCCTGTAACAATACTGTAACTATTATGAAACCCTATTGAGCTTTTCCCTTCTTTTTAAGGCAATATAACATCAGTCCCTACTTATGTAGGGTGAAATAAATTCGAATGGATGGCGACACCGGGTTGGCTATGCCGCCGGCAATTCCTCCAGAGTTACTTTGAACCCCAGCGATTCAATGCGTTTGACTGTCCTCCTGACAATGTCCTGCTTGTTAAGGTTGTTGAAGTAGTCGGTCCCAAGGTCGCGGTAATGGCTTCTGTCTCTGATCATGTAATAGCAAATTTTCAGGATTGCATGCCCCACCGCCACAGCTGCCCGGTTGGCCCCTCGTCTTGCAGCTATGCGTCTGTACATTGAGTTCAGGTAGGTATTTTTGCTTCTTACCGCATTGGATCACAGTTTTTTTTAATGTGGCATTGCCTTTG